>JBLMWU010000242.1:0-16864 GCA_050257395.1 Gemmatimonadota bacterium | reverse complement strand
GCTGGCGTTCACGCTGGCCGACGGTTTCGGATACGTCGAGCTGGGCCTCTCGCGCGGCCTTGACATCGAGCAGTTCGCGCCCGGCCTGTCGTTCTTCTTCGACGCGCACATCGACTTCTTCGAGGAGATCGCGAAGTTCCGAGCTGCGCGCAGGATCTGGGCACGCTGGCTGCGCGACCGGTACGGCGCGGCGGATCCGAGGGCGCAGCGGCTCCGGTTCCACACGCAGACCGCCGGCGTGTCGCTGACCGCGCAGCAGCCGATGAACAACGTGGTCCGCACGGCGATCGAGGCCCTCGCGGCGGTGCTCGGCGGGACCAACTCGCTGCACACCAACGCGCTGGACGAGGTGCTCGCGCTGCCCAGCGAGCGGGCGGCCGAGATCGCGCTGCGCACCCAGCAGGTGATCATGGAGGAGACGGGCGTGGGGAACGTCGCCGACCCGCTCGGCGGCTCGTGGTACCTGGAGGTGCTCACCGACCGGCTGGAGGCCGAGGCCGAGGAGATCTTCGCCCGGATCCGGGCGATGAGCCCGGACGGCACCATGACCGGCGGCATCCTGCGCGGCATCGACAACGGCTGGTTCACCTCCGAGATCGCCGAGGCGGCCTTCGCCTACCAGCAGCAGCTGGAAAAGGGCGACAAGAAGGTGGTGGGCGTGAACTCCCACCCCGGCACCAGCAGCGAGCCGGTGGAGATCCTCCGGGTCAGCCACGAGGTGGAACGCGAGCAGGCGGCCGAGCTGGGCCGGCGGCGGGCGGCCCGGGACCAGGCAGCGGTGGACGCCGCGCTGGCCGCGATGCTGGCCGCGGCCAGGTCCGGCGCGAACATGATCCCGCCGATGCTCGAGGCGGCCCGCGCCGAAGCCACCCTCGGTGAGATCTGCGGGACGCTGCGCGGCGAATGGGGCAGCTACGCCGAGCCGCCTTCGTTCTAGCCCGAGTGAGCCGAAGGGCTCCAGCGGCCCGGAGGCGAGCCGAGGGCCAGAAAATCAGCTGGCCAGCCGCGGGGCGACGTCCCTGGCCACCAGCAGCACGGCCAGCACCAGGAAGAAGGCGGCGGCGCTCGCGTTGAGGACGGCCAGCCCGCGGGCGCCCACCCGGTGCCGGGACCGGGCCACCGCGAGCGCCAGCGCCGCCTCGAGGCCGGCCGCGGTGACGAACCAGATGACCAGGAACAGCACCAGGCCGCTGGCGCCGCCGGCCCGCTCGGCGTGCAGCATCGTGGGGGTGCCGACGGCGATCCAGAATGACCAGGTGGCCGGGCTGGTGAGGTTGCCAAGCAGGCCCCTGCCCAGCGCCCAGCCGGTGACCGGCGTGATCATGGCCTCCCGCCGCCACAGCCGCCGGGCCTGGTAGCTGGCCTGCACCGCCAGCGCGCACAGGAAGACCGCGCCGGCCAGGCCGGTCCACAGGGCGGCGCGGGCCAGGCCGGCCACCAGCCAGGTGAACGCCAGCGCCGGCACCACCAGGATCAGGTCGGCCAGGGCCGAGCCCATGATGACCCGCATCCCGGCCGGGAAGCCGCTGGTGAGTGCCGACTGCAGGATCGTCACGAAGATCGGCCCAACCGACAGGGCGGCGGCCGCGCCCAGAATGAGCGCAGGCCAGACGATCTGGCTGAGCACGGCGGCACTCTATCCGCCAGCCGCACCCGGCTGAGCCGCCGGTAGGCTCCCGGCAGGCCCCGCCCCGCCGTCGTCTGCGGGCAGGCGGACGACTCACGGCAGACATGCGGCAGGATGGAGTCATGCAGCAACCGCGGGACTTCTCGCTATACGGCGCCGTGGATCTGGGTGCGCGGCAGGCGGCCGCGCAGCGGAGCCAGCAGGCGGCGGCACGCACGGGCGGGCCGGTGAGCCCGCAGGGCAGCCACGTCTTCGACGTGACCGACGCCACGTTCAACACCGAGGTGGTGGAGCGTTCCCGCACCGTCCCGGTGATCATGGATCTGTGGGCGGAGTGGTGCGGCCCCTGCAAGCAGCTCGGCCCGATCCTGGAGAAGCTGGCCGCCGAGGCCAACGGGGCCTGGGTGCTGGCCAAGGTGGATGTGGACGCGAACCCGCGCCTGTCCGCCGCGCTCCAGGTCCAGAGCATCCCGATGGTCGTCGCCGTCGTCGGCGGCCAGGTGGTGCACGGCTTCCTGGGCGCGCTGCCCGAGTCGCAGGTGCGGCAGTGGCTGGACCAGGTGATGCAGGCGGCCCAGCAGCTGGGCATGCCCGGCGGCGAAGGCGAGCCCGGCGGCGAAGGCGGCCAGCCCGGTGAGGAGGCCCAGGAGGGGCCCGGGGACGCGGTGTTCGCCGAGGCGCAGCATGCCATGGAGCGCGGCGACATGGACGCCGCGGCGGCCGCGTTCCAGCAGCTCCTCGAGTCAGAGCCCGGCGATCCGGCCGCCACCATGGGCCTGGCGCAGGTGGAGCTCATCAAGCGGGTCGGCACGTTCGATCACGCGCAGGCACGGCGGGCCGCCGCCGAGGCGCCCGCCGACGTCGGGGCGCAGATCCGGGTCGCGGACCTGGAGCTGGCCGAGGGCAAGCCCGACGAGGCCTTCGACCGGCTGCTCGGTGTCATCCGGCGCACCTCGGGCGCCGAGCGCGACACCGCGCGCAAGCACCTGATCGGCCTGTTCGACGTGCTGCCGCCGCGTGACCCGCGGGTCGCCAAGGCCCGCACCAAGCTCTCCAGCCTGCTCTTCTAGGGCCGCGCCGCCACCCGAACTGACGACCGGTACCGGAAGGGGCGCGGTGCGCCCCGGCCGGAGCGAGCCGAAGGGCCGCGCCGCCGTCTGGACCGACGAGCGAGGCGACGAAGGAGCCGGAGCGAGGAGGGAAGACGGCGGGCTCGAGCGGCCCGGAGGCGAGCGAGGGCCAGAAAGAGAGCGGGAAGACGGCGGGCTCCAGCGGCCCGGAGGCGAGCGAGGGCCAGAAATCAGCCGCGCCGGGGGTCGGCGTCGGCGAGCTGCTCCAGCGCGGGCAGCGCCGCGCTCAGGGCGGCGAGCTGCTCCGGGGTGAGCGCGCGCAGCTGGCCCGCGAGCAGGCTGATGCTCTCCTGCCGGATCCGCTCCAGCACGGCGTGGCCCTCCGGCGCGATCGCCAGCGTGCTGGCGCGGGCGTCGCCTGGCACCGGGCACCGTTCCACGTAGCCGCGCTCTTCCAGGGCCGTGACCAGCCGGGTCAGGGTGGACGGGGCGATCCCCTCGGCGGCCGCCAGGTCGCCGAGGCGCATCGGGCCGGACCGTTCCACCGTCGACAGCGCGGACAGCTGGGTGGGGGTCAGCCCGGCGAGCTCGTGCCGGCGCAGCCGACGCGACACCCGGGCGATGGCCACCCGCAGGCGGGCCACGTCGATCGCGCCCTCGGGCGCGGCCGCCGGGCGCGGGGCGGCGGCCGCAGCCGCCTGCCGCGGCAGCGCGCGGCTGCCGGTCATACTGCCTCCAGACACACCTGCAGGGTACGTGCCAGCGGGGTGCCGCGCTGCCGGCTCGCCGGGGCGGCCGCGCGGCCGGGCGGCTGGCCCGCCCGCACCGGCCGGATCATCCCTCCGGGGATGGCACCATTGTTCCTGCGCAGAGCGGGCAGGGGGAGCGCAGCGGGCCGGGGGAGCACAGCGGGCCGGGGAACACAGCGCCGGCCGGGAAACGGCCAGGCCAGGAGGCGGAGGGGAAACCGTGGCGGTAGCGCCCAGTGTTTCGTATTCGATCACCGTCCGGCTGGAGGTGCCGTCCCACGGCAGGGCGGTGAGCGAGCTCACCCACGCGGTGGAGGCCGCGGGCGGCGCGGTCACCGCGCTCGACGTGACCCCGTTCGGGCACGAGCGGCTGCGGGTGGACGTGACCTGCGCGGCCCGGGACACCGACCACGCCGAGGCGATCGTGGAGGCGCTCGCCGCCATCGACGGCGTCACGCTCAGCAAGGTCAGCGACCGGACCTTCCTGCTGCACCTGGGCGGCAAGATCGAGACCGCCGCCAAGGTGCCGCTGCGCAACCGGGACGACCTGTCCATGGCCTACACGCCCGGCGTGGCCCGGGTGTCGCTGGCCATCGCCAAGAACCCCGACGATGTGCGCAGGCTCACGGTGAAGCGCAACAGCGTCGCGGTGGTCACCGACGGCTCGGCCGTGCTGGGCCTGGGCAACATCGGCCCCTACGCCGCGCTGCCGGTGATGGAGGGCAAGGCAGCGCTGTTCAAGCGGTTCGCGGGCATCGACGCCTGGCCGGTCTGCCTGGACACCCAGGACACCGACGAGATCGTCCGCACCGTGCAGATCATCGCCCCGGCGTTCGGCGGCATCAACCTGGAGGACATCAGCGCGCCGCGCTGCTTCGAGGTGGAGCGCAGGCTGCGCGACCTGCTCGACATCCCGGTGTTCCACGACGACCAGCACGGCACCGCGATCGTGGTGCTGGCCGCGCTGACCAACGCGCTGCGGGTGGTCGGCAAGAAGCTCACCGGGGTCCGGATCGCCATGGCCGGGGCGGGCGCGGCCGGGTCGGCGGTGCTGCGGCTGCTGCTCGCCTCCGGCGCGTCCGACGTGGTCGTGTGCGACGACAAGGGCGCGGTCTACAACGGCCGGCCGGGCCTGGACAGCAACCTGCAGTGGCTGGCCGACCACACCAACCACGGGTGCTATGACGGCGACCTGCGCGGCGCGCTGCGGGGCGCGGACGTGTTCATCGGCGTGTCCGCTCCCGGCATCCTGACCGGCGACGACATCGCCGCCATGAACGAGGACGCGATCGTGTTCGCGCTGGCCAACCCGGAGCCGGAGGTGGACCCGGACGCGGCGGCCGAGCACGCCGCCGTGGTGGCCACCGGCCGCAGCGACTACCCGAACCAGATCAACAACGTGCTGGCCTTCCCGGGCGTGTTCCGCGGCCTGCTGGACGCGCAGAGCCGCACGGTCGCCGAGGAGACGCTGGTCGCGGCGGCCCGCGCGCTGGCGGGCGTGGTGTCAGCCAGCGAGCTCGGGCCGCACTACATCATCCCGTCGGTGTTCCACCCGGACGTGGCCTCCGCGGTCGCGGCGGCGGTCCGCGACGCGGCCGGCGGGCGGCCCTCCCGGCCGCACTAGGGGGCCGCTGAATAACGGCGCCCGATAGTGAGCGGGTTCCCGCGCCCGGATGGCAAGGCGGAGGAGGAGCCGATAGCGGAGCTATCGGCGACGACGACAACGCCGCCAGCCGGGATGCGGGGACACGCGAGCCGGGTGGCCGTTGTTCAGCGGCCCCCTGGGGGCCCCGCCGCGCCCGGGTGATCTCCGGCAGACACGCCCCGGCCTGCTCGGCCAGAATGGGGAGCATGGAGGAAGGCCTGGCGGGCCGGCTGCTCGTCGCCACGCCGCTGCTGGGCGACCCGAATTTCCGGCGGACCGTCGTCCTGGTGGTGGAGGACGCGCCCGGCGAGGGCACGCTCGGGGTGGTGCTCAACCGGCCCACCGAGATCCCGGTCGAGCAGGTCCTCCAGCCGTGGACGGACTTCGTGACCGGGCCCTCGGTGGTGTTCAAGGGCGGCCCGGTGGCCCCGAACAGCGCGCTGGCGCTGGCGATCGCGCCCGGCCAGGAGGAGCCCGTGGGCTGGCGGGCGCTGGACGGCGCCCCGGTGATGTCCCGGGTCGGCCTGGTGGACCTGGACACGCCGCCGGAGCTGGTCGCGGGCGGCATCACCGCGCTGCGGGTCTTCGCCGGCTACGCGGGCTGGAGCCCAGGGCAGCTCCAGTCCGAGATCGACGAGGGCGCCTGGTACGTGCTGTCCGGTGAGCCGGACGACGCGTTCGCCGCCGAGCCGGGGCGGCTGTGGGAGGGCGTCCTGCGCCGGGCGGGCGGCACGCACGCCCTTGTCGCGACATATCCGGATGATCCGGGCCTGAACTGATCCCGGAGCGCGGAGATGGCCCGTTACAATGGGCAACCGTGAGCACCGAGGTACTTCCCCAGCAGGGGACCCGAGAAGACACCGGGACGCGCCCGGACCTGTCCACCGGCGACGGCGACCACGAGCGCTTCGCGCACTACGTGATCAAAGACAAGATCGTCGAGAGCTCGGTGACCGGCACGCCGCTGGTGGCGCTGTGCGGCAAGGTCTGGGTGCCCAGCCGCGACCCCAAGCGCTACCCGGTCTGCCCCGACTGCAAGCGGATCTACGAGGGCCTCCCCGAAGGCGACTGACGCCCCGGGCGGGCCTACAGGATGCTTTCGCCGGGCGCCAGCAGGGGCTCGCCCACAAGTTCGGCACCGGCGGCGCGCATCTCAGCCAGGGCTGCGCGGGTGCTGTCCGGGCTCACGCCTGCGGTCAGCTCCAGCAGCACCCGGGTGGCGAAGCCCAGCCGGGCAGCGTCGACAGCGGTGGCACGCACGCAGAAATCCGTGGCGATCCCCACCACGTCGAGCTCGCTGATGCCCTGACCGCGGAGCCAGTCCGCCAGCGGCGTGCCGGCTTCATCGGTGCCTTCGAACGCGCTGTAGGCGGCGGCATAGGCACCCTTGCTGAAGACCGCGTCGACCCGGCTGGTGTCGAAGCCGGGATGGAACTGCGCGCCCGGCGTGCCGGCCACGCAGTGCTGCGGCCACGTGCCCGCGAAATCGGGGTCGGCGGAGAAGTGCGAGCCCGGCTCGATGTGGTAGTCACGCGAGGCGACCACGTGGGCATAGTCCGCCCCGTGCCCGGCCAGGTAGCGGGTGATCGCCGCAGCCGTGGCAGCGCCGCCCGCGACCGCGAGCGAGCCGCCCTCGCAGAAGTCGTTCTGGACATCCACGATCATCAGTGCACGCACGTCACGAGCTTAGTAGACGGCCGGTGCCGGGCCCGGTCAGCCGGCGCCGACGTCGGCCGCGGTGCCGCCGGTGATCCGCACCAGTTCCGCGAACGTGGTGGGGAACACGCAGTGCGCGTGGCCGCCCGCCGCCCAGACCACCTCGTGGGGCTCCAGCCAGGTGTCCACCAGCGTGCGCAGCGGCTGCGGGTGCCCCAGCGGCGCCACCCCGCCGATGCGCTGGCCGGTGGCGGCGTAGACGAAGTCCGGGTCGGCGCGCTTCACCGACCCGGCCCCGAGCAGGCCCGCCACCTTCCCGGTGTCCACCCGGTGGGCGCCGCTGGTCAGCACCAGCACCGGGGCGCCGTCCGCGCTGAACACCAGGCTGTTGGCGATCGCCCCCACCTCGCAGCCGAGCTGCGCCGCCGCGGCCGCCGCGGTGGGCGCGGGCTCGGGCAGCTCCCTGACCTCCCCGGTGACCCCCCGCTCGCGCAGGGCGCCGGCCACCTTCTCCGCCGATGGATGCATGAGCGCCACCGTACCGGCCCGGTGCGGCCCCGTTCACCCGGTATATTCGCCGTCCGGCGTGAACACCGTCGGGATGGCGGGGTAGCCGCGGGACAGCTGGCGGGCGTGCAGCGGCAGCTCGGCCAGTGCCCGCTGATGGCGCTCGCGGGCGGCGGCCAGCGGCTCGCGGCCGACGATCTCCCCGGCCCGGACCAGCGGCTGCAGCAGCAGCCGGTCGGTGGGCGCGGGCTCGGGCGGCTCCGTGCTGATCACCTCGGCCTGGGCGGTCCCGCGGTCGTCGCGGTGACGCAGCGCCCACTTGCGGCCGCCCCGGCCCGGCTTGCCCACCGACCGCTTCGCCACCGGCCGCAGCTCCGCCTCCGGCCCCGGTTCCAGCGCCCGGGCCACCAGCTTGTAGACCAGCGCCGCGGTCGGCGCGCCGGAGCCGGTCACCAGGGACGTCCCCACCCCGTAGCCGTCCACCGGCAGCGCGGCCAGCGCGGCGATCGAGTACTCGTCCAGGTCACCGGTGAGGACGATCCTGGTCCGGGTGGCGCCGAGCTCGTCGAGCAGGTTCCGGACCTGCCGGGCGACCACCGGCAGGTCGCCGCTGTCGATGCGGACCGCGCCGAGGTCCGGGCCGGCCAGCTCCACCGCGGCGCGCACGGCCCGTTCCACGTCGTAGGTGTCCACCAGCAGGGTGGTGCCCGGGCCCAGGGTGGCGAGCTGGCTGCTGAACGCGTCCCGCTCGCTGTCGTGCACGAGCGTGAACGCGTGCGCGCTGGTGCCGCTGGTCGGCACCTGGTGGTCGTGCCCGGCCCGCAGGTTCGAGGTGGCGGCGAAACCGGTGAGGTAGGCGGCCCGCGCGCTGGCCACCGCGGACAGCTCGTGGGTGCGGCGCGAGCCCATCTCGATGAGCGGCCGGCCGCCGGCCGCGGTCACCATCCGCGACGCCGCCGAGGCGATGGCACAGTCATGATTGAGAACGGACAGGATCACCGTTTCCAGCACCACGGCCTCAGCGAAGGTTGCCTCCACGACGAGGATCGGCGAGCCCGGGAAGTAGCAGTCCCCCTCGGCGTAGCCCCAGATGTCGCCGGTGAAGCGGAACGACTCAAGGTACTGGCAGGTGAGGTCGTCGGTCACCCCGGAGGACTGCAGGAAGTGCAGGTCACCGGCGCTGAACCGGAACCGCTCCAGCGTGTCCAGCAGCCGCCCGGTCCCGGCCACCACGCCGTACCGGCGGCCGTGCGGCAGGTGCCGGGCGAACACCTCGAACACCGCGCGCCGGCCCGCCACCCCGCTGCGCAGGGCACTGGCCAGCATCGTCAGCTCATAGTGGTCAGTCAGCAGCGCGGTGCCCTGGGTGGCACTGTCCGATTCACTCGTCACCCGTGGAAGACTACGAAACAGGGAGGTGAGTACCGGTGAGTGTGGCACCTGTTGAGGTCGAGCGGCCAGAGACCGGGCAGGACGCGATCCCCGACACCCCATGGGTGACGATCGTCTGGAACGACCCGGTCAACCTCATGTCGTATGTGACCTACGTGTTCCAGACCGTGTTCGGCTACGCGAAGCCGAAAGCCGAGAAGCTCATGCTCGACGTGCACCACAAGGGCAGGGCGGTGGTGTCCTCGGGCACCCGGGAGTCCATGGAAAGAGACGCCGAGGTCCTGCACGGCTACGGTTTGTGGGCCACGATCAGCCACGACCGGTGACCGCGGTGACCACGGCAGGAGCCGGGGCGCCATGA
Organism: Gemmatimonadota bacterium; assembly: GCA_050257395.1. Classification (GTDB taxonomy): domain Bacteria; phylum Actinomycetota; class Actinomycetes; order Streptosporangiales; family Streptosporangiaceae; genus JAIRTY01. The sequence continues at coordinate 7,857 of JBLMWU010000242.1, read as the reverse complement.
GCGGGTTCCGGGGCAGCGCGGGCGGCGTGACCGCCCGCTTCAGCGCCACCGAGGCGGCCATCGTCCGGACCCTGGTCAGCCAGATCGCCGAACTGGTGCAGCTGGATCAGCCGCCGCCCGAGCCGGGCGGGCTGACGCCGGGGGAGGCCGGGGCGCCCGGGCCTGGCAGCCCGGACGACCTGGCTGACATGCTCAGCCAGCTGGAGCGCCCCGCGACCCGGCCCGAGGACCCGGTGCTGGCCCGGCTGTTCCCCGACGCCTATCGCGAGGACCCGGAGGCGGCCGGGGAGTTCCGCCGCTACACCGAGGACGGGCTGCGCGGCGCCAAGGTGGAGAACGCCCGGCTGGTGCTGGCCACCCTGCCCGCCGAGGGCGGCCGGGTGCGCCTGTCCGGGGAGGAGGCGCAGTCCTGGCTGCAGGCGCTCAACGACGTCCGGCTGGCGCTCGGGGTGCGCCTGGAGATCACCGAGGACTTCGAGGACCAGCTGGCGGGGCTGGCCGCCGACGACCCCCGGGCCGGCTACTTCGAGGTGTACAACTGGCTGACCTACGTCCAGGAGACCCTGGTCCGCGCGCTTTGGTAAGCCGCGGGGGGCGGGGGAGCGGTCCGGGCGTCCCGCGGTCCCGGCTACGCTCACAGGCATGCTCATCCTCCCCGCCGGGCTGCAGGCGAAGATCGTGGCGCACGCCCGGGCCGATCACCCGGACGAGGCCTGCGGGGTGATCGCCGGGCCGGCCGGGAGCGACCGGCCCGAGCGTTTCATCCCGATGATCAACGCCGAGCGGTCACCGACCTTCTACCGCTTCGACTCCCTGGAGCAGCTGCGGGTCTGGCGGGACATGGACGACCGGGACGAGGAACCGGTCGTCATCTACCACTCCCACACCGCCACCGAGGCGTACCCGTCGCGGACCGACATCTCCTACGCCATGGAGCCGGCCGCGCACTACGTGCTGGTTTCCACCCGGGACCCGGAGCAGGCGGAGTTCCGCTCGTACCGGATCATCGACGGCGTGGTGACCGAGGAAGAGGTCCAGATCACGGTGGCGGCCGCCACGGAGGCACAGCCCCCGGAATGATCCCGCCCGGCCGCCCGTTGGCACCCCTGAGGACCGGCCTGCCCTGCGGCAGACTGCCGGTGAACCCGTCTGCGACACCCTGGAGCGTTGTTCATGGCCATCGAGGTCCGCATCCCGACGATCCTGCGCACGTACACCGGCGGCGCCAAGTCGGTCGAGGGCTCCGGTTCGACGCTCGCTGAGCTGATCAGCGACCTGGACGCCCGGCACGGCGGGCTGCGTGACCGGCTGGTCGAGGGCGCCGCGCTGCGGCGGTTCGTGAACGTCTACCTGAACGACGAGGACGTGCGCTTCCTGGGCGGGCTGGAGACGCCGGTCAAGGACGGCGACACCGTGACCGTCCTGCCGGCGGTGGCCGGCGGCATGCGCTGACGGGGGCGGCTGGGAGCCCTATGCGCTACGACTCGCTGCTCGACTCGCTCGGCGGGACCCCGCTGGTCGGGCTGCCGAGGCTGTCGCCGTCGGCCGAGGTGCGGCTGTGGGCCAAGCTGGAGGACCGCAACCCGACCGGGTCGGTCAAGGACCGGGCCGCCTTCTTCATGATCGAGCAGGCCGAGAAGGAGGGGCTGCTGGCGCCCGGCGCCACCATCCTGGAGCCCACCTCCGGCAACACCGGCATCTCCCTGGCCATGATCGCGCACGTGCGCGGCTACAAGGTGATCTGCGTGATGCCGGAGAACACCTCCGCCGAGCGCCGGCAGATCCTGCAGATGTACGGGGCGCAGATCATCTCCTCGCCGGCCGCGGGCGGCTCGAACGAGGCGGTCCGGGTCGCCAAGCGGCTGGCCGCCGAGCACCCCGACTGGGTCATGCTCTACCAGTACGGCAACGAGGCGAACGCCCGCGCCCATTACCAGACCACCGGGCCGGAGCTGCTCGCCGACCTGCCCAGCATCACCCACTTCGTGGCCGGGCTCGGCACCACCGGGACGCTGATGGGCGTCGGGCGGTACCTGCGCGAGCAGGTGCCTGGGGTGGCGATCGTGGCCGCCGAGCCCCGCTACGGGGAGCTCGTGTACGGGCTGCGCAACGTGGACGAGGGCTTCGTCCCCGAGCTGTACGACGAGTCCGTGCTCACCACCCGGTTCTCGGTGTCCTCCTCTGACGCGCTGCGCCGCACCCGCGAGCTGCTCGACGCCGAGGGCATCTTCGCCGGGATCTCCACCGGCTGCGCGCTGCACGCCGCGATCGGGATGGCGGCCAAGGCGCAGGCCGCCGGGCAGCGCGCCGACATCGCCTTCATCGTCGCCGACGGCGGCTGGAAGTACCTGTCCACCGGCGCCTACTCCGGCACCCTGGAAGAGGCGGAGGCCCGGCTCGAGGGCCAGCTATGGGCATGACCGCGTTCGACGAGGCGATCGAGGCGAAGCAGACCGGGGACGGCACCTACGAGGTGCGCCCGGACGAGCGCTTCGCGATCTTCTCCCCGGGCGGCGAGCAGGTCGGCGGGGTGAACGGCGGCGTGCTGCTGGCGTCCGTGCTGCGGGCGGTGCTCGACACCTCGCCGCACCCGCATCCGGTCGCGACCAGTGCCCACTACCTGCGGGCCCCCCGCACCGAGCCCGCCGAGGTGCAGGTCACCTGGCTCAAGCAGGGCCGGACCGCGGCCACCGCCCGGGCCACCCTCAGCCAGGGCGGCAAGCCGATGCTGGAGACCACGGTCACCACCGGCGTCCTCGGTGAGCCGGCCGAGGGCGGCCTGTCGTGGACCGGGGAGCCGCCGGTGCTGCCGCCGCTGGCGGAGTGCACCGGCTTCGCCGACGCCGCGGACCGGTCGATGTTCGCGGGCTTCGCGGCCCAGGTGGACCTGCGGCTGGACCCGGCGACCACCGGCTGGCTGCACGGCAGGCCCGCGGGCGTGCCGGAGATGCGCGGCTACTTCTCGCTCCGCGAGGCCCGCGACCCGGACGCCTACCTGCTCGCGCTGGCGGTGGACGCGCTGCCGCCGGTGGTGTTCGGCATCGGGGCGGCCGGCTGGTCGCCCACGGTCGAGCTCACCTGGCACATGCGCGCGGTGCCAGCGCCCGGGCTGCTGCGGGTGGCCGCCCGCTGCCGCCACGTCAGCGGCGGCTGGTTCGACGAGGAAGCCGAGGTCTGGGACTCGGCCGGCCGGCTGGTCGCGCAGAGCCGGCAGATCGCCCGGGTGGGCCGCGGCGGCTGAGCCGCCGCCCGCCGGTCCCGCGCCCGGGCGCGCTCGGGACCTTGGCTGCGCCGGACCCCGCCCAAGGTCCCTGGGGAAGCGGCCGCCGGCGGCCTATCAATGAATAGGTCGCCGTCTGCCGTCAAGGTAGCGGACCAGGAACGGGGCCGGAATGGCCCCCGTCAGTCACGCGCGCGGTCACGGAGAGCCATGACAGTCCAGAGCGAGGCAGCGATCCGGCTGCGCGTCGCCGCCACCGAATGGCTCCGGCGGAACTGGGACCTGCTCAGCAACTTCGCCGCCATCTTCGGCGCGACCGCGGTGACCTCCGCGCTCGGGCTGGCCTTCTGGGCGGTCGCCGCCCGGATGTTCAGCGAGCAGGCGGTCGGCTACTCCTCGGCGGCGGTGTCGGCCATGGGGGTGCTGGCCATCGTCGGCACCATGGGCCTGGGCACCGTGCTGATCAGCGAGCTGCCCCGGCGCACCCGCCGGGCCCAGCTCATCTCCGCGGCGATGCTCGCCGGCGGGATCGCCTCGCTGCTGCTCGCGGTGGTGTTCTCCCTGGTGGCGCCGCTGGTCAGCGCGCAGTTCAGCAGTGTGACCGGGACCTGGGCCGGGGCGGGGCTGCTGATGGCCGGGGTGGCGCTGACCGCCGCGTCCGGGGTCTTCGACATGGCCGCCATCGGCCTGGCCCGCGGCGGCCTGCAGCTGTGGCGCAACACCGTGTTCGCAGCGGGCAAGCTGGCGATCCTCCCGGTGACGGCGCTGCTGATCCAGGACCGGGCGGGCAGCGGGATCACGCTGTCGTGGGTCGCGGGCACGGCGCTGTCCATGGCGCTGATCGCGCTGTGGCTGCGGATGCGGGGGGTACCGGTGCTGCCGCGGCCGGACTGGCGGATCCTGCGCGGGCTGAGCTGGACCGTGGCCGCCCACAACTGGGTGAACATCGGCGTGCAGGTGCCCCGGCTGATCATGCCGATCGTGGCCACGGTCGTGGTGGGGGCGTCCGCGAACGCCGCGTTCTTCACCGCCTGGTCGCTTACCGGCCTGCTGTTCCTGGTCCCGCTGGACCTGGCGACTGCGCTGTTCGCGGTCGGCTCGGCCAGGGCGCAGGTGACCCGGCAGAAACTGCGGCTGTCCCTGCGGCTGTCCGCGCTCGCCGGGCTGGCCGGCATGCTGGTCCTTGGCCTGGGCGCGCGCCTGGTGCTGTCGGTGTTCGGTCACACCTACGTCGAGCAGGCCACCGTGCCGCTGCTGCTGATGCTCGCCGCCTACCCGCCGACCGTGCCCAAGCTGCACTACATGGCCATCTGCCTGGCGGAGCGCCGGCCGCGGCCGGCTGCCATCGTGCTGGCAGTGACCGCGGCCGCTGAGCTCGCCGCCGCGGCCGTGGGCGGCGCTTACGGCGGGCTCACCGGACTGTGCGCCGCCCTGCTGGCGGTGTTCGTGGCCGAGGGCATCATCACCTCGCCGCGGGTGATCCGGGTGGCCGCCGGAAGGCAGTAGCGTCGGGAGAAGGCTCATCGCGGGCGGCCTGCACCGGCCGCCCGTTGCCCTGGAGGGGGAGTCGTGCAGGCAGGAGCGGGATGGCGCGGCCGGGTCCTCGCCGCAGCGGTGGCGGGGGCGGTGATGCTGGCCGGCTGCGCCGCGGACCCGGCGCCGGCCGCCCCCCGGCACCAGCACCAGCACTGGCGGCTGGTGTGGACCGACAGTTTCAGCGGCCCGGCCGGCAGCCCGGTCAGCGCCGCGAACTGGCGCTACAACACCGGGCGCACCGGGTGGGGCAACAACGAGGTGGAGAAGATGACCAGCTCCACCCGCAATGTGCAGCTCGACGGCCGGGGGGCGCTGGACATCATCGCCCTGGGCCAGGGGCGGTCGTGGACGTCCGGGCACATCCAGACCCGGCGCTACTTCGACGCGCCAGCCGGCGGCCTGCTGCGGGTCACCGCCTCCCTCCGGCAGCCGGACCCCGACTCCGGCCTGGGCTACTGGCCGGCCTTCTGGCTGCTGGGCCCCGGTTCCTGGCCCGAGCACGGCGAGATCGACATCCTGGAGGCCGTGAACGGCCTCAGCAGGCATTCCGGCACGATGCACTGCGGCAACCTGAAGGACAAGAACCCGGACGGGACCACCGGGCCCTGCCACGAGCCCGCCGGGATCGGCACCGACCTGCTCCCGTGCACCGGGTGCCAGACCAGCTTCCACACCTACAGCGTGATCGTGGACCGGCTGCACCCCGGCAACGAGAGCATCCACTGGTTCCTCGACCACCGCGAGTTCCACAGCCTGGACGAACGGCGGATCGGGACGGCCGCCTGGAACCAGGCCATGCGCGGCGGGTTCTCGATCATCTTCGACGTCGCCATGGGCGGTGCGTATCCCGACGACGCCTGCCAGTGCACCACCCCGACCGCCGCCACCACCTCAGGCGGCACCCTGACCGTGAAGTATGTGAGCGTGTTCACGCGCCAGTAGCGGGACCCGCGGAGCCCGCCATGCCCTAGCCTGGGCAACCATGCGGCTGACCGTGGCCGGATGCTCCGGCTCCCTGCCCGGGCCGGACAGCCCGGCATCCTGCTACCTGCTGGAGGCGGACGGGTTCCGGCTGCTGCTGGACCTCGGCAACGGCGCCATCGGCGCGCTGCAGCGGTACGCCCGCCTCGACAGCATCGACGCGGTCTGCCTGAGCCATCTGCATGCCGATCACTGCCTGGACCTGTGCCCGTACTACGTGGCCAGGACCTATGCGCCGGGCGGCCCGCTGCCGCCCGTCCCGGTGTACGGGCCGGCCGGGACCGCGGAGCGGATGGCGCAGGCCTACGCGCACGCCGGGCCGCCGGAGCTGGCCAGGGCGTTCAGCTTCCGGGAACTGACCGAGGGAACCCGCGAGATCGGCCCGTTCCGGGTGACCACGGCGCGGATGAACCACCCGGTGGAGACCTACGGGTTCCGGCTCGCGGCGGCCGGCCGGGTGCTGGCCTACTCCGCCGACACCGGCCAGAGCGCCGCCCTTGCCCGGCTGGCGGGCGAGGCGGACCTGCTGCTGTGCGAGGCGTCGTTCCAGGAAGGCCCGGACCTGCCCGCGGACCTGCACCTGACCGCCCGGCAGGCCGCCGAGCACGCGGCCCGGGCCGGGGCGGGCCGCCTCATGATCACGCACGTGCCGCCGTGGTACGACCCGGTGCGGAGCCTGGAGGAGGCCTCCGCCGTGGCCTACGGCGGCCCGGTCTCCCTCGCCGCGCCCGGGCAGTCGTTCGACGTGGGCTGAGTCACACCCGCGCCGGGAACCGGCGGGCACCCCGGCTGCGTCAGAGCTAAGACAGAAAAACGGCATACCGGGCTCGCCGCGCCGGAAGCCCGGGCGCGTGTAAGGTCCTCTCAAGGCTGGTGCCTGGACCGGGGAACCAGGTGCCCGGCACTGGTGGGGGGAAGATGAGGTCGCAGCGGGCTGCGCTGTGCCGGTGCGGTCATGACCGTGCCGCGCACCGGCATTACCGCCGGGGCACGGACTGCGCGCTGTGTGACTGCCCCCGCTGGTCCCCGCTTCGCTGGCCGCTGCGGCTCTTCCGGGGACGGTCAGCCGCCTGACCTGGACTCTCTCCCCCGGAGGCGCCGGGACGGGATGGAGCAGTGCCGACGCCGCGCCCTTTCCGGCCTGCCGTTCGTCACGGATAGGGTCCGCCCAATTACCGGCAGTGCCGGATTGCCTGGGCAACGACCATTGCGCATCACTGGGACCTTTGGTCCTGCAAACGGACACAAGGCCCCTACGGGCCCTCGTGGCGTTTGGGCTATCAATTCAGGGAGAGTCCAAACGCAGCATTGACAAGGCGAATTCAAGCCTGCCAGGCCAGGTCTCCGCCGGGGGCCAGCTGACCAGGCTGCCCGCTCCGTTCGCCCCAGTCGTGGAGGGGGACCATGACGATCCAGTCTGGCTCGAGCGTGCCCTGGCCCAGGGTGTCGGTCGTGATCCCGACGCTGAATGAAGCCCGCAACCTGCCGCACGTCTTCGGCCTGATCCCGGACGGGATCCACGAGGTCATCATCGTGGATGGCCATTCGGTGGATGACACGATCGAAGTCGCACGCCGGCTCAGGGCCGATGTGCGCATCGTCCGGCAGACCCGCAAAGGCAAGGGCAACGCGCTGGCCTGCGGATTCGCCGCGGCTACCGGCGACATCATCGCCATGGTGGACGCCGATGGGTCGGCGGATCCGCGGGAGATCCCGCGGTTCGTGGCGGCCCTGCTGGAGGGGGCCGACTTCGCCAAGGGGACCCGGTACGCGCTCGGCGGCGGCAGCGCCGACCTGACCCCGGTTCGCTCCCTCGGCAACCGGGCGCTGAGCACGTTCGTCAACGTGGCCTACGGCACGCACCACTCCGACCTGTGCTACGGGTACAACGCCTTCTGGCGCCGGCACGTCCCGGTCTTCGGGCTCGACGCCACCGCGCCGGCACCGGCGGACGGCGACGGCCGCCTGTGGGGGGACGGCTTCGAGGTCGAGACGCTGATCCACGTCCGGGTCGCCAAGGCCGACCTGGTGGTCGTGGAGGTGCCCAGCTTCGAGCACTCGCGGATCTACGGGCAGAGCAATCTCAGCACCTTCCGGGACGGCCTGCGGGTGCTCAAGAC
>JBLMWU010000241.1:0-15088 GCA_050257395.1 Gemmatimonadota bacterium | reverse complement strand
GCGGGGTCAGCAGGAAGTCGTGCTCGTCCGCGGTGAAGCCGTTCCGCGCGGAGATCGTTCTGATCAGGCGGTAGCGGGTGTCGGCGAGGTAGTAGCACCCGCCTGGCTCGGGCGCACCGGGCGGCAGGTTGGTGTAGTCCGGCGGGGTGGCGACGGTTCCCTGCCACCAGGTCAGTACCGGCTGCCTCGCTCCGGTGCGGGGGTCGCGGTAGGTCTGCACCCTGAAGTCGGTGTTCTCGAGGTGCGCCGACGGCAGCGGCCGGAACCAGACCGGCTCGCCGGAGTTGCCGAGGATCAGCGCGCCCGCCTGGCCGATCAGCGTCCCGGTGCTGTACGGGGCGGTGAAGATCTGGCCGGGAGCGGTGCCGGGCCGCCGGGTGAGGACCGTCACCCGCATCGGGTGAAGGCGGGGCGCGGACACGAAGCTCCACACGTCGCGCGCTGACCTGGCCGGCGCCGGGGCAGCCGGGCGGTCCCGGCCGGAGGTCCCCGGCGGGGGAAACGGTTTGGTCGCGCACAGGCGCCGCGCGGACAGCGCGGCCCGGGCGGCCGGGCCCTGTCCCGCGGCGGCCAGCCCCAGCGCGAGCATGGCGGCCCCGGCCGTGGCGGCCGCCGTCTTCCAGATCGTCATTGCTTCACCCCGGAATCCCCCGAGCGGCCCAGGGCCGCATTTCCGGTGATGTGATCCGTGCCCCCGCTGGCCTACCCAGGCGCAGTTCCGAGTATTCCCTGGTCACCAGGGGTTGCCCGGCGAGCCTGACTCGGTCACGGGAGGGCTGGCGCCCCGCTTGCAGCGCAGGAATTCCGGGGGCGCGGGGTGACGGGGACCGGGTCAGCGCGAGCGGGCCGCCGGGACGGCTGACCGCCCGGCTCCCGGCGGTGAACCCGCCGGGCCCGGGCTAGCCGGCTGCCATGGCAGCGCCGATGCGGCGGAGCTGGGTGGTGGCGCCGCCGAGGGCGAACTCGCGGTGCTTGGCCGCGGTGAAGTAGCGGTGCAGCGGGTACTCCAGGTCGATGCCGACGCCGCCGTGGACGTGCACCGCTGTGTGCGCGACCCGGTGGCCCCCCTCGGCGGCCCAGAACTTGGCGGTGGCGGCCTCGGTGGCGCACGGCAGCCCGGCCGCGAGCAGCCAGGCGGCCTGCCACATGGTCAGGCGGATGGCCTCCACGTCCACGTAGGCGTCCGCGAGCCGCTGCGCCACCGCCTGGAAGCCGCCGATCGGCTTGCCGAACTGGACCCGGTTGCGGGCGTATTCCGCGGTCAGCTCCAGCGCGCGCCCGGTGACCCCGGCCTGCTCGGCGCACAGCCCGATGGTGGCCGCCGTCACCAGCCAGCCAGCGGTATCCGCGCCGCCGAGCACCCGGCCGGCGCCCAGCGTGACGCCGTCCAGGACCACCCGGCCCGCGCTGTCGCCGTTGGTGAGGTGCTGCCCCGCCACGGTGACCCCGGCGTCGCCGGGCTGCACCAGGAACACCCGCACCCCGTCCGGCGTCGCGGCCGGCACCAGCATGAGCGCGGCCTGCGGCGCCGCGGGCACCGTGGTCTTGACGCCGGACAGCTGCCAGCCCCCGCCAGCCTCCCCTTGCCCCTTCACCGGAGCCGCGCGGGTGGAGGGCTCAGCCGGGTCGTCCCCGTCCTCCTCGGCCAGCGCCGCGGTCAGGATCAGCTCGCCGCGGCCCGCGGGCTCCGCCCACTGCCGCTGCTGCTCCGGCGTGCCGAACCGGGCCAGCGCGCCGGCGCCGAGCACGATGGAGGCCAGGTAGGGGACCGGCGCCACCGCCCGCCCCAGCTCGATCAGGACCGCGCACTGCGCCAGCAGGTCCAGCCCGGACCCGCCCAGCGCCTCGGGCAGCGCGGCCGCCAGGATGCCCGCGCCGGCCAGGTCGGCCCACAGCGCCTTGTCGAACCGGTCGCCCGCGTCCTCGGCCGCGCGCAGCCGCTCCGGCGTCACCCCGGCCAGGATCTCCCGGGTCAGGGCGGCCAGCTCCCGCTGCTCTTCGTTCTCGGTGAAATCCATGTCCTATCTCCGGGAGATGGGCAGCCCGAGGGCGGCCGCGGCGATGATGTCCCGCTGCACTTCGTTGGTGCCGCCGCCGAAGGTCAGGATCAGCGCCGAGCGGTGCATCCGCTCGATCCGCCCGGCCAGCACCGCCCCGGCGCCGTCGCGCACCTGCGCGTTCGCGCCGAGCACCTCCATCAGCAGCCGGTAGGCCTCGGTGGCGAACTCGGTGCCGAAGACCTTGGTGGCCGACGCCGCGGCCGGCCCGAGCGCGGCCGCCTGGGTGGCGATCCGCCAGTTGACCAGCTTGAGGAACTCCACCTTGGCGTGCACCCGGGCCAGGTTGAGCTGCACCCATTCCGCGTCGATGACCCGCTGGCCGCTGGCCAGCTTGGTGGCGCGGGCCCATTCGGACACCTCGCGCAGCGCCAGCTGGACCGGCGCGGCCGAGGTGAGGGCCACCCGCTCGTGGTTGAGCTGGTTGGTGATCAGCGCCCAGCCCCGGTTCTCCTCGCCGACCAGGGCGCTGACCGGCACCCGGACGTCGGAGTAGTAGGTGGCGCTGGTCGTCGGGCCCGCGACGGTGCGCACTGGCGTCCAGGAGAACCCGGGGGAGCTGGTCGGGACGATGATGATGGACAGGCCCCGGTGCCGGACCGCCTCGGGGTCGGTGCGGCAGGCCAGCCATACGTAGTCCGCGTGCTCGATGAGGCTGGTCCACATCTTCTGGCCGTTGATGACGTACTCGCCGCCGTCACGCACCGCGCGGGTGCGCAGCGACGCCAGGTCGGTGCCGGCCTCCGGCTCGGAGTAGCCGATCGAGAAGTGCAGGTCGCCCGCGGCGATCCGGGGCAGGTAGAACGCCTTCTGCCCGGCCGTGCCGTACTGCATGATCGTCGGGCCGACCGTGTTCAGGGTGAGGAACGGGACCGGCACGCCGGCGATCGCCGCCTCGTCCAGGAAGATGAGCTGCTCGATCAGCGGGGCGCCCTGGCCGCCGTACTCTTCCGGCCAGCTCAGCACCAGCCAGCCGTCCCGGCCGAGCTGCCGGACGACCTCCTTGTAGGTGTCCCCGTCCCCGTAGTCGCCGCCCTGCAGGCCAGCGCGGACGTCCGGGGTCATCAGGCCGGCGAAGTAGGCCTGCAGTCGCTGCCGCAGCTGTTCCTGCTCAGGCGTGTAGGTGAGGTGCATCCGGCCTTCCCGTGCCCGCTGGAATGATGGGGCTAAACTAGAACACGTTCTACGCGCAGTCTAGCCGCCCGGGCTGGCTGGCGGCAGGGCTGACGAACCGAGAGGGGACCCGCGTGGCCGAGGCGTTCGTGGTCGATGCTGTCCGCACCCCGGTGGGCCGCCGCGGCGGCGGCCTGGCCGCCGTCCACCCCGCCGACCTCGGCGCGCACGTGCTGCGCGCGCTGATGGCGCGGACCGGGGTGGACCCGGCGGACGTGGACGACGTCGTGTTCGGGTGCGTGGACACCATCGGCCCGCAGGCCGGGGACATCGCCCGGACCGCCTGGCTGGCGGCGGGCCTGCCGGAGACGGTGCCAGGGGTGACCGTGGACCGGCAGTGCGGCTCCTCCCAGCAGGCCGTGACGTTCGCGGCGCAGGCCGTGCTCAGCGGCACCGCGGACCTGGTGGTGGCGGGCGGCGTGCAGAACATGAGCCAGATCCCGATTTCAGCGGCCATGCTGGCCGGGCAGGCCTACGGGTTCGCCGACCCGTTCAGCGGATCGGAAGGCTGGCGGGCCCGGTACGGCGAGCAGGAGATCTCCCAGTTCCGCTCCGCCGACATGATCGCGGAGAAGTGGGCGATCAGCCGGGCCGAGATGGAGGAGTTCGCCCTGGCCAGTCACGAGCGGGCGGTCGCGGCCATCGACGGCGGGCTGTTCGGGCCCGAGATCGTCCCCTACGGGGAGGTGAGCACCGACGAGTGCCCGCGCCGGGACACCTCGCTGGAGCGGATGGCCGGCCTGGCGCCGCTGCGCGAAGGCGGCGTGACCACCGCCGCGCTGTCCAGCCAGATCGCCGACGCCGCAGCCGCCGTGCTGGTCGCCTCCGCCGGCGCGGTGCGCGAGCACGGGCTGCGCCCGCTGGCCCGGATCCACCACGTGTCGGCCCGCGGCGACGACCCGGTGATGATGCTCACCGCGCCGATCGCCGCGACCGGGCACGCGCTGCGCCGCACCGGCCTGTCCCTGGACGACATCAGCCTGGTCGAGATCAACGAGGCGTTCGCCTCGGTGGTGCTGGCCTGGCAGCGGGAGACCGGGGCCGACCTGGCCCGGGTCAACACCTGCGGCGGCGCGATCGCGCTCGGGCACCCGCTGGGCGCGACCGGCGCCCGGCTGCTGACCACCCTGGTGCACAGCCTGCAGCGCACCGGCGGCCGCTACGGCATGGTCACCATGTGCGAGGGCGGCGGCCAGGCCAACGTCACGATCCTTGAGCGGGTGTGACGCCTGGGGCCGGGCCGGTGAGCGCGCCGAGGGCGGCCAGCCGCTCCTCGGCTTCGGCCATGATGCGGCTGATCAGTTCCGCGCACGAGGGCAGGTCATCGATCAGGCCGGTCACCTGGCCGGCTGACATGAGCCCGAGGTCCGGGCGGCCGTCTACCATGGCGGCCCGCAGCAGCATCGGGGTGTTCGCGGCCATCAGCACCTGCGCCCAGGTCAGCCCGGTGCTGCGGCGCATGGCCCGGCCCTCGCGGAGCAGGTCTGGCCAGGACGTCCCGGACAGCGCGCGGAACCGCCGCGCGTTGCGGGCCGACCGCACCAGCCCGCTGATGCGGCCCGCCCGCTCCAGCCGGTCCACCAGCGGGGTGCGCAGCACCCGGTGCGGCACCCCGTCCACCCGGGTGGTGACCACCGTGCCCGCCAGGTCACTGCCCAGGTACACCTGCTTGACCGCGTCGGCCACCGGGCTGTCGCTGGTCAGCAGGAACCGGGTGCCCATGGCGATGCCCGCAGCGCCGTAGGCGAGCGCCGCGGCCAGGCCGCGGCCGTCGTAGAACCCGCCAGCCGCGATGACCGGGATGTCCACCGCGGCGGTGATCTGCGGGATGAGCAGACTGGTCGGCACCGCGCCGGTGTGCCCGCCGCCTTCGCCGCCGGTGGCGATCACCGCGTCGATGCCCCAGGCTGCGACCTTCTCCGCGTGCCGGCGCGCGCCGACCGAGGCGATGGTGACCACCCCGGCGTCCCGCAGCCGGGCGATCAGCTCCTGCCGGGGGGCGAGGGCGAACGACGCGACCGGCACCCGCTCTTCGACGATCAGGTCCACCCGCTCGGCGGCGTCCGGGGCGTCGGCGCGCAGGTTCACCCCGAATGGCGCGGAGGTTCGTGCCTGAACTTCCTTGATAGCCGAACGGAGCTGCGCGGTGTCCATCGTCGCCGACGCGATGACGCCCAGCCCGCCGGCCGCCGACGTGGCGGAGGCCAGCCGGGCGCCGGACACGAAGCCCATCCCCGACTGGACGATCGGGCACTCGATGCCCAGCAGTTCGGTCAGCCGGGTGCGGATCACCTGACCTCCCGGTCCCGCTGCCCGGCCGGATCGAGCACCTCGCGGATCAGTATCAGCTCGTCCGCTGACGGCTGCCGGGTGACCGGCACCTCGTCCGGCATGGCCAGCGGGAACCCGGTCGCCGCGGTCACGTCGGCGGCGTCCACCCCGGGGTGGGCCGAGCGGAGCCGCATGCTGTGGTCGCCGGTGGCGAAGTCCAGCACCGCCAGGTTGGTCACCACCACCCGCACCTCGTGGAAGCGGGCTGCCTCCGGGCCGAGATCCGCCGCCCGGTCGTAGCCGATGCCGCTGGCCATGTCCACCTGCTCGACGAATACCCGGGGCGAGTGCCGCGGCACCCAGTAGCTGGTCGGGTGGTTGATGGTGTTGCCCGGCGCGCCGCGCACCCCCAGCAGCTGCGCCTTGGGCCGGGCCCAGTCGCCGATGCAGGAGATGTTCTGGTTGCCGTACCGGTCGAGCTGGGACGCGCCCATCATCACGTGCCGGCGGCCAGCGGCCACCATCGTGAACACCGACCGGTAGGGCAGCCAGCCCTCGACCGGCCGGTCCGCGCCGCCCTCGCCCGCGGCCAGCAGGAAGGCCTGCCCGTCGGACAGCAGCAGGCCGGGTTCGAAGGTGAGCTGCGCCAGCCGGGCGCCCAGGGTGGGGATCAGGCCCATCGGGCTGGCCAGGATGGCGCCGTCGCCGCGCCAGGCGTCCGCGCACGCGGTCACGCAGACCTCGGCCAGGGTGGCCTCGCCCTGGCTGGCACCCACACGCCCGCCGCTCACGGTGCCACCTCCCGGTCGTCGCGGAACCGCTGCACGGCCTTGGCGTAGCTGGCCTCGTCGCCGTCCAGGTAGCCGGCCCGGAACCGCTGCCAGGCCTCCGGGTCGGCGGCGACGGCCGCGTAGTGGGCCTGGAACGCCTCGTCGCGGTCATAGTCCGGCACGCAGCTGGTGAAGTGCGCGCCGTCCGGGGTCTCCGCCACCCCGTGCACCATGGCCCGGTTGATCAGCAGGCTCTGCGGCGGCCCGGAGTCCAGCAGGCTGGCGGTGGGCACGATCCGCTCGCAGGACATGAACGCGCGCTCGGCCGCCAGGCAGTACAGGTCGTCGAAGTAGGGGTCGGGCCCGAGATACTGGCCGTTCCCCGCGGCGTCGGCCCGGTTCAGGTGGACCAGCGCCACGTCGAGCCGCAGCGCCGGCATGGCCACGAGTTCCTCGCCGTCGGCGTAGGGGGAGCGGATCGTGCGCAGGTCCGGGTTGACCCGCAGCACGTCCGAGCCCAGCCCGGCGCGGATCGGCAGGAACGGCAGCCGGTGCGCGGCGGCGAGCAGGCCCCAGTAGAGCATGCCCTCGTCCACCTCGGTCAGCTCGACCGCGCCGCGCTGGCGGGCCAGCCGGAAGTGCGGCTCCAGCGGGATCGAGTCCAGCGACACGAAGCCGGTGACCACCCGGCGCACGTGGCCGCCCGCGATCAGCAGCCCGACGTCCGGCCCGCCGTAGGAGACCACCGTGAGGTCGCGCACGTCCGTGCGCAGGATGGCGCGGACCAGCGCCATCGGCTTGCGCCGCGACCCCCAGCCGCCGATCCCGATGGTCATGCCCGAGCGCAGCTCGGCGGCGACCTCGTCCGGGGTCATGACGCTCATCGCTTGCCCTCCACGAACGCGTCGCGGGCGGCGTCGGAGACCCCGGTGAGGTTGAGTTCGAAGGTGAAGCCCTGCTCGTACCGGTAGGAGCGCTTGACGTCCACCGGGTCGATGCCGTTGAGGGACGCCTTGGCGGCCCGGATGATGGTGGGGTCCTTCGCGGCGATCTCAGCGGCCAGTGCCCGGGCGGCCGTCCGCAGATCCGCGGCCGGCACCACGTCCAGCACAGTGCCGAAGCCGTGCAGCTGCTGGGCGGTGGCGGGCTTGCAGGTGTACACCATGGCGCGCATGAGCGGCTGCGGCACCAGCCGGGCCAGGTGGGTGGCGGCGCCGAGGGCGCCCCGGTCCACCTCGGGCAGCCCGAAGGTGGCGTCGTCGGCGGCGATGACGATGTCGGCGTTGCCGGCCAGGCCGACGCCGCCGCCCAGGCAGAACCCCTGCACCGCGGCGATCACCGGGACCTCGCAGTCGTAGACGGCGGCGAACGCGGCGAAGCAGCCCCGGTTGGCGCCTACCAGGGCGTCGTGGCCGGGCGTACGCTGCATCTCCTTGATGTCCACGCCAGCGCAGAAGCCGCGGCCCTCGGCGGCCAGGACCACGGCCCGCACCTGCGGGTCGGCGCCTGCCGCGGTGACCGCGCTGGCCAGGTCGAACCAGCCCTGCACCGGCAGCGCGTTCACCGGCGGGAAGTCGATGACGACCTCAGCGACACCGTCGCTGGTGCGCACCTCGATGCTCATATCTATAACCTAGCGCTTGCTTGGTCCGGGAGCCTAGCATCGGGCCCATGCGTGCCATCGACTACGCGGGCCGGGCCGTGGTCATCACCGGCGGCACCCGGGGCATCGGGGCCGGGATCGCGCGGGCCTTCCTGGACGCCGGGGCGGACGTGCTGGTGTGCGGGCGCGGCGAGCCGCCCGGGGAGCTGCCCGCCGCAGGCGGGCGGGCCGCCGTGTTCACCCGGGCCGACGTGCGGGACCCGGACCAGGCGCAGCGGCTGATCGGCGCGGCCGCGGAGCGGTTCGGGCGGGTGGACGTGGTGGTGAACAACGCGGGCGGCGGCCCGCAGGTCGCCGCGGCCGCCGCCTCGCCCCGGCTGCACGCCAGGATCATCGAGCTGAACCTGACCGGGCCGCTGCACGTCGCCCAGAGCGCCAACGCGGTCATGCAGGACCAGGACGGCGGCGGGTCGATCATCATGATCGGCAGCGTCAGCGGGGTGCGGCCCTCGCCGGGGGCGGCCGCCTACGCCGCGGCCAAGGCCGGCCTGCACCACCTCGCGGCCACCCTGGCGGTCGAGTGGGCGCCGAAGGTCCGGGTGAACACCGTGGTGGCCGGGCCGGTCGCGACCGACGCCGGGGCGGCCACGCACTACGGCGACGACAGCGCGCAGGCGGCGATCGGCCTGACGATCCCGATGGGCCGGATGGCCACCCCGGGCGATGTCGCGGACGCGTGCCTGTTCCTCGCCTCGCCGCTGGCCGGCTACGTCAGCGGGGCCGCGCTGCTGGTGCACGGCGGCGGGGAGGTGCCCGCCTACCTCGGCGCGGCCCAGGCGCCGCCGCCCGCCGCTCATGACTAGAACGTGTTCTCCGGCCCCTGGCCTGGGACCGCCCGGTTTGGAATGATCTGTCCGCATGACCCAGGCAGCCGCCGCCAGCAGCGCCCCCGGCGTGGACGCCGAGCCCACCCGCCGGGTCGGCAAGCGCTGGATCGCGTTCATCGCGCTCGCCAACCTCGGGCTGTACCTCGGCTACTTCGGGCCGCTGGAGGTATTGCTCCCCAACCAGGTGCAGGCGGTCGCCGGGGCCGCGCACAAGGTCGCCGTGCTGGGCATCGTGACCGGCATCGGCGCCGCCGTGGCCATGATCTCCAACCCCATCGCCGGGGCCCTGTCCGACCGCACCACCAGCCGGTTCGGCCGCCGCCACCCGTGGACCGTGGGCGGGGCGCTGGCGGGCGCCGCCGCGCTGGTGCTGCTGTCCGGCCAGCACACCGTGGCCGGGCTCATCATCGGCTGGTGCCTGGCCCAGGCCGGGCTGAACGCGATGCAGGCCAGCGTGACCGCGGGCGTCCCGGACCACGTGCCGGTCGCCCAGCGGGGCCTGGTGTCCGGCTGGATCGGGCTGCCGCAGACCGTCGGCGTGGTGCTGGCGGTCGCGCTGGTGACCTTCGTGGTCACCGGCAACCCCGGCTACGTGCTGATCGCCGTGCTGGTCGTGGCGTGCGTGCTGCCGTTCGCGCTCACCACCCCCGACCCGCGGCTGCCCCGGGAAGACCGGCCGCCGTGGCGGTGGCGGGCCTTCGCGGCGTCGTTCTGGGTCAGCCCGCGCCGGCACCCGGACTTCGCCTGGGCCTGGATCACCCGGTTCGCCGTCAACCTCGGCAACGCGATGGCCCTGCTGTACCTGCTGTACTTCCTGCGCGACCGGGTCCACTACAGCAGGCTGTTCCCGGGCCAGAAGGCCGAGGACGGCCTGCTCGTCCTGGTCCTCATCTACACCCTCGCGGTCGTGCTGACCGCCATCGCCGGCGGGATGGTCTCCGACCGCACCGGGCACCGCAAGCGGCCGGTCACCATCTCCGGGCTGGTCATGGCGGCCGCCGCCGTGCTGCTCGCGATATGGCCGACCTGGCCGGGCGCCATGGCGGCCGCGGCCGTCATGGGCCTGGGCTTCGGCGTGTACCTGTCGGTGGACCAGGCGCTGGTCACCCAGGTGCTGCCGTCGGCGGCCGGCCGGGCCAAGGACCTCGGCATCATCAACATCGCCAACTCCGGGCCGCAGGTGATCGCCCCGGCGCTCGCCGCGCCGCTGGTCAGCCAGCTCGGCGGCTACACCACACTCTGGCTGTCGGTGGCGGTCATCACGATCCTGGGCTCGGCCTTCGTCTGGAAGATCCGCTCGGTCCCCTGAGATCGGCGGCGGCTCAGATGTGCTCGATGACCTCGCGGACCTGGATCTCCTCGACCGTCACGGGCGGGGCGGGATGCGCCCCGGGCTGCAGCTGCGCGGCCATGTCCTCCGCGTGCTGCTTCGTCTCCCAGAACACGATGGACGAGCCCTTCCCGCCCTCGGTGGCGAGCCAGTAGCCAGCCACGAACCCGGGCGAGCTCTTGACCCTGGGCAGCACCTGGCTGACGAGGCCCTGCCGGGCCTGCTCCTCGAGGCCCTCCTCGATCCGGACAGTCACCTGAGTCGCGTACATCCCGTTTCCCCCGGTCCGCTTGTCCTATATCCCTCCCGGCATACCCGCTGGCCAGTCCGGCACGCCCCGGCCTGCGCCCGGCCAGCCCCGGCGGGAGCGGCAGGAATCGGGCAGAGCCGCCCGCTGGCGGCTTCGTTACAGTGGCGGGGTGGTGTCAGCATCGGGCACGGCCCGGCAGGTCCAGCCCGGTGTCATCCTCACCGTGCTGTCGCTGGCGGCGCTGGCGTACTCGGTCCTCAGCTCGGCGGTGATCCCGGCGCTGCCGGAACTGCAGGCGGGGCTGCATGCCAGCGAGACGGGCATCACCTGGCTGCTGACCGGGTTCCTGCTGTCCGCGTCGGTGGGCACCGCCATCATCGGCAAGCTCGGGGACATGTACGGCAAGCGCCGGCTGCTGATCGGGACGCTGCTGGTCCTCGCGGCCGGCACCCTGCTCGCCGCCCTGGCAGGCTCGCTGCCGATGCTCATCGCGGCGCGGGTCATCCAGGGGGTGGCGGGCGGCATCTTCCCGCTGTCGTTCTCGATCGCCCGGGACCAGTTCCCGCCCGAGCGGGTCGCGGGCAGCATCGGGCTGATGTCGGCCATCCTCGGCATCGGCGGCGGCCTGGGCCTGCTGGCCGGCGGGCTGATCGCGGAGCATCTGAGCTGGCACTGGCTGTTCTGGATCCCGCTCGCGGCCATGATCCTCGCCGCCGCCTGCACCTGGCGCTTCCTCCCGGACTCACCGGTCCGCTCACCCGGGCGGGTCAACTGGGCGGCGGCGGTGCTGCTCGTCACCGGCATGTCCGGCGTCCTGCTCGGCATCGCCCAGACCAGCGTCTGGGGGTGGGGGAGCACGCGCACCCTGGCGCTGCTGGCCGCCGGGCTGGTCCTGTGCGCGGGCTGGATCCTGGTCGAGGTGCGCAGCCGCAGCCCGCTGATCAGCATGCGGATGATGCGCCAGCGCGGGGTCTGGACCGTCAACCTGGCGGCGTTCCTCATCGGCGCCGGGATGTACTCGCTGTTCCTGCTACTGCCGCAGCTGGCCCAGCTGCCCGCCAGCACCGGCTTCGGCTACGGTGCCTCGGTGGTCGCGGCCGGGCTGTACCTGC
This sequence comes from Gemmatimonadota bacterium, assembly GCA_050257395.1. Classification (GTDB taxonomy): domain Bacteria; phylum Actinomycetota; class Actinomycetes; order Streptosporangiales; family Streptosporangiaceae; genus JAIRTY01. The sequence continues at coordinate 3,635 of JBLMWU010000241.1, read as the reverse complement.
TGCCGTGCGCGCTCGGCATGGGCGTGCTGGGCTCGGTGGCCGGCCGGGTCGAGCGCCGGTTCGGCTCCCGGCAGGCGCTGGTGACCGGCGCCGCGGTCAGCGCGGCCGCCTGCGGCCTGCTCACGGCCGCCAGCCGCTACCCCGCCGCTATGCTGCTCAGCTCGGCCCTGCTGGGCGTCGGCATCGGCCTGGCGTTCGCCGCCCTCGGCAACCTCATCGTGCAGGCGGTCCCGGCCAGCGACACGGGAGCGGCCAGCGGCATGAACACGGTGCTGCGCACGCTCGGCGGCGCCCTCGGCGGCCAGGTCGCGGCGACGTTCATCGCCGGCAGCACGCTGCGCGGGCTGCCCGCGCTGACCGGGTTCACCCGGACGTTCGCGATGGCGGCCCTGGTGCTGGCCGGCTGCGCGGCCGCCGGCCTGCTCATCCCCGGCCGGGCGCTGGCAGCCGCCCCGGAGGAGGTCAGGGTCGGCTAGCGGCCGGCCGCCTCAGGCGGTCGCGGGCAGCAGCTTGCGGTGATCCCAGGAGGCGATCCGGGTGGGCTCCACGATGTACCCGAACCGCTTGCGGGCGGCCTGGGCCACGTAGTCCTCCAGCGCGCCGGCGGGCACGCCGCCCATCGAGCCGGCCACGCCGCGGCCGATCTCCAGCACCCCGGCCTGGTCCTGCACGCAGGTGACGGTGCCGGTGACCTGGACGCCCATCAGGTCGAAGTACTCCTCGCCGGTCTCCACGAGGCATGCCAGCCGCGGGTCGCGGGCCAGGTTGAGCGCCTTCTGCGAGGTCCGGTAGGTCCAGAAGGCGATCCGCCCGCCGAGCATGACGTAGTACATGGCCACCAGGTGCGGTGTGCCGTCGGAGTTGATGGTGGCGATCTGCACCTTGCGGTTGGCCGCCAGGAAGGCCGCGGCCTCCTCCTCGGTCATCGCGACCCGGTCACGTTGTTTCATCAGAAGCAGGGCGCGAACAAACCCGGCGTCCAGGCCGGGGCAGAGCGCCCTTACCTCCCTTCCAATACCAGAATGTGAACTTTTTTCGGATACTATGTTCGAGTGTCGCGCTATCGCCTTGTGCCGTCGCCTTCTCAGGAGGCAGTGTTACGGGAGCACTGCGCACATGCCCGATTCGTGTGGAATCTCGCGGTTGAGCAGCAGTCATGGTGGCGGCCCGGCAGAAAGTGCGCTCCTGGGTACCTGGAGCAGTGCCGGCAGCTCACCTCGGCGCGGGCGGAGCACCCGTGGCTGGCAGAAGGCTCGCAGACGGTGCAGCAGCAGGCACTGCGTGACTTCAGCCAGGCGATGCGCAACTACTTCGCAGGCACGCACCGCCAGCCCACCTGGCGCAAGGCCGGCCGGCATGAGGGGTTCCGGGTTGTGGCCGTCAAGCCAGCCCATGTGCGCAGGCTGAGCCGCAAGATGGGGGAGGTGTTGGTTCCGAAGGCGGGTTGGGTTCGGTTCCGCTGGTCCCGCGCCGTTCCCGCTGCCAGGTCCTACCGGGTGACCCGGGACCGGGCTGGCCGCTGGCACATCGCCTTCGCCTCCGCGCCCAAGCCGATCCCTGGTCCGCAGACTGGTGAGACTGTGGGCATCGACCGGGGTGTGGCGGTGACGCTGGCCCTGTCGGATGGGGCCACCTACCAGGCTCCTGTGCCACGGGCGGTTGAGCGCGCGCAGCGCCGGCTGTCCCGGGCCAGGCGGGGCAGCAACCGCCGCGCCAGGCTCAAGGCACGTCTTGCCCGCCTGCATGCCCGCAACGCCGACGCCCGCAAAGACTGGGCCGAGAAGAGATCTACTGAGATCGCCCGCCGCTACGACGTGATCCGCATCGAGGACCTCAAGGTGCGGAACATGACTCGCTCGGCTAGGGGCACGATCGAGAATCCCGGCCGCAACGTCCGCCAGAAGGCCTGGCTGAACCGGGCCATCCTTGCTTCTGGCTGGTCCCTGTTTGCTACCCGCCTGGAGGACAAGGCTGCGGGCCGGGTGGAGAAGGTCAGCCCCGCGTACACGAGCCAGACGTGCTCGCAGTGCGGGATCGTGGACCGGAAGGCTCGCGAGAGCCAAGCCGTCTTCCGGTGCAGGTCCTGCGGATATTGCGGCAACGCTGACGTGAACGCGGCACGCAACATCGCGGCGGGACACGCCGTGACTGCGCGGGGAGGCCCAGGGCTGCCTGAGCCGGTGAACCGCGAACCCCAACTGCTTGCCTCCTCATCCGGGGGCGAGTAGCTGGAATCCCCGTCCCAGAGGCGGGGAGGATGTCAAGAGGAAAAGCCTATGGTCTCGCCCGCCAGGGCCAGCGTGTCCTCGCACGCGAAGCCCGCGCCCGGCGTGCCGCCCTCGAACACCGGTGCCAGCGCCCGCTGGATCGACTCCAGGGTCCACATGCCGTCGGGCGAGCCGTGGTCGGCGGCGTGCACGGTGGCCCGGATCGACGGCGGCGCCATCACCGCGGCGACCCCGCCGTGCACCACGAACACCTCGCCGTTGACCGCCTCCGCCGCCGGGCTGGCCAGGTAGGTGACCAGCGGGGCGACGTGCTCCGGGGCGAGCGGGTCCGGGCCGGTCCCGGGCGCGCCGCCCATCAGGTCCGCGGTCATGGCGGTCCGGGCGCGCGGGCAGATGGCGTTGGCGCGCACGCCGTAGCGGGCGCAACTGCGGGCCGTGGTGACGGTGAGGGCGGCGATGCCGGCCTTGGCCGCCGCGTAGTTGGGCTGGCCCGCCGAGCCGAGCAGGAAGGCCTCGGACGAGGTGTTGACGATCCGGGCGTAGACCGGGCCGCCCGCCTGCTTGCTCTGCTCCCGCCAGTGCGCGGTGGCGAAGCGGCTGGTGACGAAGTGGCCGCGCAGATGCGTCCGCAGCACCAGGTCCCATTCCTCCGCGGACATCGAGAAGATCATCCGGTCGCGGAGCACGCCGGCGTTGTTGACCAGGATGTCCAGCTGCCCGTAGGTGCCCAGCGCGGTGGCGACCAGCTGCTGGCCGGTGTCCCACTCGCCGATGTCCCCGGCGCAGACCGCCGCCTGCCCGCCGGCGGCCGCGATCTCATCGGCGACCGCCTGCAGGGCGTCGCCCGGCAGGTCGTTGAGCACGACCCGCGCGCCGGCCGCGGCCAGCGCCAGCGCCTCGGCCCGGCCGAGCCCGTTGGCGGCGCCGGTGACGATCGCGGCCCGGCCGTCCAGTGTCAGCGTGCTGTCCATTGCTCGTTCCTTCCTCAGTAGCCGGGCCCGGACAGGATGCCGCCGTCGGCGACGAACTCGCTGCCGGTGGAGTAGGACGACTCGTCCGAGGCCAGGAACACCACCAGCCGGGAGATCTCGGCCGGCTCGGCGAACCGGCCCAGCGGCATCGCCTTGATGAACGCCTCGCCGGTCTGGTCCCCGGGCGGCCGGGCGGCTGCCTGCTCCAGCACCATGCTGGTGAACACCCCGCCGGGGTGGATGGAGTTGACCCGGATGCCGTACTGGCCGAGCTCCTGGGCGGCGGCCTTGGTCATGCCGCGGACCGCGAACTTGCTGGCGCTGTAGGCCGACAGCCCGGCCGCGCCGGTGAACCCCTCGATCGAGGAGACGTTGACGATCGAGCCGCCGCCCACCGCCCGCATCGGCTCGATCACCGACTTCATGCCCAGCCAGC
>JBLMWU010000240.1:0-20308 GCA_050257395.1 Gemmatimonadota bacterium | reverse complement strand
CCGGAGGCGAGCGAGGGCCAGAAGAGAGCGGGAAGACGGCGGGCTCCAGCGGCCCGGAGGCGAGCGAGGGCCAGAAGAGAGCGGGAAGACGGCGGGCTCCAGCGGCCCGGAGGCGAGCGAGGGCCAGAAGAGAGCGGGAAGACGGCGGGCTCCAGCGGCCCGGAGGCGAGCCGAGGGCATAAAAAAGGACACGCCGGGGCGGTAACGGGGGTTTGCGCCCGCCGGCCGTTACCTTGTCCCCACCGATGGCGGATGGGACTGACGGGCGGGTGAACGGCGTGCTGGGACGTACCCATGCGCTGTCCGGGGCGGTTGCCGGGGCAGCGGCCGGGATGGCCATGACCCACCTCGCCCCCGGGGGCACGCTGGCCGGGGCGGCGGCCGGCCTGGGGCTGGCGCCTCTCACGCCGGCCGGCGTGGCGGTGGCCTCGGTCCTGACCGCCGGGGCGGCCGTGCTGCCGGACATCGACCACCCGGACGCCACCATCGCCCGCTCCTTCGGGCTGCTCACCCGGGCGTTCGCCTGGCTGGTCGAGCACCTGTCCGGCGGCCACCGGCACGGCACCCACTCGCTGGTGGGAGTCGCGGCGTTCACGGCCGCCGCCTACGCGGCCGTCCTGTACCGCCACACCCTGCCCGGCAAGATCGCGCTCGGGCTGCTGCTCACCCTGGTCATCGCGGCCGCGCTGCGGGCGCTGAAGATCGGCGGGCACGCCGCCGACCTGCTCGCGGTGGCCGGCGCCGCGGGCGTGATCTGGTCCGGGTTCGGCATCAACTCCCTGACCTGGGCGGTGGCGGTCGGCGCCGCCACCCACCTGATCGGGGACATGCTCACCGACGAGGGTGTGCCGCTGGCCTGGCCACTGTCGCGGCGGCACATCAGGCTGCTGCCCGAGCCGCTGGCGTTCACCACCGGCACCCGCCCGGAACGGTGGCTGGTGGCGCCGCTGCTGCTGGTGGCGCTCGCGTGGCTGGCCTTCCTGGCCGCTGGCGGGCCGCACCTGCTGACCCGCGGGCGGCTGCCGTCCGCGCACGCGTGACCGGCCGCGGGTAGCCGCGCCGCCCTGACTCCGCTGGCCGGCGCGCAGAAAATAACCGGCAGTTCCCACGCCGTCACGATGGTGTTTCCCCGCCCGACCAGCCCCGCGGGCACGGTGGGGGCGTGCGACCTGTGATCGTCACCGAGTCCTTCCCGCCGGACGTCAACGGGGTGGCGCACTCCGTGCTGCGGGTGGCGGGGCATCTCGCCCACCGCGGCCACCAGCCGCTGGTGATCGCGCCGCGGCCGGCCCGGCGGCCCGTGCCGCCCGGCAGCGCACCGCCCGGCAGCGCACCGGCCGGCACCGCATTGTCCGATGCCGTACCCTCCGATGCCGCACCCTCCGACGCCGCGCTGCCCTACCCGGTGGTCCGGGTGCCGTCGGTGCCGCTGCCCGGCTATTCCGGCTTCCGGCTCGGCCTGGCCGGCCGCCGGCTGCGGGAGGCGATGGCCGCGCACCGCGGTGACCTGGCGCATCTCGCCAGCCCGTTCTGGCTCGGGGCCCAGGGCGCCGCGGCCGCCAGGCGCCTGGAGCTGCCGGTCGTCGCCGTGTACCAGACCGACGTCCCGGGCTACGCCCGCGTCTACCGCACCGGCCGGCTGGGCGAGGAAGCCGCCTGGCGGTGCCTGCGGCACATCCATGGCAGGGCCGCCCGCACGCTCGCCCCGTCCACCGGCAGCGCGGCCACGCTGCACGCGCACGGCATCGGCCGGGTGTGGCTGTGGGGCCGGGGCGTGGACACCGGCCGGTTCCAGCCGGGCAGGCGCAGCGGCGCACTCCGCGCGCAGCTGGCGCCCCGAGGTGAGGTGATCGCCGGCTACGTGGGCCGGATCGCCGCGGAGAAACGGCTGGACCTGCTGGCGGGCGTCGCCGCGCTGCCGGGCGTGCGGCTGGTGGTGGTGGGCGGCGGGCCGGCCGACGCGGCCGCCCGCAGGCTGCTGCCCGGCGCCGTGTTCCTCGGGCCCCGGCACGGCGACGAGCTCGCCGCGATCTACGCCAGCCTGGACGTCTTCGTGCACGCGGGCCCGCACGAGACGTGCGGGCAGACCCTGCAGGAAGCCGCCGCCAGCGGCCTGCCGGTCGTCGCGCCGGCCGCGGGCGGCCCGCTGGACATCGTCACGGACGGCCAGACCGGGATCCTGGTCCCGCCCGGCGAGGCGGGCCCGCTGGCGGCGGCGGTGGCCAGGCTGGCCGCCGACCCCGCCCTGCGGGTCGCCCAGGGCCGGGCCGGCCGCAAGCGGGTGCTCAGCCGGAGCTGGGCAGCGCTCGGCGACGAGCTGATCGGGCACTACGCCGCGGTGCTCGGTGACCGGGCGGCGCCCGGGCAGCCGGCGGCCGCGCCCCCGGCGGCACCGGTGGGCGGCGGGCAGCGCGCGGGGCAGCCGCGGGAGGACAGGATCCGGGCGTGAGGATCGTCCGCGTCGCCAACTTCATCGCGCCGCGCTCCGGGGGGGTCCGCACGGCCCTGCACGAGCTGGGGGCCGGCTACCTCGCCGCGGGCCACGAGCCGGTGCTGGTGATGCCGGGCGCCCGGGCCAGCGACCAGCTGACCGGCCAGGGCCGGGTGATCACCCTGTGGGGGCCGGTCGTCCCCTTCACCGGCGGCTACCGCGTACTGCTCGGCCGGCGGCGGCTGGCGGCGCTGCTGAGGACGCTGCGCCCGGACCGGCTGGAGGTGTCCGACCGCACCACCCTGCGCTGGACCGGCCCCTGGGCCCGGGCACACGGGGTGCCGGCGGTGATGGTCTCGCACGACAGCATCGCCAGGCTCCTGGGCGGCCTGCGGGCCGTGCCCGCCCGCGGTGCCACGGTGGCGGCCGACCTGCTCAACATCCGCACCGCCCGGCAGTACCAGCGGGTCGTGTGCACGACCGCGTGGGCGGAAGCCGAGTTCACCCGGCTCGGCGCGGCGAACGTCACCCGTGTCCCGCTCGGGGTCGATCTGGACTTGTTCTCCCCGCGCCGGCGCAGCGCCGCGGTCCGGGCGCGCTATGCCGCGCCGGGCGAGTACCTGCTGGTGCACAGCGGCCGGCTGTCGGTGGAGAAGAAGCCGCACCGGTCGCTGGCCGCGCTGGCGCAGCTGCGGGCGGCCGGGGTGCCCGCAGCGCTGGTGGTGGCCGGGGACGGGCCGCTGCGGCAGCGGCTGACCCGGCAGGCGGCCAGGGCGGGGCTGCCAGCGCACTTCACCGGCTTCCTGACCGACCGCAGGGCGCTGGCGGCCCTGCTGGCCAGCGCCGACGTCGCGGTGGCGCCGGGCCCCGCCGAGACGTTCTGCCTGTCCGCCCTGGAGGCGCTGGCCTGCGGCACGCCGGTGGTGGGCAGCGCGGACAGCGCCGTGGGCGAGGTGGTCGGCGGCGCCGGGGTCACCGTGGCCGGGGCGGACTTCGCCGCCGGGATCGCCGTCGTGCTCGGGTGGCCGCAGCGCGAGCGCCGGGCGGCGGCCCGCCAGCGGGCGGAGACGTTCGGCTGGCCGATCTCGGTCGAGGGTTTCCTCGCGGCCCACCGGGCGGCGGGAGCCGGCCCGTGACGGTCTTCGTGGCGCTCGGCGACTCGATCACGCTCGGCATGGGCGATCCGGTGCCCGGCCGGGGGTGGCGGGGCTGGGCCGCGCTGCTCGCCGAGGGGCTGCCGGATCCGGTGTTCCACAACCTGGCGGTGTCCGGGGCGCAGTCCGCCGATGTGGAGCGGGACCAGCTGCCGCGCGCCCTGGCGCTGCGCCCCGACCTCGCCAGCGTGATCGTGGGCGTCAACGACACCCTGCGCGGCGGCTTCGACCCGGCCCGGCTGCGGGCTTCGGTCACCGCCGCGGTGACGGCGCTGCAGGGGGCCGGCGCCGTGGTCCTCACCATGCGGCTGCCCGACCCGGGCCGGATGCTGCGCCTGCCGGAGTCGCTGGCCCGGCCGCTGGCCCGGCGGGCCCGCGAGGTGAACGCGGTCATGGACGAGATCGCCGCCCGCCTCGGCACGGTCCACTTCGACGCCGCCGGGGACCCGGAAACCTACGACCGCCGGATCTGGAGCGCGGACCGGCTGCACCCCAACGAGCGGGGCCACCGGCTGATCGCCATCCGCTTTCACGACCTGCTGGCCGCGGCCGGCCACCCGCTGGCCGCCCGCCCGGGCCCGGAGCCGTCCAGCCCGCCGCCGACCCGCTGGCAGGTCGCGGGCTGGATGGCCACCAAGGGCACCGCCTGGGTGGTGCGGCGGTCACGGGACCTGCTGCCCGCGCTGGTGGCGCTCGCGGCGCGGGAATGGTGGGCGGGCACGCGGCTGGCGGGGACCCGCGCCCGGGGTCCCCGCCAGCCGGGCGGGCTAAGAGGTGGCGCGGTTAGGGCGGCGGATCAGGGAGCGGCGATCCAGGCGGTTCCTGGCAAGGCGGAGGAGGGAGCCAGCCTGGGTGGGCTGGCGACCGACGACAACGCCGCCAGGGGCCGCCTGGGCGCCGCGAGCCCGGCAGTCCTGTCCGCGCGACCTCTAAAGCCCTTCGTTGATGAGCCGGCCGGCCATCTCGAACTTCTGCGGCCGGCGCCGTTTGAGGTAGAAGGCCAGGCCGACGCCGCCCAGCACCACCACCAGGTCGATCGGGCCGAGCCAGTACGCGTAGCTGTAGCTGGACGCGCCCAGGAACCCGATGTTGGTGAACAGCAGCCAGACCACGTAAGCCTGGGAGACGAACGCCAGCAGCGGGGCGACCCGGGTCTTCCACCAGTGCACCTCGTCGCGGTGGAACCGCTCGTAGTAGACCAGGATGCCGAGCGAGACCAGCGCCTGCACCGACAGGATGATGATCACGCCCATCACCGCCATCAGCCCGTACACCTGCACGTAGGCCTGGGACGTGGGGTCGTTGGTGCCGGTGAAGATCGCGAACAGCGCGATGATGAAGGCCGCGATGACCGACTGGGTGACCGACGCGATGTGCGGGCTCTTCCACCTCGGGTGGGTGCGGCCGAGCGCTGACGGCATCAGGCCCTCCCGGCCGAGGGAGTAGAAGTAGCGCGCGGTCGTGTTGTGGAACGCCATGCCGCAGGCGAACGAGCCGGTGATGATCAGGTAGCTCATCACCGAGGACACCCAGGGGGCGACGAACGCCTTGGCCGGGGCCAGGTAGAAGTTCGCCGGGTCGGTCTGGGCCGCCGCGATCGCGGCGTGCGTGGAGCTGTAGCCGCCGAGCGGGGCCCAGGACGTGATGGTGTAGAAGATGCCGAGGCCGATCACCGAGATGTACAGGGCGCGCGGCACGTTCCGCTTGGGGTCGCGGGACTCCTCGCCGTAGTTCGGCGCCATCTCGAAGCCGACCCAGGACCAGAACGCGAAGAACAGGCCGATGCCGATCGCGCCGGCCGCGAGCTTGCCCGAGGCCGGGAAGCTGGCGAAGGCGTTCACCGGGTTGACGGCCGACCAGTTGATGTTCCCGTGCACGAACATGCCGCCGTCGAAGATCAGCAGGATGAGGATCTCGCTGATCAGGCCGACCGCCAGCACGGTGGAGGAGACGCGCACGTCGAAGTAGGTCAGCAGGGAGATGAGCAGGACCATCCCCAGCGCCAGCCAGGGCCAGCTGATGTTCACCCCGAAGGCGGTCAGCTTGAGGTTCAGGAAGTAGGCGAACCCGCCGCACAGCGACGCCTCGAACACCGAGTACGCCACCACCATGCCGAAGCCGGTGCCCATGCCGAGCTCCCGGCCCAGCCCGTGGCTGATGTAGGCGTAGAAGCCGCCCGCGGTGGTCTTCTTCCTGGCCATCGCCACGTAGCCGACCGAGAAGATGACCAGCACGATCGTGGCGACGAGGAACGTCGCGGGCGCGCCCACGCCCTGGCCGAATCCGACGACGATCGGCGTGTTGAAGAGCATGGCCGAGATCGGCGCGGCGCCGGTCACGGTCAGGAACAGCACCCCGCCCAGCCCGACGGCTCCCTTGCGGAGCTTGGGGATCTCGTCCCGCTGGGAGACGTCGAAGTCCTCAGCCGCGGTGGTGGCAGCGGCACTGGCCGTGCCGGGGGTTTCCGACTGTGTCATGCATGTCCTCCGTGGCGGGGCCGGAGCCGGGACGGCCGAGCGCAGCTGTGCACGTTATGCCCGGCTGGTTTTGTTCTGTGGCATACGTCACATGCGGCGGAAGCTATCACCATGATCCCAACCACGACAAGAGTTTTGGTCGGGATAATTTGCATTTAACACAGCCGCTTGACACTAAACGGTTAGGTACGGTACTTCTTCGGTCAGACCAAAGCGGCGGGGTCTTTGAGGAGGTGGGCGTGCCCGAGGAGCTCATCACCTTCGCCTCGAAAGCCGAGATGCTGGCGAAGTCGCGTGAGTTCTGGAATCCGGGCAAGACCCAGTTCTGGACCGAATCCGGCGTGCCGCTGGTCATCGACCGCCGCGACGGGTACTTCATCTACGACGTCGAGGGCAAGCGGCTGATCGACGTGCACCTGAACGGCGGCACCTACAACCTCGGCCACCGCAACCCCGAGGTCGCCGCCGCGGTCACCGCCGCCATGCAGCACTTCGACATCGGCAACCACCACTTCCCCTCGCTGGCCCGCACCGCCCTGGCCGAGGCCCTGGTCACCACCGCCCCGCCGGGGCTGACCAAGGTCATCTACGGCAGCGGCGGCGGCGAGGCCATCGACATCGCGCTCAAGACCGCGCGGCACGCCACGAAGAAGCGCAAGATCGTCTCGATCGCCAAGGCCTACCACGGGCACACCGGGCTGGCGGTCGCCACCGGGGACGAGCGGTTCGCGGCGCTGTTCCTGGCCGACCGGCCGGAGGAGTTCCCGCACGTGCCGTTCAACGACCTCGGCGCCATGGAGGAGGCGCTGCGGGGCCGGGACGTGGCCGCGGTGATCATGGAGACCATCCCGGCCACCTACGGGTTCCCGCTGCCCGCTCCCGGCTACCTGGAGGGTGTCAAGCGGCTGTGCGAGCGGCACGGCGCCCTCTACATCGCCGACGAGGTGCAGACCGGGCTGATGCGCACCGGCGAGCTGTGGGCCGTCAGCAAGCACGGGATCATCCCGGACATCCTGGTCACCGGCAAGGGCATCTCCGGCGGCATGTACCCGATCAGCGCGGTCCTGGTCAGCGAGGCGGCCGCGGGCTGGCTGACCGAGGACGGCTTCGCGCACATGTCCACGTTCGGCGGGGCCGAGCTGGGCTGCGTGGCGGCGCTCAAGACCCTGGAGATCACCTGCCGCCCGGAAACCCGGTCGATGGTGCACTACATCTCGGCCCTGATCGGCTCCGGGCTGGCCGAGATCCGCGCCGCCTACCCGGACTGGTTCACCGGCATCCGGCAGAACGGCCTGGTGATGGGGCTGGAGTTCAGCCACCCGCAGGGCGCCAAGTACGTGATGCGGCGGCTGTACGAGGCAGGGGTGTGGGCGATCTTCTCCACCCTCGACCCGCAGGTGCTGCAGTACAAGCCGGGGGTGCTGCTGCCGCCGGACCACTGCGAGGAACTGCTGGAACGGACCGAGGTGGCCATCGGCAAGGCCCGCGACGACGCAGCCAAGGGCGTGAAGATCGTATGAGCGAGCCAAAGGGGCGTGGTGGCGTCTGGACTGAGGAGCGACGAGCGCCAGCAAGGAGCGACGAGGGAAGACGCCGCCCTCAGGCGCCCCGGAGGCGAGCGAATGACTGAGCCCGGGCCCGGGGAACCTGGAGTCCTGACCATGCTGGCCGACCCCGCGGGGGTGCCGCGGGCACAGGCCATGCTGCAGCGGGCCGAATGGGCCGCCCGCGCCTACGCCAGCTACGGCAAGCCAGCGGTCGACCGGATCGTCCGGGCTGCCGCCGAGGCGGGTGCGGCCCGGGCCCGCGAGTACGCCGAGTGGGCGGTGCGGGAGACCGGGTTCGGCGTGGCCGAGCACAAGGCCGTCAAGAACCTGGCCTGCAGCACCGGCCTGGCGGACGCCTATGCCGATCACGACTACGTGACCCCGCGGGTGGACCCGGCCGCCAAGGTGGTGGAGGTGCCGCGCGGGGCCGGGGTGGTGCTCGCCCTCACCCCGTCCACCAACCCGGTCGCCACCGTGTTCTTCAAGTCGCTGCTGGCCCTCATGACCCGCAGCGCCGTGGTCATCAGCCCGCACCCGCTGGCCCGCGAATGCTGCGCGGACGCGGCCCGCACCCTGGCCGCCGCCGCGGTGGCCGCGGGCGCGCCGGACGGCATCATCCAGGTGGTCGACTCCCCGTCCGTGCCGCTGATCAACGCGCTCATGACCGACCCGCGCACCAGCGTGATCGTGGCCACCGGCGGCGTCCCGGTGGTCCGCTCCGCCTACAGCTCCGGCACGCCCGCCATCGGGGTCGGGCCCGGCAACGTGCCGGTGCTGGTGGACGCGACCGCGGACCTCGCCAAGGCGGCCCGGCGGATCACCGACAGCAAGAGCTTCGACAACTCGATCCTGTGCACCAACGAGTCCGTGCTGGTGGTGGAGGAGGCCGCGGCCGCCCAGCTGCTGCGCCACCTCAAGCGGGAGGGCGCCTACCTGCTGGAGCCGGAGGAGCGGGACAAGGTGCGGCAGCTGCTGTTCCCCGGCGGCCACTTCGATGCCCGGCTGGTCGGCAAGGACGCCAGCTGGCTCGCGAACGAGGCCGGGGTGCGGGTACCCGGCACCACCCGGGTGCTGCTCGCCCCGTTCGACCTGGTGGTGCCCGAAGAGCCGCTGGCACACGAGAAGCTGTGCCCGGTGCTCGGGCTGGTCCGGGTGCCGAACGCCCAGCGCGGCATCGCCGCCGCCCGCGCCGTGCTGCGGATCGGCGGGCGCGGCCACTCCGCCGCCATCCACAGCAGCGACCCGGCCACCGTGCTCGCCTACGGCGCCGCCGTGGAGGTGCTGCGGGTGTCGGTCAACGCCGGCAACAGCCTGGGCAGCTCCGGCATCGAGACCAACCTCGCGCCGTCCATGACCATCGGCACCGGCTACTTCGGCCGGTCCTCGGTCGGCGAGAACCTGCAGCCGCAGCACCTGGTGCAGTGGACGCGGCTGGCGTACAACGCGGATCCTGCCGAGCCGTTCGGGGTTTTCACGGGGCTGGAGCCGTGGGAGTCGCCGGACGGGCCGGTGCCGGCTTATCCGGTGGCTTCAAACCTCCTGGCGGGGATGGGGCAGGACGGTCAGCCCTGCCCGTCCGCTGGAACGCTACCGGGAAGGGCTGACCGCCCTGCCTATGCCGGTCAGGCTCCGGGGACTGGGCATGGGTTCAGCGGTCCGGTCAATGGGGGTGGGGGCGAGGGGTGGCGCGGGGCGGATGTGGCGGCTTTGCGGGAGGAGATCCGGCGGCTGGTCATCGAGGAGCTCGCGGCGCTGACCGGGGGGCACGATGGCTGAGTTGCGGTCGTTTATCTTTCTCGATCGGCTGCAGCCGCAGACGATGTGCTATCTGGGGACGTGGATCAGGGGGCGGCTGCCGCGCAGCAACATGGCCGCGCAGATCATCGAGGTCGCGCCCGGGCTGGACATCGAGCCGCTGACCGACGTGGCGCTCAAGCACGCGGAGGTCGCCGCGGGGATCCTGGTGGTGGAGCGGCAGTTCGGCTACCTGGAGATCCACGGCGGCACCGACGAGGTGCGGGCGGCCGGCAGCGCGGTGCTGGACTCGCTCGGCGCCAGCGCGCAGGACGCGACCCGGCCGGAGGTGCTGGCGTCGGAGATCATCACGATGCTGGACCCGCAGCACGCCTTCCTCATCAACCGCAACAAGATCGGCTCGATGGCGCTGGCGGGGGAGTCCCTGTACGTCATGGAGATGCGGCCCGCCTCCTACGCGATCCTCGCCACCAACGAGGCGGAGAAGGCCGCCAGCGTCAAGGTGGTCGACTACCGCATGATCGGCGCCACCGGCCGGGTCTACCTGTCCGGGTCCGAGGCCGACGTGCGGCAGGCGGCCGAGGCGGCCGAGGCCGCCCTCGGGAGCCCGGGATGAGCGGCAACGGCCTTGACAGCGACCTGCTCCGCCAGCTCATCCGGGAGGTGCTCCGGGACGCGCTGCCCGCGGCCGCCGCCCCGCCAGCCCAGCCCGCGCCCGCTCCGCCACCCCCGCCCGCGGCGGCGCCGGCCGGGCGGGTGGCACCGGCCCAGCCGGGTTCTTCGTTCACCATCAACGACAACACAAGGCAGGTGGAGACGGTCAGCCTGCGGACCGACCAGGACCTGGCGGCCTTCGTGACCCGGCTGCTGCACCTGTTCGAGAACCCGGCCCGCCGGGCCGACCTGCGGTCCGGCCGGCTCACCTTCCGGCTGGCCGCCCCGGCCGGGCCCGGCCGGCCCGGCCCGTCCCGGCGGATCGAGAAGGGCGCGGTGACCGAGGCCGCGGTCCGCGACGCGGCCCGGGCCGGGGCCCGGCTGGTGCTCGGGCCGCGGGCGGTGCTCACGCCGCTGGCCCGCGACCGCGCCCGCGCCGCCGGGGTCGAGATCGAGAGGGAGCGCTGAATGATCACCGCAACCGTGGTCGGCAACGTCTGGTCCACCCGCCGCCTGCCCGAGCTCCCCAGCGGCGCGTTCCTGGAGGTCGAGGCGGACGGGACCGGCCAGCGGCTGATCGCCTTCGACGTGCTGGGCAGCGGGGCGGGCGAGCGGGTGCTGATCGCGCAGGGGTCGGTGGCGGCGGCCTGGTTCCCGGGCAAGCCGCCCCCTGTCGACGCGCTCATCATCGGCTCCATCGACCCGCCCGCCGCGCCGGAAGACCGGGCGCGCCGGGCCCCCACCCGCAAGACTTCGGGTAAAGGAGAGCAGTGAACATGGCGGACAACGCGATCGGGATGATCGAGACCAAGGGCTACGTGGCCGCGCTGGCGGCGGCGGACGCCATGGTCAAGGCGGCGAACGTGACCATCGTCGGGCGCGAGCAGGTGGGCGACGGCCTGGTGGCGGTCACGGTGATCGGGGACGTGGGCGCGGTCAAGGCCGCCACCGAGGCGGGCGCGGAGACCGCGACCAGCGTCGGTGAGCTGGTGTCGGTGCACGTCATCCCGCGGCCGCACGCCGAGATCAGCAAGCACTTCCGGACCAAGGGCGACTAGGGGTGACGGCGCCCGCGCCGCCAGCCCCGGAACTGCGCGTCTACCTCCTGGTCCGGGACCTGCAGCGGCAGTTCGCCGCCTACCTGGGCACGCCTACCCGGGCCCGCGGCTACCCGCCGATGCAGGGCGAGCACTCGCTGATCGTGGAGGTGGCGCCCGGCCTGGCCATCGAGCGGGTGACCGACCTGGCGCTGCGCGCGGTGCCCGCGGTCGAGCCGGGCATCCTGTTCGTGGAGCGGCAGTTCGGGGTGCTGGAGGTGCACGCCCCCGGCCTGGCCGACGTGGAAAAAGCCGGCCAGGCCATCCTGGCCGGGCTGCACGCGGACGCCGCCGACCAGCTGCGGCCGCGGATCCTGTTCTCCGACGTCATCGAGGACATCACCGACCGGCAGGCGGTGATCATCAACCGCAACCGCGGCGGCTCCATGCTCATCCCCGGCGACACGCTGGGCGTCTGCGAGGTCACCCCGGCGCTGTTCGCCAGCGTCGCCGCGAACGAGGCCGAGCGGGCCGCCCCCGGGGTGACCCTGGTGGACGTCTCCATGATCGGGATGGCCGGCCGGATCTACCTGAGCGGCGCCACCGCGGACGTGCTGCGCGCCCAGCAGGCGATCACCGGGGTGCTCGGCGCCATCGACGGCCGCGAGCAGTAAGGGGGCCAGATGTCAGCACATGACCTTTCCGTTGGCGGCGACGTGCTCACCCGGGTCGCCCGGTGCGCGCAGGGCGCCCTGCCCGGCTACGGCTGCCACCCGGACGCGGCGGTCAGCCTGCTGAACGTCTCGGAGAACGCCACCTTCCTGGTGGAGGACCCGGACGAGGGCCCGTCCGTGCTGCGGGTGCACCGGCTCGGCTACCACACCGAGCAGGAGATCGCCTCCGAGCTGGCCTGGATGGGCGCGCTGCGGGCCGAGGCCGGCGTGCGCACCCCGCGGGTGCTGCCAGCCGCCGACGGCAGCCTGGTCGTCACCTCTGCCGACCCGGTCAGCGGCGACCGGCGGCACTGCGTCCGGTTCGAGTACCTGCCCGGCAGCGAGCCCGCGCAGGACGCGGTGGAGCACTTCGCGGAGCTGGGCGAGATCACCGCCCGGATGCACCGGCACGCCGGGGCGTGGGCGCCGCCGCCGGGCTTCACCCGGTTCCGCTGGGACTACGACGCGGCATTCGGCGCGGAGGCCCGCTGGGGCCGCTGGCAGGACGGCATCGGGGTGGGCCCGGCCGAGCGGGAGATCCTCGGCCGGCTCGACCAGGCGCTGCGGCGCCGGCTGGCCGCGTTCGGCGATGGCCCGGACCGGTTCGGCCTGGTGCACGCCGACACCCGGCTGGCCAACCTGCTGGTCGACGGCGGCGCGGTCAGCGTCATCGACTTCGATGACTGCGGGTTCAGCTGGTACCTGTACGACCTCGGCACCTCCGTGAGCTTCTTCGAGCACGAGCCGCAGGTGCCCGCGCTCGTCGACAGCTGGCTGTCCGGCTACCGGCGGGTGCTGCCGCTGGCAGCCGCGGACGAGGCCGAGATCTGGACGTTCATCCTCTACCGCCGCCTGCTGCTGGTCGCCTGGATCGGCTCGCACCAGGGCGCGGACATCGCCGCCGAGCTCGGCAGCGACTACACCCAGGGCAGCTGCGACCTGGCTGAGCGGTATCTCAGCCAGGTCGGCTGAAGGCAGGAACGGAGCAGGCAGATGTTCACATCCATCGCCGGGCGCAGCGTGGTGGTCACCGGCGCGACCCGCGGCATCGGCAAGGGCATCGCCCGGGTGTTCGCCGGCGCCGGCGCCCGGGTACTCATCGTGGGCAGGGACGAGGCGGCCGCCAGGGACACCGTGGCCGAGCTGTCCGGGGCCGGCGGCGAGGTGAGCTACGCGCTGGCGGATGTCGCCCGCCGGGAGGACTGCCAGCGGATCGCGGCCACCGCGGCCGAGCGGCACGGCGGCATCGACGTCCTGTGCGCGAACGCGGGCATCTTCCCCGACCGCCGCCTCGTGGACATGACGGAAGAGGACATGGACCAGGTCTTCGGCACGAACCTCAAGGGCTGCATGCTCACCGTGCAGGCCTGCGTGCCCGCGCTGGCCGCCTCCGGGCACGGCCGGGTGATCCTCACCTCGTCCATCACCGGGCCGGTCACCGGGTTCCCCGGCTGGTCGCACTACGGCGCCAGCAAGGCCGGCCAGCTCGGGTTCATGCGGACCGCCGCCATCGAGCTGGCGGCCAGCGCCATCACCGTCAACGCGGTGCTGCCGGGCAACGTGGTGACCGAGGGCCTGGCCGACCTGGGCGAGGACTACCACGCGCAGATGACCGCGTCGATCCCGCTGCGCCGGCTGGGCACGGTCGAGGAGATCGGGCACGCGGCGCTGTTCCTCGCCACCGACGAGGCCGCCTACATCACCGGCCAGACCATCGTGGTGGACGGCGGCCAGATCCTGCCCGAGTCGCTGTCGGCGCTGGACGCGTGATGGCCGCCAGCGGCCGCGGCGCGGCCCGCACTCCGGAGGACGTACGCCGGATCCTCACCGACCAGATCGCGGCCGGGCACCTGCGGCCGGGGCAGCGGCTCGGTGCGGAGCGCGCGCTCGCCGCCGAGCTCGGCGTCAGCCGGGCGACGCTGCGCCAGGCGCTGGCGGTGCTGGAGGAGACCGGCGCGGTGCGGCGGGTGCCCGGCCGCGGCGGCGGCACGTTCGTCAGCAAGGACAAGATCGAGCGGGACCTGTCCCGGATCGTCGGGGTGCCCGCGCTGCTGCGCAGCCAGGGCGTGGTCGCGGGGACCCGGGTGATGAGCGCCCGGCTCGCGCCCGCCGACGAGCGCGCCGCCCAGGCGCTGCACCTGCGGGCGGGGGAGTTCGTCATCGACCTGGTCCGGCTCCGGCTCGCCGACTCGCGGCCCATCTCGGTGGAGCACGCCATGCTGCCGGCCGACCGGTTCCCCGGGCTGCTGGAGCTGCCGCTCGGCGGCTCGGTGTACGAGCTGCTCGCCGAGCACTACGCCACCGAGCCGAAGGAGGCGGTGGAGCGGATCGAGGTGGTCGCCGCCTCCGAGGACGAGGCGGTGGTGCTGGAGGTGGAGCCCGGGGCGCCGCTGCTGGCCATCACCCGCACCACCACCGACACCGACGGCGACCCGATCGAGTTCTCCCAGGACCTGTTCCGGGGCGACCGCACCCGGATCGTGGTCCGCACCCCCGGCCACGGCGGCGTTGCCCAGGCCACCCCCGCCCGCGGCCGGGTCGTCGAGCTGCGGGTCCAGGCCGCGATCTGAGCCGTCCCGAGCGAGCCAAAGGGCCGCGCCGCCGTCTGGACTGACGAGCGAGGCGACGGAGGAGCCGGAGCGAGGAGGGAAGACGGCGGGCTCGAGCGGCCCGGAGGCGAGCGAGGGCCAGAAAGGTGAGAAACATCGTCATGAACGAACAGCCGGTGGTGGGGCGGGTCCGGTTCATGGACGCCCAGCGGGTGAACCTCGACGGGTTCGCGGTCGAGGACCCCGCGCTGGGCCTGATCGCGCTGCGGTCCGCGGCCGACCCGGAGCCCAGCCTGGTGATCCGGGACGGCCGGGTGGTGGAGCTGGACGGTACCGCCGAGGAGGACTTCGACGCCATCGACGCCTTCCTGGCCGCGCACGGGCTCGACCTGGCCGTGGCGGAGGAGGCGATGAGCCTGCCGGACACCGCGTTCGCCCGGCTGGCGGCCAGCCCGGACGTGCCCCGGGCCGAGGTAATCCGGCTCGCCGCGGGCGCCACCCCGGCCAAGCTGGCCCGGGTGCTGGCGCTGCTGCGGCCCGCCGAGCTGACCCTGGCCATGACCAAGCTGCGGGCCCGCCGCACCCCCAGCAACCAGGCCCACGTCACCAACCGGCTGGACGACCCGCTGCTGCTGGCGGCCGACTCGGCCACCGCGTCCGCGTTCGGGTTCCGGGAGATCGAGACCACCGTGCCGGTGCTCGCCGACGCCCCCAGCAACGCGGTGGCCTGCCTCGTCGGCGCGGCCGTGGCCTCGCAGGGCGTGCTCATCCAGTGCTCCGTGGAGGAGGCGCTGGAGCTGGAGCTGGGCATGCGCGGCCTCACCTCCTACGCCGAGACGGTGTCGCTGTACGGGACCGAGCAGGTGTTCACCGACGGCGACGACACGCCCTGGTCCAAGGCGTTCCTCACCTCCGCCTACGCATCCCGCGGCATGAAGATGCGGGTGTCCTCCGGGGCGGGCGCGGAGGTGCTGATGGCCGGCGCCGAAGGCCGGTCCATGCTCTACCTGGAGGCCCGGTGCGTGGCGCTGGCCCGGGCGATCGGGGCGCAGGGCGTGCAGAACGGCGGCATCGACGGGGCCAGCGTGGCCGCCGCGGTCCCGCAGGGCCTGCGGGAGCTGATGTCCGAGAACGTGATGGCGATGATGCGCGGGCTGGAGTCCTGCTCCGGCAATGACGCGCTGATGAGCGAGTCGGACATGCGCCGCACCTCGCGCACCCTGCCGATCGCGCTGGCCGGCTCGGACTTCGTGTTCAGCGGGTTCGGCAGTATCCAGCGCTACGACAACATGTTCGGCCCCAGCAACTTCAACGCCGAGGACATCGACGACTTCCTGGCCATGCAGCGGGACTGGGGCATCGACGGCGGCCTGCGGACGGTGAGCGCGGAGCGGATCGCGCAGGTGCGCCGGGACGCCGCCGAGGCGTGCCGGGCCGTGTACCGGCACCTGGGCCTGGCCGACTTCACCGACGCGCACGTGGACCTGGCCGTCGACGCGGCGGGCTCCAAGGACCTGGGCGAGACCGACACGCTGGCGGTGGTCAGCGCCGCGCACGCGATCCGGGACGGCGGGCTCACGGTGGTGGACGTCGTCGCCGCCCTGGACGAGGCCGGGTACGAGGACGAGGCGGAGAAGATCATGGCCATGACCCGGGCCCGGCTGGCCGGCGACTACCTGCAGACCTCGGCCATCTTCGGCGAGGACCTGGGGGTGCTGTCGCTGATCACCGACCCCAACGACTACGCCGGGCCGGGCACCGGGTACGAGCCGTCGCCGCAGCGGCAGGCCGAGATCGACGCGATCCGGCAGGCCCGCGGAGTCGAGGACCTGCGCGCGGAGCAGGCGAAGTCGGCGGCGGCCCTGCTCGCGGCGGCCGGGCCGGCCGCCGCCGGGCAGGACCCGCGGGACGTGGTCATCGGGGTGTCCCCGGCGGTCGGCCGGGACGTGTGGCGCTGCCTGTCCGGGCTCACCGTGCCCGAGGTGCTGCGCGAGCTGCTGGCCGGGCTGGAGGAGGAGGGCTGCACCGGGCGGGTGGTGCGGTTCAGCGGCACCGTGGACCTCGGCAAGATCGGGCTGGCCGCGGCCCGGCTGGCCGGCTCGGGCATCGGCATCGGCCTGCAGGGCAAGGGCACCGCGCTGATCCACCGCCGCGACCTCGCGCCGCTGGCCAACCTGGAGCTGTACTCGGTGGCGCCCACGGTGACCCCGGAGCTGTACCGGCTGCTGGGCGCCAACGCCGCCCGGCACGCCAAGGGCGGCACCCCAGACCCGGCCCGCAACCCCTACAGCGACGAGGCGATCGAGGCCCGCTACCACACCACGGTGATCGCGCTGATGGCGCTGGAACGCAACTGGGTCGATCCCGGCGTCCCGCCGCAGGAGCTCGCCCTGGACGGCCTGCGGTGAGCGGCGCCGGGGCGGGCGGGACCGGGACGGAGGGGACCGGGGTGAACGAGACTGGTACGGACGGGGCCGGTGCTGGCGGGCTGCGGGCGCTGTCCGGGCGGCCGGTCAGCGAACTGACCCTGGACGCGGTCCGCCGCGGCGAGGTGAGCGTGCCCGACCTGCGCATCCACCCGGGCACGCTGGAACACCAGGCCGAGGTGGCGCACAAGCACGGCAACCCGCAGCTGGCGGAGAACCTGCGCCGGGCGGCTGAGCTCACCCGGCTGCCGGACGACGAGGTGCTGGCGATCTACGATGCGCTGCGCCCGGGCCGGTCCACCGAGGCCGGGCTGACCGAGCTTGCGGAGTCGCTGTCCGCGCGGGGACTGCCCCGCTGCGCCGCGCTGGTTGCCGAGGCGGCCGGGGTGTACGCACGGCGGGGCCTCACCGGGTGACGGTCGTCGCCGGCGTCGACGTGGGGAACGCGACGACCGAGGTGGTGATCGCGTCCGGCGGGCGCATCCTCGGCGCGGGCCGGGTGCCCACCCGCGGCCGCAAGGGGTCGGCCGAGTCGCTGCGCGGCGCCGCCGCCCTGGTGCGCCGGCTGGAGCGGCGGCTGGCCGTGCGGGTGGACGAGGCCAGGGTGGCGCCGCTGCGCGCGGTGACCACGGCTACCGTGACCGTGCCCGAACTGGCCCCGCCAGCGGGCCGGCTGCGGGTGGCGGCGGCGGGCGCGACGACCCCCGGCGGGACCGGCGTCTGCGTGGGGCCGCCGTTGTGGCTGGGCCGGCCGCCCGTGGCCGGCGGTGCTGCGACCGGGGACGCCGTCACCGGGGCTGCCGTGGCCGGCGGTGCCGTAGCCGGCGGTGCTGTGACCGGGGCTGCCGTGGGCGGCGGTGCCGTGGGCGGGGGTGCCGCCGGGCCGGTGGTCGCGGTGGTCCCGGCCAGCGTCGGCTACGCCGCGGCCGTGGCCCGGCTGCGGGAGCTGCGGGCGGCCGGCGTGACCGTCGGCGCGGTGCTCGCAGGCGGCGACGAGGGCGTGCTCATCGCCAACCGGATCGGTGTAGCGGTGCCCGTGGCCGACCAGGCCGACACCGCGGCACTGGCCGGGTGCGAGCTGGTCGCGGTGGAGGTGCAGGAGCCGGGCAAGCCGCTGGTCCTGGTGGCCGACCCGGTCGCGCTCGGCGCGGCGCTGGGCCTGGGTGAAGCCGAAGCCGGGACGGTCACCGCGGTGTGCCGGACGCTGCTGGACTACTCCAACGCGGTCGTCGGGGTGGTGCCGGCCGGGACGCCGCTGCCGCCGCCCGCCGACGACGGACCGTGGGTGCTGCTCCGCGCGCCTGGCTTGCTGGCGGACATCCCGGATGGCGGCCTGGCAGCGGATGCTGGCCTGGCCGCAGGGGCTACGGGCGCTGGCGTGGCGGCGGGCACCGGCGCCGGCGCGGGACCGGGCGCCGAGGTGGGAGTGGGCCAGCGGGCCGGATTGCGGGCGGTGTGCGGCTCGCTGGCGGGCTGGCCGGTGGGTGCCGTGTCCGCGCTCGGCGCGGACGGGGCGGTGACCGAGGTGGACGACCTGTTCGCGGTGGACCTGGCCGCGGTCGCAGAGCGCGCGACCGCCCGCCGGGGCGGGCTCGGCCGGGCGGTGCTGGTCGCGTCGCTGACCGGGCTCGACCACACGGCCGATCCGGCCGGGCAGCTGGCCAGCCTGCTCGGCTGCCCGGCCAGGACCGTCCTCACCGAGCCCGCCGCGGCCCGGCTGGGCGCCGCCACCACGCCGGGCGCGCTGGCGGACGCGCTGGTGATCGACGTCGGCGCGGGCACGATCGACGTCATCAGCCCTGCCGGGGAGGTGGTGGCGGCGGGCGCGGGCGAGCTGCTCACCTGGGCGGTGGCCGAGGCGCTCGGGATCCCGCGGGCAGCGGCGGACTGGGTGAAACGGGCGCCGTGCGTGCGCGTCGACGGCGGCCAGCGGTTCGAGGCGGAAGACGGCAGCCGGGGCTTCCTTGACCGGCCCGCGCCGCCCGCCGCCACCGGGATGCTGGCGGTGGCCGGGCCGGCCGGGCTGCTGCCGTTCGACCGGCGGCACGCGCCGGGCGAGTGGCGGGCCCTGCGCCTGCGGCTCAAGCAGGCGGCGCTCGCCGCCAACCTGGGCCGCGCCCTGCGCACCCTCGGCGCCACGCCGCGCCAGGTGCTGGTGGTGGGCGGGCCGGCAGGCGACGACGAGCTGGTGGGGGTGCTGTCCCGGTCGCTGCCGGACGGGGTCGCGGTCGGGCGCGGCCGGGTCGGCGGCACGCTCGGCGGCGATCCGGGTACCGGGCCGCTCGGCCATCGTTACGCCGCCGCGCTCGGCCTGGCGCTCGCGGGGGAAATCGCCGTCCCGGCGTGAGCCAGCCGCCCGCCCCGGGCACTTCCGCAATTGGCGGTTAAACGGGCAATAGCCTAAATAGCGAGTCACCCGGAAATAGCCGGACGGCTCCCCGTGTTTAACCGAATCGCTGGAAATTGAGCGCTGGCCCGCTTACCTTGTGAGGCCATGAGGAGCCGTCAGCTTAGGGAAGAGCTGCCGGAAAGTGGCCGCGGATCCTTCGCGGAGCTGATCGGGGCAAACGGGGAAATTCTCTTTCAGTATTGCTGGCTGATGATCAATGATGCCGGCGCTGCGCAGGACATTCTGCGCGAGACACTTATCCGTGCGGCGGAATGCAGCGATTTCCCGGGTGATCCCGGATCGCTGCGGGACCGCCTTTTCACGCAGGCCCGCGAGCAATGCCTGGCTCGTCCCGAATCGGGCCTGCCGGGCGGCGGGCCGGGGGCCGCCGGGGAAACCGGGGTGCCGCCGTGGCAGGTGGCGCCGCCGCTGATGGCGTGGCGCGCGGTCATGAGCCTCGCCCGGCCGGAACGGGAGGTCCTGGCGTTCGCCGCCTGGCAGAGCCTGACCCCGGCACAGGCCGCGGCCGTCACCGGGCTGCCCGTTCCGCACCTGCGGGAACTGCTGAGCCGGGCGGAGGAGCAGCTGCGCCGGGCGGTGGCGGCGGAGGTCATGGCCGGGCCGGAGGCGAAGGAGTGCGCGCAGCGCGCCGCGATCCTCGCCAGCGGCCAGGGACCGACCGCGGCCACGCTGCGGGACCAGCTGCTGCGCCATGCCGAATCCTGCCCGGCCTGCGGCGGGCAGCTGCCGCAGCGGGTGTCGGCGGCGAAGATCTACCGGCTGCTGCCGTTCCCGGTGCTGACGCCGCAGCTCGCCTCGGAGCTGCTGGGCACGGTCACCGCCGCCCGAGAGAGCAGGCTCGCGAGCCGGGCCGGGTTAGCGCCCGATCCGGCCGCGGCCCTGGCCGGGAAGGCGGAGCCCGGGCGCGGGGCTGAGGAGCAGCCCGGCGGGAACGCGGGGCAGCCCGGCGGGAGCGCGGGGCAGCCCGGCGGGAAGGCGGGGCAGCCCGGCGGGAGCGCGGGGCAGCCCGGCGGGAGCGCGGGGCAGCCCGGCGGGAGCGCGGGGCAGCCCGGCGGGAAGGCGGCGCTGGACTGGACGCCGCCCGCGCACCGGGTCGTCAGGTGGCCGGGCGGGCGGCCGTCAGCCGCGGCCACGGCGGCGGGCCCGCAGGCCGCG
>JBLMWU010000239.1:0-33414 GCA_050257395.1 Gemmatimonadota bacterium | reverse complement strand
CGGACGGCGCGCTGTCGCCGGAGCAGCGGGCGTTCGCCGAGTGCCACGGGCTGCAGTGCGGGTTCTGCACCCCGGGCTTCCTGGTCACGGTGACCGCCGGGCTGCGGGACAACCCGGACCCCGGCGAGGCTGGGGCCCGCGAGCTGATCGGCGGCAACCTGTGCCGCTGCACCGGCTACCAGAACATCGTCGCCGCCGTCCTCCGCGCCGCCCAGCTCCGAGCGAGCCAAAGGGCCGCTCCGCCGTCTGGACTGACGAGCGAGGCGACGAAGGAGCCGGAGCGAGGAGGGAAGACGGCGGGTCCCAGCGGCCCGGCGGCGAGCGAGGAGCCAGAAAGATGACCTCGCTGTTCGGGGCGCGGGTGCAGCGGTCCGAGGACGACCGGCTGGTCCGCGGGCAGGGCGCGTACCTGGACGACCTGGGTGCGGGCGCGCTGGCGTGCGCGTTCGTGCGCAGCCCGCACGCGCACGCCCGGGTGCTGGACATCGACGTGACCGGGGCGCTGGACGTGCCCGGGCTGGCCGCCATCTACACCTACGAGGACCTGCCGGGCCGGCTCGCCGAGCCGCTGCCGCTGCTCATCCCGCACCCGGCGCTCAGCCACGGCCGCACCCCGTACCCGCTGGCCCGCGACGAGGTCAACCACGTGGGCGAGCCGGTGGCGATGGTGGTGGCCGCCGACCGGTACCTGGCCGAGGACGCCGCCGCGCGGATCGGCGTCAGCTACGAGCCGCTGCCGGTGGTGGCGAGCCTGGCCGACGCGCGGGCGGCCGGGCACCTGGTGCACGCGGACGTGCCCGGCAACCGGGCCGCGAACCTGGTGCAGGCCGTCGGTGACGCGGACGCGGCGATCGCCGCCGCCCCGCACGTCATCGAGCTGGACCTGGCGATCGAGCGGTCGGCGTCCACCCCGCTGGAAGGCCGCGGCGTGCTGGCCCGGTGGGACGCCGAGTCCGGGCGGCTGCGGATGTGGACCTCCACCCAGACCGCGACCGGGGTGCGGGCCGCGGTCGCCGCCAAGCTGGGCCTGGCCCTGGCCGACGTGGAGGTGATCACCCCGGACGTGGGCGGCGGGTTCGGCGTCAAGATCGTCCACCCGTGGCCCGAGGAGGTGCTGGTGCCGTGGGC
This sequence comes from Gemmatimonadota bacterium, assembly GCA_050257395.1. GTDB lineage: Bacteria > Actinomycetota > Actinomycetes > Streptosporangiales > Streptosporangiaceae > JAIRTY01. The sequence continues at coordinate 32,286 of JBLMWU010000239.1, read as the reverse complement.
GGCGCGGCTGCTCGGGCAGCCGGTCAAGTTCACCGAGGACCGGCGCGAGCACTTCATCGCCAGCGCGCACGAGCGCGGGCAGCAGCACCACGTGCGGGCCGGCTTCGACGGCGACGGCCGGCTGCTGGGCCTGGACGTGCGGTTCTGGCATGACAACGGCGCCTACATCCCGTACGGGCTGATCGTGCCGATCATCACCTCGACCCAGCTGCTCGGACCGTACAAGCCGGGTGCCTACCGGGTCGAGTTCGACTCGCTGTACACCAACACGCTGACCGTCACCCCGTACCGCGGGGCGGGCCGGCCGCAGGGCGCGTTCGTCATGGAGCGGACCATGGACGCGATCGCGGCCGCGCTCGGGCTGGACCGCGCCGTGGTCCGGGAACGCAACTTCATCCAGCCCGGCGAGATGCCCTACGACCACGGGCTGATCTTCCAGGACGGCCGGCCGCTGATCTACGACTCCGGCGACTACCCGGCGCTGCTCGCCAGGCTCAAGGACATGATCGGCTGGGACGGGTTCCCCGCGCTGCAGGCCGCGGCGCGGGCGGAGGGCCGCCGGATCGGCATCGGGCTGGCCTGCTACGTCGAGGGCACCGGGGTGGGCCCCTACGAGGGCGCGCACGTGGCGGTGGAGACCACCGGCCGGGTCAAGGTGGCCACCGGGCTGACCACCCAGGGCCAGGGCCACCAGACCGTGTTCGCCCAGATCGTCGCGGACGAGCTGGGCGTGCCGCTGGCCGACGTGGACGTGGTGACCGGCGACACCCGCCGGTTCGGCTACGCGGTCGGCACGTTCGCGTCCCGGGCCGCGGTGATGAGCGGGTCGGCGGTCGCGCTGGCCGCCCGGGCGGTCCGCGCCAAGGCGCTGCGGGTGGCTGCCGACGCCATGGAGGCGGCCCCCGCCGACCTGGAGATCACCGGCGGGATGGTCCGGGTCAAGGGCGACCCGCGGGCCGGCATCCCGCTCGGCACCGTGGCGGTGCTGGCCAACCCGCTGCGCTACGCGTTCGACGACGCGGCCAGGGCGGCCACCCAGTTCGCGGGCGGGGACATCAGCAAGCCGCCGGTCGCCCCCGGTGACGAGCCGGGCCTGGAGGGCCGCGACTACTTCGCCCCGGTGCGGTCCACGTTCGCCGCCGGGATGCACGCGGCGATCGTGGAGACCGACCCGGACACCGCCGAGATCCGGGTGCTGCGCTACTGCGTGGTGCACGACTGCGGCCGCCTCATCAACCCGCTCATCGTGGAGGGCCAGATCCACGGCGGCGTGGCGCAGGGCGTGGCCGGCGCCCTGTACGAGCGGATGGCCTACGACGGCGCGGGCCAGCTGCAGAACGCCTCGTTCATGGACTTCCTCATGCCCTACGCCAGCGAGGTCCCCGCCGCGATCGAGATCGCCCACCTGGAGACCCCCTCGCCGCTGAACCCGCTCGGCATCAAGGGCGCCGGGGAAGCCGGGGTGATCCCCGGCTCCGCCGTCATCGCCGCCGCCATCGAGGACGCCGAACGCTTCCCCGTCACCGCCATGCCCATCTCCCCGAGCGACCTGTTCGAACTCCGCCGCACCCACCAGGACAGCCCATGAAAGTCACCGGCGGCGCCACCCTGCACGCCCCCGTCGCCAGCGTGTGGGCGGCGCTCAACGACCCCGCCGTCCTCGTCCAGGCGATCCCCGGCTGCGAGCGCCTCACCGCGACCGGCCAGGACGCGTACGAGCTGACCGTGACCGCCGGCGTCGGCACCATCACCGGCACCTACACCGGCCAGATAGCCCTGGCGGACCAGCAGCCGCCCACCGCCCTCACACTGAGAGCCAGCGGTGCGGGCACCCCCGGCACCGTCGACACCACCGTCCTGGTCCAGCTGGCCGATAACAGCAACGAGACGCTGCTCCGCTACGACGCCGAGGCAACCATCGGCGGGATGATCGCCGGCGTCGGCCAGCGCATGCTCGCCGCCGCCGCCAAACGCCAGGCCACCCAGTTCTTCGCCGCCCTGGACGAGCTCCTGCTGGTGCAAGCCGGAGGCGGCCCCGGCGCCCTCGCCGGCCAGGTGACGGGAGGCCCCGCAGGTGAGGTGGCGGAAGCCCCCCCGGGGCAGCCCGCGCCAGCTGAGCCAGCCCAGCCCGGCGCCGCGCAGCCGCCGCAGGGCGGGCGTGCGGGCGGAGCCGCGGGCGTGTCGTTCCCTGCGGATGCGGCTACGCGAGGCGCCTCGGCCAGGACCTGGGAACGCCCAACGGCGGCCGGGCAGCCCGCGGGCCGCCTGGGCGCCCGCCCCCCCACCGCAGGATTCATGCAAGGCGCCATTGTGGGTGCCGCCATTGCTCTGACGGGCGTGGTGGTCGGCGGGCTCATCGCGAGGAGGAAGCGCTGAGCCGCCTGCGCATCGGGATCGACACCGGCGGCACGTTCACCGACGTCGTCGCGTTCGACGAGGAATCCGGCGAGCTGACCGTCACGAAGACCCCGTCGACCCCCGCCGACCCCGCCGACGGATTCCTCACCGGCCTGCGCAAGATCCTGGACCTCACCGGCGCCGCCCCCGCCGATATCAGCTCCGTCAGCCACGGCACCACCATCGCCACGAACCAGCTGCTGGAGGGCGACACTGGCCCGCTGGGCTTCATCACCACCGAGGGCTTCGAGTTCGTGCTGGAGATCGCCCGCCAGTCCGTTCCCGATGGGTACGGCAACTCCTACTTCTGGGTCAAGCCCGACCGGATCGTGCCCGCCGACCTCGTCCGGACGGTCGGCGGCCGGCTCGACCACACCGGCGCGGAGCTGCGCCCGTTCGATGAAGAAGAAGCGGTGCGGGTGGCGCGGTGGTTCCGGGACCAGGGCATCACCACGCTCGGCGTCTGCTTCCTGCACTCCTACGCCAACCCCGCCCACGAGGAGCGGATGGCGCAGGTGCTGGCCGCCGAGCACCCGGCCGCCGTGGTGTCGGTCTCCTCCCAGGTGCTGCGGGAGTACCGGGAGTACGAGCGGTCCATGACCACGCTGGTCGACGCGGCGGTGAAGCCGCGGATGGCGGGCTACCTGCGGGCGGTCGGCGACCGGCTGGCCCGGCTGGCCGGTGACCCCGGCTTCTACGTGATGAAGTCCAACGGCGGCGTGCTGCCCGCCGCCGAGGTGGCCAGCCAGCCGATCACCACCGTGCTGAGCGGGCCCGCGGCTGGCGCGCTGGGCGCCGCGATGATCGCCCGGCACGCGGGCATCGGCAAGGTGCTCACCTGCGACGGCGGCGGCACCTCCACCGACGTGGCGGTGGTGGTGGACGGCGAGCCCGCGCTGACAACCGAGGGCAGCGTGGGCGGGTACCCGTCGCTGATGCCGATGGTGGACGTGGTAACCGTCGGGGCGGGCGGCGGGTCGGTGGCCTGGGTGTCGCCGGAAGGGGCGCTGAAGGTGGGCCCGCGGTCGGCCGGGGCGGACCCCGGGCCGCTGTGCTACGGCCGCGGCGGCAGCGACGTCACCGTCACCGACGCGCACCTGGTCCTCGGCCGGATCCCGCCGCACCTGCTGGGCGGCGAGGTGCCGCTGGACCCGGCCGCGGCACAGGCCGGGATCGCCGCCCTGGCCACCCGGCTGGGCCTGCCGGAGGCCGGCTGCGCCACCGGCATCCTGGAGGTGTCCGCCTGGAACCAGGCCAACGCCGTCCGGCAGATCACCGTGCGGCGCGGGCTCGACGTCCGCGACTTCACCCTGGTCACCTTCGGCGGCTCCGGGTCGCTGCTGCTGTGCCCGCTCCTCGGCATCCTCGGGGTGCGGGCGGTGCTGGTGCCGCCGAACCCGGGGAACGTGTCCGCGTTCGGCCTGCTGACCGTGGACGTGCGCAGCGACTACGTGCGCACCGCGGTCGCCCGGCACAGCGAGCTCGACCTCGGCCGGATGGCGGCGATCCTGGCCGCCTTGCGCGAGCAGGCCCGCAGCGCCCTGGCCGGGCACGGCTTCGGCGGCCGGGCGGAGCTGACGGCCAGCGCGGACCTGCGGTACTACGGGCAGGCGTTCGAGGTGCGGGTGCCGGTGCCGGACGGCCCGGTGGACGCGGCCCTGGCCGCCGCCGTCGTCGCCGCGTTCCACGAGGCCCACCGGGACCGGTACGGCTACGACTTCCGCGGCGACCCCCGCCAGCAGGTGGAATGGGTCAACCTGCGGGTCACCGGGATCGGCCCGATCCGCCGCCCGGTGCTGCCCGCGCTCGCCGCCGCGCCCGGCGGCCCGGAGCGGGCCGTCACCGGCAGCCGCCCGGTGTGCTTCCAGCGGGACGCCGGGTACGTCCGGACCCCGGTGTTCTGGCGGCCCGGCCTGGCGGCTGGCGACGTGGTGACCGGCCCGGCGATCATCGAGGAGTACGGTGCGACCGTGCCGGTCCACCCCGGGTTCGCCGCCCGGGCCGACCGGTACGGGAACCTGCTGGTCACCGCGGGGGAGGGCGGGTGAGCACCTTGACCGGGCGGGCCGGGCGGGTGGACCCGGTGCTGCTGGAGATCATCGCGGGCAGCCTCGCCTCCATCGAGAAGGAGGTGGAGACCGCGATCGGCCGCACGTCGCGGTCGCCGATGATCCGGGACGCGCACGACTTCCGGGCCGGCATCCACGACCGGCTGCTGCGCAAGCTCACCGGCCGCTCCTACAGCGCCCTGGTGCACCCGGTCGCCCGCGACTTCCCGCTGGCGACCATGCGGCCCGGGGACGTGTTCTTCCACAACGACGTGTACCTGTCCGAGGGCGGCATCGGCCACCTGCCCGACCTGTGCGTGACGGTGCCGGTGTTCCACGACCCGGGGGCGGGCCCCGAGGTGGTGGCGTTCGTGCAGGCGTTCGGCCACCACGACGACATCGGCGGGGCGGTGCCCGGCTCCATGCCCAGCCGCGCCACCAGCGTGTTCGAAGAGGGCCTGATGGTGCCGCCGATCCGGCTGTGGGACCAGGGCGTGCCCAACCGGGCCGCGCTGGCCATCATGACCCGCAATTCCCGGATGCCGGACTCGCTCGCGGCCGACCTGGACGCCGAATGCGCGGCCTGCCTGATGGGATCCCGCAGGCTGGCGGACCTTTTTGCCCGATACGGGCGAGATGTCGTGGAGGCATGCTTCGATGAGATCGTGGCGGCCACCACCGAGACCTACCGGCGGGAGATCCTCTCCCGCATCCCCGTAGGCACCTGGACCTGGGAAGACTACGCCGAGCACGACGGGGTCGACCCGCCGAGGCTGCACACGCAGCGGATCACCCTGACCCGCACCGCCGACAGCGACCCGGGCGGCCCGCGGCTGGTCATCGACTTCGCTGGGACCGCGCCCCAGGCCAAGGGGCCGATCAACCACTGCGGCGACTACGCGGACGGCAATTTCCTCAAGAAATGGCTCGCTCCCATTCTCCGCAACCTCGCGGACACGCCCGAGCGAATGGCCGCCCTGGACGTGAACGAGGGCGTGGTGGACCTGATCGAGATGCGCTTCCCCCCGCCCGGCACGCTGCTGACCCCGGTGTTCCCCGCCCCCACCAACGCCCGGACCTTCGTCATCCTGCGGCTGCTGGGTGTGCTCGCCGGGGTGCTGGCCAAGGCCGTCGGCGGGCAGATGCCGGCCGACCAGGAGACCATCCGCTACACCGGGGTGTACGGCAAGGCCGCTGACGGGGAGCCCTACCTCATGCGCGAAGTGCTGGGCGGCGGGTCCGGCGGCCGGCCCTACGCGGACGGGGAGGACACCATCCACGTGGTCCCGGAGTCGCGGAACCTGCCCGCCGAGTTCACCGAGTCCCGGTTCCCGGTGATCGTGGAGCGGCTCGGGCTGGCCGCCGACTCCGGGGGGCCGGGCCGGCACCGCGGCGGCCTCGGCTACGAGAAGCACCTGCGGATGCGCGAGGACGGCTACTTCATGTCCATCGCCGACCGGTCCATCCTGTCCTGCTGGGGGGTGAACGGCGGCCGGGCCGGGCGCCCGTTCCGGGTGACCATCGACCCGGGCGGGCCGGCGGAGCGGGACGTGGACGCGCTCGCCGACGGCGAGTTCGTGCCCGCGGGGACGCTGATCCGGATCCGGACCACCGGCGGGGGCGGCTGGGGCGATCCGCTGGACCGGGAACCGGCCGCGGTCGCCCGTGATGTCCGCCAGGGCAAGGTCAGCCGGGCGGGGGCCGCCGGCGACTACGGGGTTGTCATCACCGGCCCGCCGGACGCGCCCGCCGCCGACGAGGCGGCGACCCGGGCGCTGCGGGCGGAGCGGCGCGCGGCGCGGCCCGCGGTGCAGCCCTTCTTCGACCGCGGACCGGGATACCGGCGGCTCTCGGGCGGGGCGGCCGCGGCGGACGTGGACTGGCTCGCGGGCCAGGGCCCGGCGGCGGCCCGGTGAGCGGGGTCAGCGCGCTCGAACTCGCCCACACCGTGCTCGACCCGGGCACGTTCATCCGCTGGGACACCGAGCCGCTGCCGGTAGCCGGTGAGCACCGCGCGCAGGCGCCCGGCTACCTCAGCGACCTGGCCGCCGCCCGCCGCAAGACCGGCCTGGACGAGGCGGTCATCACCGGGGAGGCCCGGCTCGGCGGGCGCCGGGTGGCCATCGTCATGTCCGACTTCGGGTTCCTGGCCGGGTCGATCGGCGTGGTCGCGGCCGAGCGGCTGGTGCTGGCCATCGAGCGGGCCACCAGGCGGCGGCTGCCGCTGATCGCCGCGCCCGCGTCCGGCGGCACCCGGATGCAGGAGGGCACCCTCGCGTTCCTGCAGATGGTGAAGATCTCCGCGGCGGTGACCGCGCACAAGGCAGCGGGCCTGCCCTACCTGGTGTACCTGCGCAACCCCACCACCGGCGGGGTGCTCGCCTCCTGGGGGTCGCTCGGCCACGTCACCGCCGCCGAGCCGGGCGCGCTGCTGGGCTTCCTCGGCCCCCGGGTGTTCCGCGCGCTGTACCAGCGCGACTTCCCGGCCGGCGTGCAGACCGCGGAGAACTTCGCCGCCCGCGGCCTGGTCGACGCCGTGGTCTCGCCCGGGGCGCTGCGGGAGGTGGCGATCAGCGCGCTGGCGGTGCTGGCCGCCCCGCGGGAGGCGCCACCGCCGGTGCCGGACGTGCCCGACGAGCCGCCGTCCTCCGAGCCGGCCTGGGAGTCCGTCGGGCGCTCGCGGCGGCCGGACCGGCCCGGGCTGCGCGCGCTGCTGAAGACGGCCGCCAACTCCGTCACCCCGCTGCGCGGGACCGGCGAGGGCGAGCACGAGCCGGGGCTGCTGCTGGCGCTGGCGAAGTTCGGCGCCGCGCCGTGCGTGGTGGTCGGCCACGACCGCCGCCACCCCAGCCGCTCACTTGGCCCGGCCGGGCTGCGGCAGGCCCGCCGCGGCATGCGGCTCGCCGCTGAACTGCGGCTGCCGCTGGTCACCGTCATCGACACCGCGGGCGCGGAGCTGAGCCGGGAAGCCGAGGAAGGCGGCCTGGCCGGCGAGATCGCTCGGTGCCTGGCCCAGCTCACCGCCCTGCCCGCGCCGACCGTGTGCCTGCTGCTCGGGGAGGGCGGCGGCGGGACCGCGCTGGCCCTGTTCCCGGCCGACCGGGTGGTGTGCGCCGAGCACGCCTGGCTGTCCCCGCTCCCCCCGGAGGGCTCGTCCGCGATCATGTACCGCACCACCGCCCGGGCCGGTGAGGTGGCCGCCGCCCAGGGTGTGCGCAGCGTCGACCTGCTCCGGCACGGGATCGCCGACCGCGTCATCGCCGAGCGGCCGGACGCGGCCGACGAGCCCGCCGCGTTCCTGGCCAGGACCGGCCGGACGCTGGAGCACGAGCTGGCCGCCCTGCTCCGCTGCCCGCCCGGTGCCCTGCTGCCGTCCCGGCTCACCCGCTACCGGCGGCTCGGGCTGCCCGCCGAGGCGTAACGTCAGATCCGTTCTCCCAGGAGGCGTCCCGTGGCCGATCCGATCGTGGTCCGCAAGGTGCCGCTGCACCATGTCTCCGACGCCAGCGAGCTGGCGAAGCTCATCGACGCGGGCGACCTGGCGGCCGACCGGGTGGTGGCCGTCGTCGGCAAGACCGAGGGCAACGGCGGGGTGAACGACTACACCCGGATCCTGGCCGACCGGGCGTTCCGGGAGGTGCTGACCGCCAGGGGGAGCCGCCCGGCCGCGGAGGTCGCGCAGATCCCCATCGTCTGGTCCGGCGGGACCGACGGCGTGCTCAGCCCGCACGCCACCATCTTCGCCACCGTGCCGCCGGGCCTGGCGCCCGCCACCGGCGAGCCGCGGCTGTCGGTCGGCTTCGCCATGAGCGAGCCGCTGCTGCCGGAGGAGATCGGCCGCACCGCCATGATCAGGAAGGTGGCGGCCGCGGTGACCGCCGCGATGGGCCGGGCCGGGATCACCGACCCGGCCGACGTCCACTACGTCCAGACCAAGACCCCGCTGCTGACCATCCACACCATCCGGGACGCCAAGAGCCGCGGGCAGAGCGTGTGGACCGAGAACACCGGGGAGTCCATGGACCTCTCGAACGGGTGCGCGGCGCTGGGCATCGCGGTCGCGCTCGGCGAGACCGCCATGCCGGCCGACGGGGACGTGCTGCGCAGCCGCGACCTGTACTCCTCGGTGGCGTCCTGCTCCTCCGGGGTGGAGCTGGACCGGGCGCAGGTGGTGGTGGCCGGCAACGTCCGCGGCATCGGCGGCCGGTTCCGGATCGGGCACGCGGTCATGCGCGACGCCCTGGACGCCGACGGCATCTGGGCCGCGATCCGGGACGCCGGGCTGCCGCTGCCCGCGCGGCCGCACCCTGACGATCTGGCCGGGCGGCTGGTCAACGTGTTCCTCAAGTGCGAGGCCAGCCAGGACGGGCAGGTGCGGGGGCGCCGCAACGCCATGCTGGACGACTCGGACGTGCACTGGCACCGGCAGATCAAGGCGTGCGTGGGCGGCGTGGCCGCCTCGGTGACCGGCGACCCGGCGGTCTTCGTCTCGGTCTCCGCGGCGCATCAGGGCCCGGACGGCGGCGGCCCGGTGGCGGCCATCGTTGACCTCGGCCCGTAACGCACAGTGCAGGCAGGCCCGCCTTTGTTACCTTTCTGTGACATTACAGCGAGTTTCCGGAAGACGTCTATGCTCGTGCGGTGGTCACGGGTCATACTCGCGATACGGGGCACAACCGGCACATGTGGAGGTCGCGCCTTTTGGCAAGCAGGACGGCCCGCCTGGGTAGCGGCCTGGCCGGACTGTGGCTGACCCTGGCCGGCGGTCTCATGCTCGCCGGATGCGGGGCGCCGCAGTACACCTACGTGGTCAATGCCACGGCCCATACCTACTTCAAGGTCCCCGAGCAGTGGCAGAAGGTCAGTAACGCCTCCCTGCAGCTGGCCATCAACGGCGGCAAGCCGGCCGCGGCGCCGAGCGGCGTGTGGACGGTCGGCTACGACGCGGCCGCGGCGCCCACCGGTGCGCACGTGCTCAGCCCGGCCACCGCCCAGCCGTTCGCCTTCGCGCTGGTCCTGCCGCTGAACACCAGCTCGCGCAATGCCATGTCCTACGACGGGCTGCGGGACTTCCTGCTGCCCGTGACCGCCACCGGCCGGCAGCTGGCCACGATGCAGGGCTTCCCGCTGTCCCACTTCCACCTGATGCGCGACACCCTGCTGACGCCGGGGCAGGGCATCCACGGGGTCCGGGTCACCTTCAGCTACCGCTACCCGGGCGGCAGCGTGGACACCTTCGACAAGGTCGCGTTCACCAACGCCAACGAAACCGAGGTCTACGTGCTGCTGGTGCACTGCCTGTCCAGCTGCTACAGCCAGCATGCCGCGCAGATCAATACAGTGATGTCATCGTTTACGGTCAGGAGCTGATGATGGATAAGGCTTACGGCGCTTCGCCGGAAGGGCTGCGGCCGCCGGGCGGGCGTCCGCGGGACGAAGACCGGCGGACCCGCAAGCCGCTCTCGTTCTTCGACCGGGTGAAGTTCCTGCTGCTGCTCACCCTGGTGTGGTTCGTCCTGGTGTGGGCCGCCATGGCGAATGCGGTGCCGCTGGGAATGTCCTTCGGCGAGGCCGCCAGGACCGAGGCGCGGTCCAACGCCTGGGTGTTCGTCCTGCTCGGCCTGGAAGCCCTCCGGCAGGTCCACTTCCTGATCAGCGAGCACTGGGCCGGCTACCACCGGTTCTGGACCCACGGTGTCTTCGGCGGCTTCGAGCGGACGACGCACCGCAAGTTCTCCCCCTGGACCCGGTTCCGGCTCTGGCGGGTCTTCGGCTGGCTGCTGTGGATCGCCATCTTCGCCGTGGTCCTGGGCAAGATCACCGGCAACAGCCCGATCGCGGCGCTGTTCCAGGCCCCCATGTACCTGTGGAAGGCCATGCCGCTGGTGCTGCAGCTGGTCTTCGGGTTCTTCTTCGTCATCATCCAGTTCGTCGGGCTGTTCTGGTTCCTGTCCCGCGGCGGCATGGACGTGTACTACCCCGACGACATCAAGACCCGGTTCTCCGACGTCTGGGGCCAGGACCAGGTGCTGGAGCGGGTCAAGGAGAACATCCTGTACCTGGAGAACCCGGACGAGATCGAGGCCAAGGGCGGTTACGTGCCCGGCGGCATCCTGCTGTGGGGCCCGCCCGGCACCGGCAAGACGCTGATGGCCGAGGCGGTGGCCGGCGAGACCGGCAAGCCGTACGTGTTCGTGGACCCGGGCGCCTTCATCCAGATGTTCATGGGCATCGGCGTCCTCAAGGTCAAGTCGCTGTTCCGCAAGCTGCGGCGGCTCTCGCTGCGGTATGGCGGGGTGATCGTCTTCTTCGATGAGGCCGACTCGCTCGGCCGCCGCAGCCTGTCCACCGGCTCCGGCCTGCCGGGCACCACCATGACCCCGGCCCCGTCCCTGGCCGGGGGCTGCCACGGGTTCTCCTACCTGTCGCCGCAGACGCAGTGGCAGATGACGCGCAGCGCCATGCCCGCGGCGGAGGAGGCGCCCCCGCAGCCCCGGCGGTTCCGGCAGATCATGGGGGCCGGGATGGCCGGCGGCGGCGGCATGGGCACGCTGGAGGCGCTGCTCACCGAGCTGTCCGGGCTGAAGAAGCCGCGCGGCTTCTTCAACCGGTACGTCCGGCGGCTGCTGGGCATGCGGCCCAAGCCGCCGCCCAAGTACCGGATGCTCGTGATGATGGCCACCAACCTGCCCAGCGCCCTGGACGAGGCCCTGCTGCGGCCGGGCCGCATCGACCGGATCTACAAGGTGGGCTACCCGTCCAAGGCCGGCCGGGTCCGCACCTACGAGGGCTACTTCGCGAAGGTGGCCCACGAGCTGACCGCGGAGAACATCGACAAGCTGGCCACCGTCACCCCGTACGCCACCGGGGCCACCATCAAGGACCTGGTCAACGAGGCGCTGATCACCGCGATCCGGGACGGCCGGGACGTGATCACCTGGCAGGACGTGCTGCGCGCCAAGCAGCTCCGCGAGCTCGGCCCGCCCGAGGGCGTGGAGTACATCGAGCGGGAACGGCACGCGACCGCCATCCACGAGGCGTGCCACGCGCTGGTCGCCTACCAGGCCCGGCACATCGACATCGACCTGGCCACGATCGAGAAGGGCGGCGACTACCTGGGCATGGTCAAGCCCATCCCGCCCGAGGACCTGTTCACCCAGTGGCGCAGCGACTACGAGGCCGAGATCCAGGTGGCGCTGGCGTCCCTGGCGGGCGAGCGGCTGTTCTTCGGCAACGACAGCTCCTCGGGCGTGTCCGGTGACCTGGAGCGGGCCACCATCGTGGCCTCCTACATGGAGGGTTACTGGGGCATGGGGTCCACCGTGTCGTCGCACGGCGCGTCCCGGCAGCTGGAGGTCGGCGCGCCCGGCGGCGGCCGGCCCAAGAGCGGCGCCGACGCCGCCGCGGAGATGCGGCGGGCGCTGGCGGACCGGATCGAGGACAACCTGACCCGGCTGCTCGGGGAGGTCGAGGAGATCCTGCGCCAGCACCGGCAGGACATCATGTGCGTCGCGCACGCGCTGGAGACCCACAAGACCGTCAGCGGCGACGACGTGGCCGCGGTGATCGAGCACCGGCAGGGACCGGTCATCGACGGCCGGCCCTACAGCGACCCGGCGTTCGTGCAGCGGCTGGAGGAGTACCACGAGGCCGCCCTGTCCGCCCACCACGAGCACGGCAAGGTGAGGATCAGCCTGCCCGAGATCCCGCGGCCGCTGGCCATGGCCCCCATCGTGGCCTCCCGCCCGGATCCGGACCCGCTGGGCAGCTGACCCCGTGCGCCCCGCCCACCGGGTACGGCTGGCCGTCAACCTGGTCAACGGCTCGACCCTGGCCGGGATCGGCGTGGCGGCCGTCAGCCGCGCCCGGCTGGGCCGCGGCCCGCACGGGCTGCTGATCGCCGAGCGCTACCGGCTGCCGGTCCCCCCCGCGCCCGCGTTCTGCCTGGGCAACGTGCTGCTCACCCGCACCAGCCGGGAGAAGTTCCTGCGCTCCGGCACGCTGCTGGCGCACGAGGCCCGGCACGCCACCCAGTACGCGTGCTGCGGCGGGCTGCTCATGCTGCCGCTGTATTTCCTGGCGTCCGCCTGGTCCTGGCTGCTGACCGGCGACTTCGGCTGCCGCAACGTGTTCGAGCGGCGGGCCGGCCTGGCCGACGGCGGGTACACCGACCGGCCGCTGCGCCCCGCGCTGGCCCGCCTGCGCGGCTGACACCGCCCGCGGCCTCCCGCCGTCGCCGCGACTGTCGGCGGACGGTCGGCTGGCCTTAAGGAAGCCCCCAGCTATGCGGCCGATCCTGAAGTCAGGAACGGGGAGCAGGTGCAGCAAAGGGGGCTCACAAGGCCATGACTGCCAGTTACACACCGTCTTACCCGGCCGGTCCGGCCGGCCAGTGGGACCCCGCGGGGCCAGGTGGCCCCTACGGCCCGGCCGGGCCGGGTGGCGGCCAGCCCGCAGGCGGGCGGCGCCGGCACCGGATCCGCATCGCCGTCGTCGCGACCGCGATCGCCGCACTGGCGGCGGCGGGCGGCACCGCCTGGGCGGCGAACAGCGGGCCGCAGGTGCTGACCACCGCGCAGATCACCAGCATGGTCAGCCCCACCCTGGTGAACATCAACACCACGCTCGGCTACCAGCGCGGCACCGCCGCGGGCACCGGGATCGTGCTGACCTCCACGGGTGAGGTGCTGACCAACAACCACGTGATCGAGGGCGCCACCAGCATCAGCGCCACCGACGTGGGCAACGGCAAGACCTACCGGGCCCGGGTGGTCGGCTACGACGAGAGCTCCGACATCGCGGTGATCAAGCTGCAGGGCGCGTCCGGCCTCAAGACCGCCACCCTCGGGAACTCCGCCAGCGTGCGGGCCGGCCAGCAGGTGGTCGCCCTGGGCAACGCGGGCGGCAAGGGCGGGGCGCCGTCCGTCGTGACCGGCACGGTCACCGGGCTCGGCCAGAACATCACCGCCACCGACCAGGGGGCCGGCACGACCGAGCAGCTGACCGGGCTCATCCGCACCAACGCGGACATCCAGGCCGGCGACTCCGGCGGCCCGCTGGTCAACACGGCGGGCCAGGTGATCGGCATGAACACCGCCGCCTCCTCCGGGTTCCACTTCACCGCCGCGCAGGACCCGAACGGGAACCAGACCCAGGCGTTCGCGATCCCGGTCAACCGGGCGCACACCACGGCAGACAAGATCGAGGCCGGCCAGTCCTCGGCCACCATCCACCTCGGCGCCACCGCGTTCCTCGGGGTCGGGCTCGGCGACACCGGCGGCCAGGGCGCTGGCGTCATGCAGGTGGTCACCGGCTCGCCAGCCGGCAATGCCGGGCTGGTGCCGGGCGACGTGATCCAGTCGCTGGGCGGCCGCCAGATCACCTCCCCGTCGGACGTGCAGTCCGCGCTGGTGCGCCACCACCCCGGCGACCGGGTGAGCGTCACCTGGACCGACCAGCTGGGGCAGTCGCACACGGCGACGGTGGTGCTGGCCACCGGCCCCGCCGGCTGACGGCCAGCGCCGGGCCGGCTGGCCGCCAGCGGCCGGCCCGGCACCTCAGCCGCGAGCTGACCCGCCCGGTGGCCCGGGCGGGTCAGCCTTTCAGCAGGCCCTGGCGGAACGCCGCGGCCACCGCGGCGGCCCGGTCGCTGACCGCCAGCTTGCGGTAGACGTGCAGCAGGTGGGTCTTGACGGTGGCCTCGCTGATGAACAGCCGGGCGGCGATCTCCCGGTTGGTGGTGCCGGCGGCCACCAGCTCGAGCACCTCAAGCTCCCGCTGGCTGAGCGGCTCGGCGTCCGCGGGGCCCGGCGCGGGGGCCCGGACCTGGCCCAGCAGCCGGGTGGCGACCGCGGGGGACAGCACCGCCTCACCGGCCGCCGCGGCCCGCACCGCCCGCACCAGCTCCGCCCGCGGAGCGTCCTTGAGCAGGTACCCGGTGGCCCCGGCCTCGATCGCGGGCAGCACGTCCCGGTCGGTGTCGTAGGTGGTGAGCACCAGCACCCGGGCGGGCACGCCACGGCGGGCCAGCTCCGCGATCGCGCTCACCCCGTCCATGCCGGGCATCCGCAGGTCCATCAGGATCACGTCCGGCCGCAGCGTCTCGGCCAGCCGCACCGCCTGGCCGCCGTCGGCGGCCTCGCCCGCCACCTCGAACCCGGGGTCGCCGTCGAACATCCCGCTCAGGCCGTCCCGCACCACCGGGTGGTCGTCCACGATCAGCAGCCGGATCGGCCCGGCGGTCTGCCCGGCCGGCTGGTCCGTCGTCACGCTGCTCCTTCCGGCGGCACGGGGAAGCGGGCGGAGACCGCGGTGCCCGCGCCCGGCTCGGACTCGATCTCCAGGGTGCCGGCCAGCGCCTCGGCCCGCTGCCGCATCGCGGTCAGCCCGAACCCGCCGCCCGCCGGTGCCGCCCCGGTCCCGTTCCCGCCGGCCAGGAAGCCCGCGCCGTCGTCCCGCACGTCCAGCGCCACCTCGTCGCCCATGTACGACAGGGTGAGCCCGACCCGGCTGGCGGCGGCGTGCCTGGCCACGTTCGCCAGCGCCTCCTGGGCCGTGCGCAGCAGCGCCGCCTCCACCTCCGGCCGCAGCGGCCGGGCCGTCCCGGTGGTGGTGACCTGGGCGGGCACCCTGCTCAGCTCCGACCACCGGCGGGTCACCTCCGCCAGCGCCTCCGGCAGCCGGGCGCACTCCAGCGGCTCCGGCCGCAGCGCGTCCACCGACCGGCGGGCCTCGGTCAGGCTGTCCCGGGCCAGCCGCAGCGCCGAGCCCAGGTGATGCCGCCGGTCAGCGTCCGGCCGGCCCGGCTGCGCCACCGCCTCCAGCTGGGTGATGATCCCGGTCAGCCCCTGCGCCAGGGTGTCGTGGATCTCCCGGGCCAGCCGCTGCCGCTCGTCCAGCACCCCCGCTTCCCGCGCCTGGACCAGCAGCTGCTCGTGCAGGCCGGCGTTCTCCGCGAGGGTGGCCTCCAGCTTGCGGTTGGCCTCGGCGAGCTCCGAGAGGGCCTGCAGCCGCTGGTGGTTCTGCTCTTCCCGGACCCAGGTGAACCAGGTGATGCCGCCGGCCAGGGCCATGTTCACCAGCACGATCATCCCGTAGATGGCCAGCGTGGGCGGCCTGGGCTGCGGCAGACCGCCGTTCTGCGCGGTGGCGGCGATCACGGCCACCGCCAGCACGCCGAGCATCCGCCAGCGGCTCAGCGGCAGGTTGTACACGAACAGGTAGCCGCTGAACGCGAAGAACCCGAACCACGGGTCGCGGACCACCAGCACGGCCATCAGGACGAGCAGCCCGGTGAAGAACACCGTCATCACCCCGGGCCGCTCCCGCCACCGCGGGTGCAGCGTGTGCAGCCACAGCATCCAGGCCCCGGCGGCGGCCGCCAGCCCGAGGTCGGGCAGCAGCGGCCGCCGGAGGATGGGATCGAGGACGATCGTCACCACGGCCGAGACCGCCAGCAGGGCGTACGGGACGACGGTGACGGCGAGCTGCTGCCACCGCTCCCAGCGCTCGAACGGGGTATCGGCCCGCAGGGCGCCCCTCATCTCCGGTCCCGGGATCACCGCTACTCCCACCGGAACCAGGTCACCGCCGCCACACTGAACACGATCGCATACCCGGCGAGCACGCCCAGTTGCAGCAGGTGCGGCCAGTGCCCGAGGGCCGCGTCCTGCAGCGCCTGCACCGCCGCGCCGAGCGGGGTGAGGTGCGCGGCCTCGCGCAGCCCGGACGGCATCGCCGCGATCGGCACCCACAGCCCGGCGAAGAACATCATCGGGAAGAACAGGATCGTGCCGATCGCGGACGCG
Source organism: Gemmatimonadota bacterium (assembly GCA_050257395.1). GTDB lineage: Bacteria > Actinomycetota > Actinomycetes > Streptosporangiales > Streptosporangiaceae > JAIRTY01. Next base: position 16,034 of record JBLMWU010000239.1, on the reverse strand, counting down.
GCCCGGGTGCCCGGCGCCACCGCGGCCACCACCAGGCCCATGGCCAGCAGCGCCAGCACCGCCAGTGCCAGCGCCACCAGGAAGCCGGCCGCCTGCCGGGGCAGCGTCACCCCGTAGGCTAGCCTGGCCACCGCCAGGATGACCGCCATGGTGACCAGCGCGACGCCCGCCTGCACCGCGAGCTGGGCGGCGAGCAGCCGGCCCGGGCCGACCGGGGTGGTGGCGAGCCGCCGCAGCACGCCCCGTTCCCGGTAGCCGGCCAGGAACGCGGGCAGCACGGACAGCCCGAGCAGGGCCAGCACCAGGGCCATCAGGACCGGGACATACGCCTGCAGGTACGTCAGCCCGCCCAGGGCCCGGCTGGGCCGGTGGAAGCCGGGGATGCTGCCGAAGATGACCAGCAGCACCACCGGGAACGCCACCCCCCAGAACACCGCGCCCCGTTCCCGCAGGAACAGCCGCAGCTCGGTGGCGGTGAGCCGGGCCAGGGCCGGCCGGCCCGCCCGCTGCCAGGTGCCCGCGGATGCCGTCATCGCGGTTCCCCTTCCTGTTCCCGCCCGGCCGGCTGGTGCCCGTTGCCGGTCAGTGCCACGAATGCGTCGTCGAGACTGGACTGCTCCACCCGGAGCTGCTCCGCGGTCACCCCGTGCCGGGCGAGCAGGGCCGTGACCGCGCCCAGCGCGTTCTCGTTCCCGCTCACGAAGATCTGGCCGCCCCGGCGGCTGACGCTGGTCACCTCGGGCAGCGCGGTCAGCAGGCTGTCCTCGATGGGCGCGGACGGGCGGAACCGGATCCGCTGCCCCTCGCCAGCGCCCGCCGCCAGCGCGGCCGGGGTGCCGGTGGCGACGACCCGGCCGGAGTCGATGACCGCGACCCGGTCGCACAGCCGCTCGGCTTCTTCCATGAAGTGGGTCACCAGCAGGATCGTCACCCCGCGGTCGCGGACCTGCTCGATGAGCGCCCAGGTGTCCCGGCGGGCCTGCGGGTCCAGCCCGGTGGTCAGCTCGTCCAGCACGGCGATCCGCGGGCTGCCGACCAGCGCCAGCGCGATGGACAGCCGCTGCCGCTGGCCGCCGGACAGCTTCCGGTAGGCCACCCCGCGCTGCCCGGCCAGGCCCAGCACCTCCAGCAGCGCCCGCCAGTCCGCCGGGGCGCGGTAGAACGAGCTGTACAGCTCCAGCGCCTCGGCGACCCGGATCTTGTCCGGCAGCTGGCTGTCCTGCAGCTGCACGCCGACCTGCTGGCGCAGCTCGCCGCGGCCGGCCCGCGGATCGAGCCCCAGCACGCTGATCCGGCCCTGGTCCGGCGTGCGCAGGCCCTCGATGCATTCGACAGTGGTGGTCTTGCCCGCCCCGTTCGGGCCGAGGATCCCGAAGATCTCGCCGCCGGCCACGGAGAAGGACACGTCGGCCACGGCGACGGTGCCGCCGTAGCGCTTGCCGAGGTGCTCCACCTCGATGACTGCGGTCATGCCCTGGTCCCTTCTGTTCGGTGCCCGGCCCGGCCTCCCCTCCCGGCCGGCCCGGGCAGGTTCCAGCCTGGCCGCGGGACGGGTGCTGGCACGCCGGCCGCCCGGCCAGCGCCGGCCGCGCGATGGCTGATCCCGCCATCAGCCGATCGGCTGATGGCCCTGCCGGGCCGGGGCCGGCGGCAGCCCCGCGGTCCCGATGTCCGGGGCTTCCCGGATGCCGAAGACGTCACGCAGCGCGGTGAGCGCCGCCAGTTCCCCGCAGCGGCCGTGCACCCCGGGGAACGGCGGCGTGGCCGCGGAGCACAGGTACACGCCGCGCAGCGGGGTCCGGTACGGGTTCCAGCGGGGGACCGGGCGGGCCACGCTCTGCCACACGGTCTGCGCCCCGGCGGCGATGTCCCCGCCCACGTAGTTGGGGTTGTGCGCTTCCTGGCCGGCCGCGGTCCGGGTGCTCCGGGCCAGCACCAGGTCACGGAAGCCGGGCGCGAACCGCTCGATCTGCGCGTCGATGCGTGCGGTCATGTCCATGCCCGACCCGTTCGGCACGTGGCAGTACGCCCACAGCACGTGCTGGCCGGCCGGTGCCCGGCCCGGGTCGGCCACGCTGGGCTGCACCGCCAGCACGTAGGGGGAGTCCGGGTGCTGGCCGCGGGCGACCTGGGCTTCGGCGGCCGCGATCTGCCCGAACGGGCCGCCCAGATGCACGGTGCCCGCCTGCCTGGCCCCCTCATTGGCCCACGGCACCGGCCCGGCCAGCGCGTAGTCCACCTTGCACACACCCGGCCCGTACCGGTAGCGGGCCAGCGCGGCCCGGTACCGCACCGGCAGCCGGTCACCCGCCAGCGCGAGGAGCGAGCGCGGGGACACGTCGAGCAGCACCGCCCGGGCCGCCGGCAGCTCGGCCAGCGAGCGGACCCACTGGCCGGTCTCGACCCGGCCGCCGCAGGCGGTGATCGCGGCGGTCATCGCATCGGTTATCCGCCCGCTGCCACCGGCCGCCACCGGCCACCCCGCGGTGTGAGCGAGCGCCAGCAGCATCAGCCCGACGCCCGCGGTGGGCGGCGCGGTGAGCGGGCGGATCGCGTGCGCGGCCACCCCCGCCAGCAGGGCCCGCGCCTCTTCGGTGCGCAGCCGGCGGGCCAGCGCCGAGGCGGGCAGCAGGCCGTCCCGCGCGAACGCGGCCAGCGCCCGTGAATAGCGGGGCGGCCGGCGCAGGGACGACAGCACCGCCCCGGCCAGCGCGTCACCGCCAGCGGCCAGCGGGAGCATCAGCCGCCGGTACTGCCCGGCGTCGGCGCCGAACCGCTCCGCCGTGTCCAGCACCGGGCGGGTGACGATGGCGGCCCGGCCGCCGTCCAGCGGATGCGCCAGCACCACCGGCGGGTGCGCGAAGGTGACCCCGCGGGCGGCCAGCCGGAACCGGCGGAAGAACGGCGAAACCGCGGCGAGCGGATGGGCGGCGGAGCAGATGTCGTGCCGGAAGCCGGGCAGCGTCAGCTCCTCGGTGCGGCACCCGCCCCCGGCGGTGGCTGCTCCCTCCAGCACCAGCACCCGCAGGCCCGCAGCGGCGAGGGTCACCGCCGCCGCGAGCCCGTTCGGCCCGCTGCCCACCACGACCGCATCGGGATCACCGGCCATGGGCATGAGCCTAGGGCCCGGTCACTCCGCGCGCGGGAACGGCATCTCGGCAGCCTCACCGGGCTGCAGCGTGACCACCTGATCGCGGCAGGCGATCCGGATCGGCGGCTGCCTGCCGCCGTTGACGGCGACCCGGACCTGCGTCCCGGTGACGCGCAGCAGCACCGGGTTGCCGCGGTAGCGGATCGCCACCTCCAGCACGCCCATCTCGGCCGGCCAGTACGGGTTGAGCCACAGTGTGTCCTCGCGGATCTCCACCCCCGCGAAGCAGCGCTGGATCACGTCCAGCGAGCCGGCCATGGCGGCCAGGTGGATCCCCTCCGCGGTGGTGCCGCCCTGGATGTCGGCGACGTCGGCTCTCAGCGCCTCCTCGAAGTACTCGATGGCGAGGGCCCGGTGCGCCCGGGCCAGCACCCAGGCGTGCACCACGGCGCTGAGGGTGGAGCCGTGCGAGGTGCGGGCCAGGTAGTACTCGATGGTCCGGATGATCTGGTCCGGTTCCCACTGGTAGCCGAGCTTCGCCAGCACGTCCCGCAGCTCGTCGGCGGACAGCAGGTAGCAGAGCATCAGCACGTCGGCCTGCTTGGACAGCTTGTACCGGTTGGCGGAGTCGTGCTCGGCCTCCAGGATCCGGTCCAGCCGCCGGATGTCGCCGTACTTCTCCCGGTAGGCCTCCCAGTCGAACTCGGCCAGGTCCCCGTAACCCTCGAACTGGCTGATCACGCCGTCGTCATGGAAGGGAACGAAGAGCCGCCGGCAGACGCCCTCCCACCGGCCGGTCTCCTCCGGGCCGATGCTCAGCTTCTCGGTGAGCTCCGCTGCCCGCTGGCGCGGCAGTATCTCCAGCACGTCGAGGGCCCGCTGGAGCACCCAGGCGGCCATGACGTTGGTGTAGGCGTTGTTGTCGATGCCTTCCTCAGGACCGTCCGGGTAGCCGGTGTGGAACTCGTCCGGCCCGACCACGCCGCGGATCACGTACCGGTCGCGGCCGTGGTCGTAGCGGGCGGCGCTGCTCCAGAAGCGCGCGATGTCGAGGATCATCTCCGCGCCGTGGTGGCTGAGGAACTCGTCGTCCCGGGTGGCCTGGTAGTACTGCCAGGCGTTGTAGGCGACCGCGCTGCCGATGTGCCGCTGCCGGTAGGTGATGTCCGGGACCCAGCGGCCGGACACCGGGTTGAGGTGGATGCGCTGGCTCTCTTCCCGGCCGTCGCTGCCGGCCTGCCAGGGATACATCGCGCCAGCGAAGCCGGCCTGGCGGGCGGCCCAGCGGGCCTCGGGCAGCCGGGTATGCCGGTAGCGCAGCAGGGTGCGGGTCACCGACGGCAGCCGCAGCGTGAGGATGGGGAAGACGAACAGCTCGTCCCACAGCACGTGGCCGCGGTAGGCCTCGCCGTGCAGGCCGCGGGCGGGCACGCCCGCGTCCAGGCCGGTGTTGTTCTCCGACGCGGTCTGCAGCAGGTGGAAGGTGTGCAGCCGGACGGTGCGCTGGGTCTCGTCGGTCCCGTCGACGTCGATGTGGCAGCGCGCCCACAGCCGGGCCCATGCCCGCTCGTGCTGCCCGAGCAGCTCGTCGAAGGTAGCCGCCCGGGCCACCGCGTTGACCGCGGCCAGGGCGGGCTCAGAGATGGCGCGGTCCCGGGAGGTGAACACCGCCACCAGCTTGTCCACGGTGAAGCCCTCGCCGCTGTCCACCTCGACGGTGATGTCGTGCCCGATCCAGTCGGCCTCGGCCGTGACCCGCCGGTCGACCGCGACCGGCTCGCGGTGGCGCAGCACCCGGGTCCGCGCGGCCTCCGCGAACTGGATGCGCGACTGGCTCGTCTCCATGACCAGCAGCAGGGTCTCGGCGTCCACCGGCTCGGCCCGCACCGGCCGCAGATGGCGCCCGGACAGCTTCCGGTACCGCTCCACGCCGCAGTTGCTGACCGTGCCGTCCAGCGCGGAGCGCACCTCCAGCTGCCCGTACCAGTCCTCCGGCAGGAAGGTCGTCTGCAGGCCGCACAGGTGCGGCTGCTCCATGTGCGCGAACCGGCGCTGGGTCACCCGGGTGGTCCGGCCGGCCTGGTCACGGAACCGGACGAGCCGGATCAGCACGCCCCGGCGCATGTCGAGTTCCTGCCGGTACTCCAGCAGGTCCACGTCCGCCAGGCTGAACCACCCGCCCTCAGCGATCCGGAACGTCAGCGGCAGCCAGTTCGGGATGTTGACGATGCTCTCGTTCTCGACGGTCTCGCCCGCCAGCGTGTCCCGCAGCCGGTTGTAGCAGCCCGCGGCGTACGTGCCCGGATAGTGCACGTCGCCCGCACGGCACTCGGGAGCCGCCCCCCGGGTGGCCAGGTACCCGTTGCCGACCGTGCACAGAGCCTCCCGCAGCCCCTCCTCCGCGGGTGCGAACCCCTCATAGGTCAGTGACCAGGCCGTCAAAGTGTCTCTCTTTCTGGCCCTCGGCTCGCCTCCGGGCCGCTGGGACCCGGCCCTTTGGCTCGCCCGGGCCTGGGCGCACCGCGCCCCTTCCGGTAACCGGTCGTCAGTTCGGGTGGCAGTGCGGGCCTTTGGCTCGCTCGGACTGCTCGGGGTGGGGTCTTCAGGGCGATATTGCCCTTTGCGGTGGGAGGCGAACCACCTACGGTGGGATCGCGGCGGCGGGACTTTCGCCCCTGCCCGGTGGTGCCCGGCGCCGGCAGGCTGGCAAGCGGGAGGGGACGACTTCCGGGCAGGCGGAGCAGGCGGGCACCGGACCTGCCGAGGAGGCGAGCCATGGCGGTCAAGCCGGTGGTGGCCGGCACGGACGGCTCTGAGGAGTCCCTCCTGGCCGTGGAGTGGGCCGGGCGTGAGGCGGCCCTGCTTCACCTGCCGCTGCTGCTCGTGAGTGCGCTGGCGCCGTTGCCGTGGATCAGGCCGGGCGGCTCGGACGATGACGTCACCAGGGTCGCACGCAAGCGGCTGGAGCGTGCGCTGGCGGCGGCCACCGACCGGGCGGCGGGCGTGGCCCCGGGCCTGAAGCTGGACACCGAGGTGGTGACGGGACCCCCGGCCCGGGCGCTCGCCGGGCTGGCACGCGAGGCTGCGCTGCTGGTCGTGGGTTCCCGGGGGGCGGGCGGGTTCGCGGCGATGATCCTCGGCTCGGTGAGCCGGTACGCCGCCACCCACGCGGCCTGCCCGGTCGTGGTGGTGCGCGAGGAGACCATGGCGGTGCACCGGGAGATCGTGGTCGGGGTCAGGGATCTCGACCCGCTGGGCCCGCCCGCGGCGCTGGACTTCGCGTTCCGCGAGGCCGCGCTCCGCAACGCCCGGCTGGTGGCGGTGCACGCCTGGTACTGGTCGGTGCCGGCCAGCCGGCTGGACGCGCCCGAGGTGCCGGCCGACGCCGCCCAGCAGCTGGCCGGCGCGCTGGCCGGATACCAGGCGGCCCACCCGGGGGTCGAGGTGCGCCGCGACGTGGTGAACGCCCATCCGGGCCGGGTGCTCGCCGGTGCGTCGGCGCGCGCCGACCTGGTCGTGCTGGGCCGGCACGGGCATCCCGGCGAGGAAGGCCGGGGGGTCAGCTCGGTCACCCACGCGGTGCTCAGCCACGCCCACGGCCCGGTCGCGGTGGTGCCCGGCAGCTGACCCGCCGCCGGTGCGCGCCCGCGGGCTCATGCGGCGGTCAGCACGAAGCGGCCGTCGCTGTCCGCAACCTCGGTGCCGAACGGCGTGCAGGCGGCGGACAGCCGCCCCCGTATCCAGTCCCGGTCGGCGCCGGTGGCGATCCCCGTCCGCGCGTACTCCAGCTTCAGCGGCACCGCCTCCACCCGCACCGGGCCCACCGCGTCCAGCGTGACCAGGAACAGCAGGCTGAGGTCGTTGCGCAGGGCCGGGTCGACCGGGTAGTCGTCGATGAAGTCGCCCAGGTCGAACAGGATCCGGCTGGACACGCCGTGGAACAGGTGGGCCGAGTGCCCGGCCACCAGCGTCGCCCCGGCGCCCACCAGCGCGCGGGCCGCCGACCGCAGGTACGGCAGCGGCGAGCTGGCCAGGTTCGGCCCCCAGTGCGGCATGACCAGCACCACGTCGGCGTCGCCGGCCAGGCTGGCCACCTCGCCGGTGAGCCAGTGCGGGATCCCGCCGGCGAAGTCGGCGAAGGCGACCCCGGGCTCGCCCGGCCCGGCCGCCCAGCCGGGCGCCTGGTCGGTGACGCTCACCACCGCCACCCGCAGCCCGCCCGCCTCCACCAGCGCGGGCGCCCGGGCCTGGGCCAGGTCAGCGCCTGCCCCGGCGGCTGCGATGCCCGCCTCCGCGAGCCGCTCACAGGTGTCCGACAGCGCGGCGTACCCGAAGTCAAGCGCGTGGTTGTTGGCCAGCGTGACGCAGGAGACACCGAGCCCGGCCAGCGCGGACGCGGCCGCGGGCGGCGCCCGGAAGTGGAACCTCTTCCCCGCTCCCTCCCACGGCCGGCCGCGCTCGGAAATGCAGCACTCCAGGTTGAGCACGGCCAGGTCGGCGGCGGTCAGGTACTCGCGCACCTGGTCACTGACCAGGCCGTCCGGCCCGGCGGTGGCGAGCTGGGCGGCCACGCCGCGCCCCAGCATCGCGTCGCCCGCCAGCGCGATCGTGATGGTCATGGGCTGCCCCGGATCAGCTCGCCTTCTTCGCCGGCTTGACCGGGATCTTGCGGCCCTCGGGGCTGACCTCCTTGACGGGCACGTCGACCTGCAGGATTCCCTGGTCGTAGCTGGCGGTGATGTGCTCGGTGTCCGCCTGCCGGGGGAGGGTCACCGACCGGGTGAACGAGCCGTAGCGGAACTCCGAGCGGTGCGCCTCCTGCTGCTCCTCGCGCCGCTCGGCGCGGATCGTCAGGGTGCCCGCCTCGATGGTGATCTCGATGTCCTTCTCCGGGTCCACGCCGGGCAGTTCCGCCCTGATCACGTAGTGGCCGTCCTGCACGAAGTCCTCGACCCGGAAGGTCTGGCCCCCGCCGAACGGCAGCAGCGCCGACCACGGGGTGTCGAGCCAGTCCAGCAGGTCGGGGAAGCGTGCAGAGCTTTCCCGGCGCACGATCTTGGCCATGATGATCTCCTTGTCATACGGTCCGGTACTCTCGATCCCATCCCCGCCCGGCCGGGCCGGTGGAGGGAAGCGGGTCACTCACGGCCGGGACCTTCGCCCTGTTCCGGAGTCCCAATTCCGGCGGCTGAACGCTGGGCCGGGCCCCGTTGACCGTGGCCCGGGCCGGTAGCGCATACTGCTTTCGCGACGGGGCAGGCGGGGCAGGAGAGGATGACATGCAGATCGACAACGAGTTCACCGTCAGCGTCCCCATCGACACGGCCTGGGCGGTCCTCACCGACCTGGAGGGAATCGCGCCCTGCATGCCGGGTGCCCAGCTCACCGGCGTGGAAGGCGACGTGTACTCCGGCCGGGTGAAGGTCAAGGTCGGCCCGGTCACCTCCGAGTACCAGGGCACGGCCCAGTTCTCGGAGAAGGACGACGCCGCCTACCACGCGGTCATCGACGCCAAGGGCCGGGACTCGCGCGGCGCCGGCAACGCGAGCGCCCTCATCACCGCGCAGCTGCGGCCGGACGGCGACAACACGGTCGTAAGCGTGAACACGGACCTGCGGCTGTCCGGGCGGATCGCCCAGTTCGGCAGCGGCATGATCAAGGAAGTGTCCACCAAGCTGCTCGGCCAGTTCGTGGACTGCCTGGAAGGCAAGCTCGCCGCGTCGCACGCGGCCGCCGCCCCGGCGGGGGAGGAGGCAGCGGCCGGCTCCGCCGCGGGCTCCGGCGCGCCAGCGGCCGGCGCCGCGCCCGCGGGCACCGCCACCGCGGGCGGCACGGCTGCCGCCGGCGCTCAGGCACCGGCCCAGCAGGAGCACGCCCACCTGGACCTCATGAAGATCGCGGGCGCCTCGGTCTACAAGCGGTTGATCCCGCTCGTGATCGTCCTGCTCGTGATCATCGGCCTGATCCTGTACTTCACCCTCCGCTGACATCCGCCCGGCGCGGGCCAGCCGCCGCCGGAACCCACTGCTGGGGGCGCAGGTCAGGCCCGGCTCTCCGGTACGTCAACTCTTGGTCACGTTGGGTAATCGCTGGTCTGCGGACCGCTAGCTTCGGCCCCGTCACGCCTGCCCGCGGCCTGCGCGGCGGGCATCGGGGGAGCGGCCCGCGGCCGGGGGCGGCGCGGGCGCGCTGGCGGGGCCAGAGGGGAGCCATGCCGGAGCCGGTCCGGAGCGGCCAGCGGTACCTGCCCGGGCTGGACGGGCTGCGGGCGCTGGCGGTGCTCGCTGTGATCGCTTACCACCTGGGCCTGGGCTGGGCGCCGGGTGGCCTGCTCGGGGTGGGGATCTTCTTCACCCTCAGCGGCTACCTCATCACCAGCCTGCTGCTGGCGAACCGGGAGGCCACCGGCCGGCTGCGGCTCGGTGACTTCTGGCTGCGGCGGGCCCGGCGGCTGCTGCCCGCCCTGGCCGTCATGCTGGCGGTGGTGGCCGCCTGGGTGACGCTGGCAGACCGGGCGCAGCTCGCGGGCCTGCGCGGGGGCACCGCTGCCGCGGCTGCCTACGTGAGCAACTGGTACCTCATCGGGCAGCACGCCTCCTACTTCACGCGGTTCGCGCCGCCGTCGCCGCTCGGGCACCTGTGGTCGCTGGCGGTGGAGGAGCAGTTCTACCTGGCCTGGCCCTGGCTGCTGTGGCTCGGGCTGCGCTGGCTGCCCGGGCCCCGGGGCGGGCCGGGAGCCCGGCGGGCGGCGGCCGGCGGCGCCGGATCGCCGGGGTCCCCGCCGGGATACCGGTGGCCGGCCGTGGCGACCCTGGCGCTGGCGGCCGTCTCGGCCATCGACATGGCCGTCCGCTACCACGCCGGCTACGACCCCACCCGGGTCTACGAGGGCACCGACACCCGGGCGTTCGGCCTGCTCATCGGCGCAGCGTTAGCGCTGTTCTTCTGGCCCTCGCTCGCCTCCGGGCCGCTGGGACCCGCCGTCTTCCCTCCTCGCTCGGCTCCTTCGTCGCCTCGCTCGTCAGTCCAGACGCCGGAGCGGCCCTTTGGCTCGCTCGGGCTGGAGGCGCTCCTCGCTCCGCTCGTCGCGCCTCGCCCGGGGCGGGGGCACTGCGCCCCGGGGGCTGAGCGCCCGTTGTCCCGGTGGCTTCGCGGCCTTTCGGACTCGCTCGGTCCTGGGCACACCGCGCCCCTGCCGGGTTCCCGCTCGTTGATGCGTACGGCAGCGCGGATTCTTGGGTTGCTCGGGCTGGGGCGCGCCGCGGCGTCGCGGGAGAGGCTCCTGCTGGAGGGGGCGGGGGTGGCGGGGCTGGGGATGATGGGGGTGCTGGTGTGGCGGGCCGGGGAGTACGACTCGTGGGTGTATCCGGGCGGGATGGTGCTGCTGTCCATCGCGACCGCCGCCGTGGTGGCCGCGGCGGCCTGCCCGGCCACCCTGGTGGGCCGGCTGCTGGGCTGGGAGCCGCTGCGCCAGCTGGGTGTCCGCTCGTACGGGATCTACCTGTGGCACTTCCCGGTGATCCTGCTGACCGGCCAGGCCGGCGGCAGCGACCCCGCCCGGAAGGCGGCCCAGGTCGCGCTCACGGTCGGGGTGGCCGCGCTGTCGTGGCGCTACGTCGAGGAACCGGTCCGCCGGGGCGCCCTCGGCCGGTTCTGGGCGCGGGCCCGGAACCGGGCCCGCCGTTCGGTTCCGTCCGGCGGCCGGCTCCGGGCGGCCGTGACCGGGATGCTGCCCACGGGCTCCCCGGGCTGGGCCGCCCTCACCGCCGTGGTGGCCGTGCTGGCGGTGGGAGGCGCGGGCCTCAGCGGCCTGGTGCCGGCCAGCGGCGCCGCGGGGGTGATGGCATCCGGCCTGGTCGCCGGCGTCCCGGCGGGCAGCGGGCCGGGGGACAGCGGCCAGGCGGGCAGCGGCCCGGGGCGCGGTGGCCGGGCTGGCCGGCCCGGGACAGGGGGGCCGGGAAGTGCTGGGCACCGGCCCGCGTGGCCCGGCAGCGCGCCGCGCAGCGCCTGCCGCGCGGTCGCGCACATCGGCGACTCCACGTCGGAGGGCATGATCTCGCCGGCCTACCTGCCGCGGGCGGCCGACCGGCTGCGGGCCCAGTACGCGCGGGCCGGGGCCGCCACGGTCCGGCTCGGCGTCTCCGGCGCCCGCTCGGTCGTGGAGACCCTGCCCCATCAGCTCAACGCCTACCAGGTGGCCCGGCGGATGCTGAACCACGGCTTCCGCGGCTGCTGGGTGCTGGCCCTGGGCACCAACGACACCGCGAACGTGGCGGCCGGATCACCGGTGGGGCGCCTTGCCCGGATCGAGCGGATGATGTCGCTGACCGGCGGTCAGCCGGTGCTGTGGATCACGGTGAAGACGCTGCAGACGGCCGGTCCGTACGCCGAGGCGCAGATGCAGCTGTGGAACAGCGCCCTGCGGCAGGCCTGCGCCCGTTACCCCAGCATGCGGATCTTCGACTGGGCCGCGCTGGCCCGCGGCAGCTGGTTCATCTCCGATGGCGTGCACTACACCTCGGCCGGGTACGCGGCCCGGGCCCGCCTCATCGCCGGCGCGCTGGCCCGTGCCTTCCCCGCGCGTGGCCACTCTGCCGGCTGCCTGGTGGAGTAGGCCGGCACCGCCCCCGGACACAGCGGGGCATACCGGTATATTCGTCCCGCCGCCCGGTGCCGCAGCCAGGACGGCTGTCCAGACCTGCGAGACCGCCGGGAGCGCGTGCCGCCATGATGTACGGCCTCCTGGCCGCCCTCTGCTGGGGGATCACCGGGCTCGCGGCCGCCTATGCGGCGCGCCGCCTCGGCGCGTTCCTCACCGTGATCACCGGGGAAGCGGTCGCGCTGGCCGGGTTCGGCACCCTCATGCTCGCCAGCCACGGCACCTTCCGGTCCGCCGGCCCCGCCGTGTGGCCGCTGCTGGCGGCCGGCGCCGTCGGCGTGGCCGGTTACCTCGCCAACTACCGCGGCCTCGAAGTCGGGCAGGTAGGCCTGGTCAGTGCCATCTCCGCCACCTACGGCGGGGTGATCGTGCTGCTGTCGGTCGGCATCCTGGGCGAGCGGCTGGACACGGCCGCAGCCGCCGGCATCGCCCTGGCGGTAGCCGGGGTGATGCTCGCCGCCTGGCGCGGCGGGCCGGGCCTGGTCAGCGCCGCCGCGCCGAAGACCGCCACCAGCATCCTTTTCGGCCTGGCCGCCGCGCTGTGCTACGGGGTGAGCGGGTTCCTGCTCGGCAGCTACAGCCGCCAGGTCGGCTGGCTGGTCCCGCTGGTCATCGCCCGGTCCGGGGCGATGGCCATCCTGCTGGGCCTGCTGGCCACCCCGCTGCGGCGGCCCGCGGGCCAGCGGCTGCTCCCCGGCCTGGCCTGGGCGGTCGCGGCCGGGCTGGCCGACGCGGCCGGGCTCATCTGCTTCACCCGCGGCGACCAGGTGGGGCTGGTCGCGGTCACCGCCGCCGCATCCAGCGTCTACCCGGTCATCCCGCTGATCGGCGGGCTGGTGCTGCTGCGGGAGCGGCTGGCACGCTGGCAGATCGGCGGCGCCGTCCTGACCATCGCGGGGGTGGCGCTGCTGGCGGCCGGGTCGTGACCGGACGCCGCCCCGCGGGCCGGCCGGACGGCAGGCCCGCCACCACTCAGGAGGAGCACAGCATGGCCGGTGACCGCCCAGCGGACCTGATACTCCACGACGGCGCCGTCTGCACCATGGATGCCGCCCGGTCCTGGGCGCAGGCCGTGGCCGTGCGGGACGGCCGGATCGTGGCGGTGGGCACCGACGCCGGCCTGCGCCCGCTCACCGGGCCCCGCACCGAGGTGATCCGGCTGCACGGGCGGATGGTGCTGCCCGGCTTCCAGGACGCCCACGTCCACGCCTCCGCGGCCGGGCTGGAACGCCTGCGCTGCGACCTGTCCGGTGCCCACAGCCTGGACGGCTACCTGGAGCTGGTCGCCGGCTTCGCCGCCCGGACCGCCGGCCCTGGCTGGATCACCGGCGGCGGCTGGTCGATGGACGTGTTCCCGGGCGGCATGCCGCGCAAGGAGGACCTCGACCGGGTGGTCAGCGACCGGCCGGTGTTCCTGGCCAACCGGGACCACCACGCCGCCTGGGTCAACTCGCGGGCGCTGGAGCTGGCCGGGATCGGCGCGCGCACCGCTGACCCGGCCGACGGCCGGATCGAGCGGGACGGGGCGGGCGAGCCCGCGGGCACCCTCCAGGAGGGCGCCATGAACCTGGTGGAGCGCTTCGTCCCGGCGCCCACCCTGGACGAGCAGGTGGCCGGGATCCTGGAGGGGCAGCGCTACCTGCACGAACTCGGGGTGACCAGCTGGCAGGAGGCGATCGTCGGCGACTACGCCGTGACCCCCGACTGCTACCGGGCCTACCGGGAGGTGGACCGGCAGGGCCTGCTCACCGGGCGGGTGACCGGCGCGCTGTGGTGGCAGCGGGCGACCGGCCCCGGCCAGCTCGCCGGGCTGATCGAGCGGCGGGCCGGCACCGCGGGCGGCCGGTTCCGCGCCACCAGCGTCAAGATCATGCTGGACGGCGTCTGCGAGAACTTCACCGCCGCCATGCTCACCCCCTACCTCGACGGTCACGGCCACGCGACCGGCGGCCACGGCACCAGCTTCTTCCAGCCGGACGAGCTCGCCGACGCGGTCACCCGGATCGACGCGGCCGGGTTCCAGGCCCACTTCCACGCCATCGGCGACCGGGCGGTGCGGGACGCGCTGGACGCGGTCGCCGCCGCCCGCGCCGCCAACGGCCCGTCCCGCGGCCGCCATCACATCTCCCACATCCAGGTCGTGCACCCCGCTGACCTGCCCCGGTTCCGGGCCCTGGACGTGGCCGCGAACGCGCAGCCGCTGTGGGCGTGCAGCGAGCCGCAGATGACCGAGCTGACCCTGCCGTTCCTCGGCCCGCAGCGGGCCGGCTGGCAGTACCCGTTCGCGAGCCTGCACCGCTCCGGCGCCCAGCTGGCGTTCGGCAGCGACTGGCCGGTGTCCAGCCCGGACCCGCTCGCGGAGATCCACGTGGCGGTCAACCGCACCGTCCCGCCCGGCTACGCCTACGGCGGCACCGCCGGCGGCGAGCCGTTCCTGCCCGCCGAGCGGCTCGACCTGCCCACCGCCCTGGCCGCCTTCACCATCGGCTCCGCCTACGTCAATCACCTGGACCGTGAGACCGGGTCGATCGAGGCCGGCAAGCTGGCGGACCTGGTGGTGCTGGACCGCAACCTGCTCGCACAGCCGGTGACCGAGATCGCCCAGGCACGCGCCGACCTGACCATCGTGGACGGGGCGGTCGTGCACGCCCGTCCCGGCGCGTAACCGGTCCGGGTCCGCCCGCCTCCGGCTTGCCTGGTTCCATGAGCCGGGGATCTGGCTCACTTTCCGTGAAGGAAGCCTGGTCACCCAGGCCGGTCTCATGCTGCTACCCACACGGGCGCGCCGGGAAATAATGCGAATCCGCGCGGCCTCGCTGGTGGCAGACTTCGGCCATGACGCTCGAACTCATCAACCCGCCCGGCTTGCCTGCGCCCAGCACCTACACCCAGGTGGTGGTGGCGACCGGGAGCCGGCTGGTGTTCGTCGCCGGCCAGGAGCCCGAGGATGCGGAGGGGCGCCTCGTCGGCCCTGGCGACCTCGCTGTTCAGGCCCGGCAGGCGTTCGCCAACCTCGGCCGGGCGCTGGCCGCCGCCGGAGCCGTACCTGATGAGGTGGCCCGGATCACGATCTATGTCGTCGGCTACAACCGGGACGAGCACCTGCCGGTGATCGAGGAGGCGCGCGTCTCGCTATTCGGCGATCACAAGCCGGCGGACTCGCTGATCGGGGTAGACCGCCTGTCGCCCGGATACCTGATCGAGGTCGAGGCAATCGCGGTCACCGGCGGCTGACGGATGCGGAAAGGTCGTACGACTCCGGCCAGATGAGCAATTGAGTTGCGACCCCGCCCAGGGAGTCACGCAAAGCCTGAACAGCCCGGACTCGCAACCAGCCGCATGCTGATCATTGAATGGACCGCTGATGCCTAAATGCGATGGGTGTGACTCGTCTGCAGGGACGTCTGGCTAGGGGTTTTTCCTGATGACCGGTATGCGGCGGGTAGCATCGCGAGCGTTCCGCTGGCCGATGGCCGGCGGGGACAAGAATCTGTCCGCGCTCCGGCAGGCGGAGGCACTCCGTGAGCGAAGGCTGCGTGTTCTGTGATCAAAGCTGGATGAGGGCAGCGGAGATCTTCATCGAGACTCCTCACTGCATATTCGCCTCGACCCGGGACCCGGGCATCCGGGCCCAGGCCGGGCTAGCGGAGGGGGTCCTGCCCGGCTCCGGGGCGATCGTGCCCATCGCCCACCGGACCTCGGTCTTCGAGCTGACCCCGGCGGAGTGGGCAGACACCCGGGACCTGCTGCTGCGGGCAAGGACGGCGCTGCACGACCTGCTGGCCCCGGACGGCTACCTGCTCGGCTGGAACCAGGGCGGCACCCTGCATCCCCACATGCACGTCATCCCGCGATTCGACGACGAGCCGCTGTCTGACCGCTGGCTGCGCTCGGCGATCAACGTCCCGGAAAACAGACGGCCCGACCCATGGGCGCCCGGCAGCGGACGGGCACTTCCGCGTACCAGCTGAGCAAGACGCCGGAGCCAGGTTTCAAGCAGGCTCTTAGGCGGTGTCGGCCCTGCCGGCGAGCTCATAACCACTAGATCGGGTATCTCGTCGGGCCGGTGGTGTACTGGCGCCCGGACGGGGTGGTCCACCGGAATGTCCCGTCGGGGCGCTGGTCGACTCTCCAGCCGGGGTGCTGTTTGAGCTTGTGGTCGTGTCTGCACCTTGGACTGTGGTGGCACTGTCAGATGTTGCCGCTGAACTGGCAAAATGCGGGGTGATGGCACTGTCGCCAAGCTTAGCCAGGCTCGCGTACCTTGCAGCGAGCTTGGCCGCC
>JBLMWU010000238.1:0-10072 GCA_050257395.1 Gemmatimonadota bacterium | reverse complement strand
CGTGTGCGGCGCCACCAACCTGGGTGAGGCGCTGCGCCGGATCTCCGAGGGCGCGGCCATGATCCGGTCCAAGGGC
Organism: Gemmatimonadota bacterium; assembly: GCA_050257395.1. Classification (GTDB taxonomy): domain Bacteria; phylum Actinomycetota; class Actinomycetes; order Streptosporangiales; family Streptosporangiaceae; genus JAIRTY01. The sequence goes on along the minus strand of JBLMWU010000238.1, from coordinate 9,996 downwards.
GAGGCCGGCACCGGCAACGTCGTCGAGGCGACCAGGCACATGCGCCAGCTCTCGGCGGGAATCCGGCAGCTGGCCACCTTGCGCGATGAGGAGCTCTACGGCGCGGCCAAGGAGCTGCAGGCCCCCTATGAGCTGGTGGCGGAGGTCGCCCGGGCCGGCAAGCTGCCGGTGGTGCTGTTCACCGCGGGCGGGATCGCCACTCCCGCCGATGCGGCCATGATGATGCAGCTCGGCGCCGAGGGCGTGTTCGTGGGATCGGGGATCTTCAAGTCCGGTGACCCGGCCCGGCGGGCGGAGGCCATCGTCAAGGCCACCACGTTCCACGACGACCCCGACGTCCTGGCCAAGGTGTCGCGCGGCCTGGGTGAGGCCATGGTGGGCATCAACCTGGACACGCTGCCGCCCGAGCAGCACTACGCCGGCCGCGGCTGGTAACCACCCGGGCGGCCCCTGCCCCAGACCCGGCTCTGCCCAGACCGGCTCTGCCCAGGCCGAGGCCCGGACCGCCACCACCCCACCCCGAGGGGGCGTGAGCAGATGTTCGAGCGGTTCACTGACCGGGCCCGCCGTGTCGTGGTGCTGGCGCAGGAGGAAGCCACCCTGCTGAACCACGACTACATCGGCACCGAGCACCTCCTGCTCGGCCTGATCCACGAGGGCGAGGGCGTGGCGGCGAAGGCCCTCGGCGCGCTGGAGATCAGCCTGGAAACCGTCCGGCAGAAGGTGGAGGAGATCATCCCCCGGGGCAAGGAGCCACCCACCGGGCACATCCCCTTCACCCCCCGCGCCAAGAAGGTGCTGGAGCTGTCGCTGCGGGAGTCGCTGCAGCTCGGCCACGACTACATCGGCACCGAGCACATCCTGCTAGGCCTGATCCGGGAGGGTGACGGGGTGGCGGCGCAGGTGCTGGTCCAGCTCGGCGCGGACCTCAGCCGGGTCCGCCAGCAGGTGATCGCCCTGGCGCGGAGCCCGGAAGCGCAGGAGGCCGAGGCCCGGCCGCTGCACATGTCCGCGACGGGACCGCGGATGCAGTTCTTCGAGATCCTGCGCCGGCTCGACGCCATCACGGAGCGGCTGACCGCCATCGAGCGCCACCTGGGCATGCCGCCGCCGGCGGCCTCCGGCGAGCCGCCGGAGGCCGGCGGAACCTGACCGCTCCCGGGCCGGCGGCCGGGCCGCCGTGCCCGTGGTACCGCCGCCGGGCCACCTGGCCCGCCGGAAGATCTGCGCAGGCCCGCGTGTTCTGGGGCAGAGGGCAGACGCGCCCGGCGGGACCGATGCGTACCCTCGAACTGACATCCATCTCCTGTGGAGGCTGACCCGTGTCCCTAGCCCCGGCCGTTGGGGTGCTCGCCCTGCAGGGCGACGTTCCCGAGCACCTGCGGATGCTCGCCGAGGCGGGCGCCCGCCCGCTCGCCGTGCGCCGCCCCGAGGAGCTCGAGGCCGTGGACGGCCTGGTGATCCCGGGCGGCGAGTCCACCACCATCTGGAAGCTCGCGGGCATCTTCGAGCTGGCCGAGCCGATCAGGAAGCGGATCGGCGGGGGCCTGCCGGTGTACGGCTCCTGCGCCGGGATGATCATGCTGGCCGACCGGCTGCTCGACGGGATCGGCGGCCAGGAGACGTTCGGCGGGATCGACATGACGGTGCGGCGCAACGCATTCGGCCGCCAGGTGGACTCGTTCGAGAGCGACATCGAGGTGCGCGGCCTGGCCGGCGCGGCGCAGCAGCCGTTCCGCGCCGTGTTCATCCGGGCCCCGTGGGTGGAGGAGACCGGGAGCGGGGTCGAGGTCCTCGCCGCCGTCCAGGGCACCGGTAGGATCGTCGCGGTGCGCCAGGGGCCGCTGCTCGCCACCTCTTTTCACCCTGAACTGACGGGTGATGCGCGCGTGCACCGGCTCTTCGTCGACATGGTGAGGGACAGGACATGAGTGGCCATTCAAAGTGGGCGACCACCAAGCACAAGAAGGCGGTGGTCGACGCGCGGCGGGGCAAGCTCTTCGCCAAGCTGATCAAGAACGTCGAGGTGGCGGCCCGGACCGGCGGGGCTGACCCGGCGGGCAACCCGACCCTGTTCGACGCGGTGCAGAAGGCGAAGAAGAGTTCGGTCCCCAACGACAACATCGACCGGGCTATCCGCCGCGGCGCCGGGCTCGAGGCGGGCGGCGCCCAGTACGAGACCATCACCTACGAGGGCTACGCGCCGGGCGGGGTGGCGGTCCTGGTGGAGTGCCTGACCGACAACCGCAACCGGGCCGCCGCGGACGTGCGCACCGCGCTCACCCGCAACGGCGGGTCCATGGCCGACCCCGGCTCGGTGTCCTACCTGTTCCACCGCAAGGGCGTGGTCATCGTCAGCAAGACCGACGGGGTGACCGAGGACGACGTGCTGCTGGCGGTGCTGGACGCGGGCGCCGAGGAGGTCAACGACCTCGGCGAGTCGTTCGAGGTGATCAGCGAGCCCACCGACCTGATGGCGGTGCGGACCGCCGTGGCCGAGGCCGGGCTGGAGTACGACTCCGCCGAGGCGGCGTTCCTGCCAGCGGTCGAGGTCCCGCTGGACGAGGACCAGGCCAAGCGGGTGTTCAAGCTCATCGAGGCGCTCGAGGACTCCGACGACGTGCAGGACGTGTACGCGAACTACTCCGTGCCCGACGAGATCATGGAGAAGCTGGGCTGACCCGCTGACGGCGCGCCTCGGCCCGGAAGCCGGCCGGGGCCGGTAGGTTCGCACCGAACAGGTGTTCGCTGCGACCGGGACGGTGAGCTGGTGCGGGTGCTCGGCGTGGACCCCGGCCTCACCCGGTGCGGGCTCGGCGTGGTCGAGGGCGCCCCGGGCCGGCCGCCCGCGCTGGTCGCGGCCGGGGTGCTGACCACCCGGGCGGACGACGACACCGCGGCCAGGCTGCTGGCGGTCGAGCGCGGGCTGGAAGAGTGGCTCACCGAGCACCGGCCGGACGCGGTCGCGGTGGAGCGGGTGTTCAGCCAGCACAACGTCCGCACCGTCATGGGCACCGCCCAGGCCGGCGCGGTCGCGATCCTGTGCGCGGCCCGGCGCGGCCTGCCGGTGGCGCTGCACACCCCCAGCGAGGTCAAGGCGGCGGTCACCGGCAGCGGGCGGGCGGACAAGGCCCAGGTGACCGCGATGGTGATGCGGCTGCTCCGGCTGGCTGACCCGCCCCGGCCCGCGGACACCGCCGACGCGCTCGCGCTGGCCATCTGCCACCTGTGGCGGGGCGGCATGCAGAGCCGGCTCACCGCCGCCGCCGCGGTGGCCGCCCCGGCCGGCGGGCCCGGCCGGCCCGGTGCCCGGAGTTCCCTGGCAGGAGGCAGGCAGTGATCTCTCATCTGAACGGTCTCGTGCACACGGTCAGCCCGGAGGGCGCGGTCATCGAGATCGGCGGCGTCGGCCTGCTGGTTCAGTGCACGCCCGGCACGCTGGCCACCCTGCGGCCGGGGGAGCGGTCCCGGGTCGCCACCTCCCTGGTGGTGCGGGAGGACTCGCTCACCCTGTACGGGTTCGGCTCCGACGACGAGCGGGATGTTTTCGAGCTGCTGCAGACCGCCAGCGGCGTCGGGCCGCGGCTCGCCCTCGCCATGCTGGCCGTGTTCACCCCCGACGGGCTGCGCGGGGCCGTCGCGGCGGAGGACATCACCGCGCTGACCAAAGTGCCTGGTATCGGCCGGAAAGGGGCGCAGCGGATCGTCCTGGAGCTGGCCGGGCGGCTCGGCGCGCCCGGTATGGGCGCCCGGCCTGACGGGGCCGCCGCTGGCACCCCGGCCGGGCAGCGGCAGGCCGCTGCGTCCTGGCGGGACCAGGTCCGGGCCGGCCTGGTCAACCTGGGCTGGCAGGCCCGGGACGCGGACCAGGCCATCGCCGCGGTCGAGGCCGACCTCGCCGAAGCGCCGGCGGCGATGGGCGGGGACGGCGCGGCGGCCAGCGGCGACGTGGATGTTGCGGTGATGCTCCGCGCAGCCCTCCGGAAGCTGAGCCGCGCATGACCGGCCCGCATGAGGCGGCGGACGAGGCCGCCCGGGAGGCGCCGGGCCTGGCGCGGGCCGAACGTGACCGGCTGGCCCGGGCAGGCGGCGGCCCTGCGCAGGCCGACCGGCTGGTGTCGCCGCTGGCCGAGGCCGAGGAGCGGTTCATCGAGGGCACGCTGCGGCCCAAGCGCCTGAACGACTTCGTCGGCCAGGCCCGGGTGCGCGAGCAGCTGTCGCTGGTGCTGGAGAGCGCGCTGCGGCGCGGCCGGGCCCCGGACCACGTGCTGCTGTCCGGCCCGCCCGGGCTCGGGAAGACCACCATCGCCATGATCATCGCCGCGGAGCTGAGCGCCCCGCTGCGCATCACCAGCGGGCCCGCCATCGAGCGGGCCGGGGACCTGGCGGCGGTGCTGTCCACCCTCAGCGAGGGCGAGGTCGTGTTCATCGACGAGATCCACCGGCTCGCCCGGCCGGCCGAGGAAATGCTCTACCTGGCCATGGAGGACTTCCGGGTGGACGTGGTGGTCGGGAAGGGGCCCGGCGCCACCGCGATCCCGCTCGACATCGCCCCGTTCACCCTGGTGGGGGCGACCACCCGGGCGGGCCTGCTGCCGGCGCCGCTGCGGGACCGGTTCGGCTTCACCGCCCACCTGGACTTCTACGAGGCGGCCGAGCTGGAGGTGATCATCCGCCGGTCGGCGTCCCTGCTCGGGGTGAGCCTCCATCCCGACGGCGGCGACGAGATTGCGGGCCGCTCCCGCGGCACCCCCCGGATCGCCAACCGGCTGCTGCGCCGGGTCCGCGACTACGCGGAGGTGCGGGCCGACGGGGTGATCACCCGGGCGCTGGCCCGGGCCGCCCTGGAACTGTACGAGGTGGACGAGAACGGGCTGGACCGGCTGGACCGGGCGGTGCTCGGGGCCCTGGTGGACCGGTTCGGCGGCGGGCCGGTCGGCCTGTCCACGCTCGCCGTGGCGGTGGGCGAGGAGGCCGAGACGGTGGAGGTGGTGGCCGAGCCGTTCCTGGTCCGGGCGGGCCTGATCGCCCGCACCCCGCGGGGCCGGGTGGCCACCCCGGCTGCCTGGCAGCATCTGGGGCTGGCCCCGCCGGGACCGTCCGGATTGGCGGCTCCTGGCAGCCTCTTCGGGTGACAGCCGCACCACAGGTCGCGGGAATGTCACGATCGGTCGCGGAACCCCGTAGCCTGTTGGTGCGCCGTCTGTGCGCCGCTACACTTCGGCAGTTGGCCGGCGACAGCCACCCGACCGTGAGCGTTGGGCCTGCTGGCCCATTGCCCGGGTTGGATGACCCAGGCGCGCCTCTCAACTGGAAGGATGCCCCCGGATGGGGAAGATGTTTACTCTCGCGAGCACCAGCCACGCGGCTGCCGCCGCCACCAACAGCGGCAGCAGCTTCCTCCCGCTGCTCATCATCGTGGTCCTGTTCGGGCTGTTCTACTTCGTCATGATCCGCCCGCAGCGCAACCGCCAGCGGCGGGTCCAGCAGATGCAGAACCAGGTCGAGCCCGGCGCCCGGGTGCGGACCACGGCCGGCATGTACGCCACCGTGACCGAGGTGGACGGCGACGACGTGCTGCTCGAGGTCTCGCCGGGCGTCAACCTGCGCTTCATGAAGCGCGCGATCATGGACGTGGTCCCGGAGGAGACCGGGGACGACGCGGAGGAGGCCGGGACCGCCGAGGACGCTGAGGAGGCAGGCCCGGCCGCTGAGGCGCCCGCGCAGCCCGAGGCCGCTGCCCCGGAGGACACGGTCGAAGCGCCGGAGGCGGAGAAGGCCCAGGCCGGTAAGCGCGGCTCCGCGAACGGCGGTCCCGCCGCCAGCTGACGGCCGGGCACCCGGGCCGGTGCGGGCCACTCGCGCCGGCCGGGGCCCCTCACCACTCATGCGACTCAAAGGACGGGCGAGAAGTGGCTCCCCCAAGCGGTAGTGCCTCCCGGCCAGGGCGGGCGCTGGCGGTACTGGCCGTGGTGATCGTGGCGTTGTTCCTGTCCATCGTGGGCGGGGACCTCGCCAGCCCCGGCCGGTGGCACCAGGACCTGCGGATCAAGCTAGGCCTCGACCTGACCAGCGGGACGACGGTCACGCTGAAGGCGGTGACGCCCAAGGGGACGCCGCCCAAGGCGGCCGAGATGGCGACGGCGGTCTCGATCCTGCGCAACCGCGTGAACGCCTCCGGCTTCACCGAAGCGGTGGTGGACCAGCAGGGCAGCGACATCATCAACGTGTCGGTGCCCGGCAAGAGCGCGCAGCAGGTCACCAGCCTGACCAGGGCGGCGCAGCTGCTGTTCCGCCAGGTGCTGGTGTACGCGCCGAACTCGGCGGTGCCCACGGCGCCCACGCCCACCCCCACCGGCTCGGCGGGCGCCACGCCGGGCGCGACCCCGTCCGCCTCCGGCAGCCCTGGGGCCAGCGCGAGCCCGTCGGCCAGCACCAAGGCCAGGGTCAGCTCGCCCGGGCACGCGGCCGGGCAGGCGGCGGCCGCCGCGGGCGCGGTCCGGGAACTGGGCTCCGGCACCCCGCTGGCCGCCGCGTCGGCCACCCCGTCCCCCTCGGCCAGCGCCTCGCCCGCCGCCAGCGCGACGGCCACCCCGAGCCCCGCGCCAACCTCCGGCTCGGCCGTGTTCACCTGGCAGATGGCCGCCGCGAATCCCTCGATCTACGGGGACCCGGCCGCCCTCAGCGCCCGCACCAAGGCGCTGTTCAACAAGCTGAACTGCGCCAGCCCGAACTGGAAGCAGACGGTCGGCTACACCCAGGACCAGTTCAACCGGGCCGCCGACCAGACCGTGTCCTGCGGCCGGCAGCCCAACGGCGCGCTGTACAAGTTCGCGCTGGCCCCGGCCAAGGTGGTCGGCGACATGATCTCCTCGGCCAGCGCCAGCCCGCTCACCACCAGCAGCAGCGCCTGGCAGGTGAACGTCAACTTCAAGGGCAACGGCGCCAAGCTGTTCGGCACGCTGACCAGCCAGATGTACACCAAGTACTACAACAACGGCCAGCCGCTGCCGCAGGACTTCCTGGCGGTGGTGCTGGACGGCGCCGTGGTGTCGTTCCCCAGCATCAACTCGCCGATCCCCGGCGGGTCCGCGCAGATCACCGGCAGCTTCACCCAGTCCCAGGCGACGAACCTGGCCAACCTGCTGTCCTACGGCGCGCTGCCGCTCAGCTTCAACCAGCAGTCCGTGCAGTCGGTGTCCCCGCAGCTCGGCCACGACCAGCTGAACGCGGGCCTCTTCGCCGCCGGGATCGGGCTGCTGCTGGTGGTCTTCTACACCCTGCTGTACTACCGGGGCCTGGCCGTGGTGGCCGTGTCCAGCCTGGTCATCGCCGGTGTGCTGGCCTTTGAGTCGGTGGTCATGCTCGGCAAGTACCAGGGCTACGCGCTGTCGCTGGCCGGCATCGCCGGCCTGGTCGTGGCCATCGGCATCACCGCCGACTCGTTCGTCGTGTACTTCGAGCGATTGCGGGACGAAGTCCGGGAAGGCCGCTCGCTGCGGGCCGCGGTGGAACGCGGCTGGGGCCGGGCGCGGCGGACCATCCTGGTGTCCGACACGGTCTCGTTCCTGGCCGCGGCCCTGCTGTACTTCTTCGCGATCGGCAGCGTCAAGGGCTTCGCCTTCACGCTGGGCCTCACCACGATCATCGACGTGGTGGTGGTGTTCCTGTTCACCAAGCCCATGCTGACCCTGCTGGCGCGGACGAAGTTCTACGGCGGCGGGCACCCGCTGTCCGGCCTCGACCCGGCCCGGCTCGGCGCCCGTGCCCCCTGGCGGGCGTCGCCGCGGGCCGCTGCTGGCACCGCTGGGGCCGGAACCCGCGGCGCCCAGGCCCGCACCACCCAGGCCCGTCAGGCCCCGGCGAAGGAGGCATGATGGCCGCGCGCGGCGGCATCGGCGGCAGGCTCTACCGGGGCGATGTCTCGGTCAACTTCGTGGGCCGCCAGAAGCTCTGGTACGCCATCTCCGGTGCGATCCTGGTGATCAGCATCGTGGCCCTGCTGGTCCGCGGGCTGAACTTCAGCGTGGACTTCAAAGGCGGCTCGGTCTTCGAGTTCCCGGCCGGCACGGCGTCCATCAGCCAGGTGCGCAGCACCGTCAGCGGCGCCGGCGGCGGCCAGGACACGATCGTCCAGCGGGTCACCAACGTCCAGAACGGCCAGGCCAGCTGGAGCGTGCAGACGCACCCGCTGAGCACCGCCGAGCAGGGCAGCGTGTCCCGGGCGATCGGGAGCGCGTTCCACCTGTCCCAGAACCAGATCAGCACCCAGTTCATCGGCCCGAGCTGGGGGACCTCCATCTCCCAGAAGGCCCTGCAGGCGCTGATCGCGTTCCTGATCGTCGTGGTCATCTACCTGTCGATCGCCTTCGAATGGAAGATGGCCGCAGCCGCGATCGTCGCGCTGGCGCACGACATCGTGATCACCGTGGGCGTGTATGCGCTGCTCGGATTCCAGGTCAGCCCGGCCTCGGTGATCGGCCTGCTCACCATCCTGGGCTACTCGCTGTACGACACGGTGGTGGTGTTCGACAAGGTCCGGGAGAATACCGCCGGCCTGCTGGGATCCGCGCGCAGCACCTACAGCCAGGCGGCCAACCTGGCGCTGAACCAGACCCTGGTGCGGTCCATCAACACCTCCCTCATCGCGCTGCTGCCGGTGGCGTCCATCCTCTTCGTGGGCGCCGCCCTGCTCGGCGCGGGCGAGCTGCAGGACCTGGCGCTGGTGCTGTTCGTCGGCATGCTGTCGGGGACCTACTCCTCGATCTTCATAGCCACGCCGCTGCTGGCCGACATGAAGGAACGGGAGCCGCAGTACAAGGCCCTGGCCAAGCGGGTCACGCTGCGGGCCTCCGGCGGCCGCAGCCGGGGCCGGGCGGGCGCGCGGTCCAAGGTCGCGGCCGGCGGGCAGGCCGGTGCGGGCCAGCCGGGCGGGCAGGAGGACACCGCCGCGGACGAGCCGGACGAGACCAGCGGCACCGGGGCCGCGGTGGCCGCCGGGGAGGGCGGGGCCGGGCAGGACGACCGGGTGCCAGCGGGCCGGCCCGCCGGGTCAGCCCGGCCGGGACCGCGGCAGCAGCCGCGCCGCCCGGCGGGCCCCAAGCGCCGCCCCAGCGGCAAGAAGAAGCGGCGGTAGCGGGTGGCCGGGGACGTCTCCGCGGATACGGCTCTGGCCGACCTGATCCGCGCGCGGATCCGCGACATCGCGGACTACCCGCAGCCGGGGATCCTGTTCAAGGACATCACCCCGCTGCTGGCGGATGGCGCCGCGTTCGGCGCGGTGGTCAGCGCGCTGGCGGACGGGTACGGGCCGGTCGACAAGGTGGCGGGCATCGAGGCCAGGGGCTTCATCCTGGCCGCGTCGGTGGCCTGCAGGCTCGGGGCGGGATTCGTGCCCGTGCGCAAGGAGGGGCGGCTGCCCGCCCCCACCTACTCGCAGAGTTACCAGCTCGAGTACGGCTCGGCCACGATCGAGGTCCACCAGGACGCCTTCGAGCCCGGGGAACGGGTCCTGGTCGTGGACGACGTGCTGGCCACCGGCGGCACCGCCGAGGCCACCGCCGACCTGGTCCGCCGGGCCGGCGCCCAGGTGGAAGCCGTCGCCGTGATCCTGGAGCTGGGCTTCCTGGACGGCCGGGCCCGGCTGCCGCGGGACACGGTGCGCTCCCTGCTCGTGGTCTGACCGCCGCCGCCCGGTGTGCTGCGCAGCGCCCTGGACAGTCCGGATTCCTGCGCTGTCGGGCGGGGTGGGCGCCTGGCGGGCCGTCCGCCGATAGACTGGGTGCCTGGCGGACGACAGGAGCGCAGGTGGCCGGTGACGTGGCAACGACCGGCATGGCCGGCGGCGACGTCACCCAGTCCGCCCCGGAGCGGCGTGACGGGCCGCCCGTTACCGGGGAGCAGGACAGGGTGGCGGGCAACGGGTCCATGCCCTCCCGGCCCGTGCCTGCCCGCCCGCATCCCGGGCCGCAGCCTGCTGCTCCCGGCGCTGACACG
>JBLMWU010000237.1:0-19810 GCA_050257395.1 Gemmatimonadota bacterium | reverse complement strand
GCAAACCGTATTCGACCGGGGCGACCCCCATCCCGTACCGGTGAACAGCGACAACGTGTTCGGCGTGGTGTCTTTGGTGTTCTGGTCGGTGATGATCATCGTCACCGTCACCTACGTCCTGCTCGTGATGCGCGCTGACAACGACGGCGAAGGCGGCATCATGGCGCTGATCACCCTGATCCGCCGGCAGGGGGGCCCGGGCGGCCGGCGGGCCAAGATGATGCTGGCGGCGCTGGGGATCTTCGGCGCCTCCCTGTTCTTCGGCGACAGCGTGATCACCCCGGCGATCTCGGTCCTGTCGGCGATCGAGGGGGTCAAGGTCGCCGCGCCGTCACTGTCGGAGCTGGTCGTCCCGATCACCGCCGCGATCATCCTCTGCCTGTTCCTCGCCCAGCGGCTGGGCACGGGCGCCGTGGGCCGGCTGTTCGGGCCGATCATGGCCGTCTGGTTCGCCGCGATCGGCGCGATCGGCATCCGCGGCATCATCGCCCACCCGGCGATCCTCAAGGCGCTGTCGCCCAGCTACGCGGCCGGCTTCCTCGCGGGGCATTTCCCGATGGCGTTCTTCTCGCTGGCCGCCATCGTCCTCGCGGTCACCGGGGCGGAGGCGCTGTATGCGGACATGGGGCACTTCGGCCGGGCCCCGATCACCCGGGCCTGGCTGCTCCTGGTCTTCCCGGCCTGCACTCTCAGCTACCTGGGCCAGGGCGCACTGGTCCTCAGCCACCCCGCCCTCGCCGTCCGCAGCCCGTTCTTCCTGCTGGTCCCCGGGTGGGCGCGGATCCCGATGGTGGTCCTGGCCGCCGCCGCGACGGTCATCGCCTCGCAGGCGATCATCAGCGGCGCATTCTCAGTCGCGCAGCAGGCCGCCCAGCTCGGCTATCTGCCGCGGCTGCGCATCCTGCACACGTCGGAACAGCAGCGGGGCCACGAGATCCTGCACGAGCACGTCATCATCCTCGCAATCGAGACCGCGCCCGTGCCGCACGTCCCGCCCGCCGGCCGGCTCACCGTCGACGACCTGGGCTACCGGGACGACCGGATCACCCACGTCACCGCCCGCTTCGGCTACCTGGACCGGCCGGACGTTCCCGCCCTGCTGCCCCTCATCCGCGGCGCCGACCTCGAAAGCCCGCTCACCGGCGGCAAGCTGTCGTACTTCCTGTCAAGGATCGAGCTGCGGCCGGGCGGCACCCCCGGGATGAGCCGCTGGCGCAAACGCCTGTTCCTGGCGACCTCACGGATCACTGCCGATGCAGCGGATCACTTCAGTCTCCCCCGCGAGCGCACCGTCATCATGGGCTCGCGCATCGAGCTGTAATTGGCCCGGAATTGGCGGATCCGGCCCGTGACGGAGGACTGACGGCCGCCAAAACGGTGCTGCATACTCACCGGTATGGACAATCTCTTCGGCTTCCCGTCGCTGCGGATCCAGCAGCCGGGCAAGCTGCTGCCGACCCGGGCGAGCTACGAGATCTTCAACGGCGCCCGGCAGCTGCTGGCGACCGCCACCGAAGCCGAGGCGCGCAGCCGGGTCAAGCTGCTCCCGCAGGGAGTGCCGGCCACCCGGATGCTGACGGTCACCACCGTGGGCGGCTCCACGGCCTTCACACTCACGACGCACACCAGGGAACATCTGACCGAGCTCGCCGGGCCGGGCGGCGAGCCCTTCGGCCAGATCCGCGGCAGGTACACCAACCGTCACTACACGCTGGTCGACGAGCAGCGGCAGACGGTCGGCAAGGTGGTCGGCGACCTGGGCCTCAAGCACTTCTCGGTGACCGACCCCGCGGGCGCCGAGTTCGCGCGGATCCGCAAGACCTTCGCCGGGATCACCAAGGAGATGCTCACCCCGTCCGACCACTACAAGGTGGACTTCGCCGGCCCGGTCGCGCACCCGGCCCGCGTCCTCACCGTCATGATCGCCATCGTGCTGGACCTGACCCTGTACGAGCCCGCCTGACCGTCTCACCGGCGGGGACCAGGCCCTGCTCAGCTCCTGAGCTGGCCGGTCAGCGCGCATGTCACCCGGGCCCCGGCGCCCGGCCATTCCGGGCAGCCGGGCAGACCCTGGCAGTCCCCCAATCCCGCTGGCCGCCCGGCTCCCGGGGATCAGCGCGATTGCCTGCCATTCAGCCGGGCCCAAAAGGGTTGATACCGGCCTGAACTGGCAGGTGCTCAGAGCGGGTCTGCCGCGCCGCGGATCCGCGCGGGCGACTCGCTAGTAGCTGGGTGGTTATGGCAGGGTGCGGGCAGGACGAGGGGCAGGAGGAGCTGGCTTGTTTTCGCGCATAGCGGTCGTGAACCGCGGCGAGGCCGCGATGCGGCTGATCCACGCGGTGCGGGACATCAATGCTGAGACCGGCTCGGCCATCCAGGTCATCGCGCTCTACACCGACGCCGACGCCACCGCCATGTTCGTGCGCGAGGCTGATTCCGCCTACCCGCTCGGCCCTGCCAGCGCCCTGCCCTACCTGGACTTCGGCGTGCTGGAACGGGCGCTGCGCGAGACCGGGGCCGACGCGGCCTGGGTGGGCTGGGGCTTCGTCGCCGAGGATCCCGCCTTCGCCGAGCTGTGCGCGCGCATCGGTGTCACGTTCATCGGCCCCGGCCCGGAGGCGATGCGCCAGCTCGGCGACAAGATCGGCTCGAAGCTGCTGGCCGAGCAGGCCGGCGTCCCGGTGGCCCCCTGGAGCGAGGGGCCGGCCGAGACCCTCGAGGGGGCGCTGGCCGCGGCCGGGAAGATCGGCTACCCGGTGATGCTCAAGGCGAGCGCGGGCGGCGGCGGGCGCGGGATCCGGGTGATCCGCTCCGACGCTGAGCTCGCAGACGCCTACCAGCGCACCCGGGACGAGGCGGCGCGGGCGTTCGGCCGGGGCACCGTGTTCCTGGAGAAGCTGGTCACCGGCGCGCGGCACGTCGAGGTGCAGATCATCGCCGACTCGCACGGGACGGTCCGGGCGCTGGGCGTGCGCGACTGCTCGGTGCAGCGGCGCAACCAGAAGGTGATCGAGGAGTCGGCGTCCCCGCTGCTCAGCGCGGAGCAGAACGCCGAGCTGAAGGCCGCCGCCGAGCGGCTGGCGAAGGCGGTCGGCTACTGCGGCGCGGGCACGGTCGAGTTCCTGTACCACCCCATCGGCAAATACTTCGCGTTCCTGGAGGTCAACACCCGGCTGCAGGTCGAGCATCCGATCACCGAGGTCACCACCGACACCGATCTGGTCAAGGCCCTCCTGCACGTCGCGGCGGGCGGCCGGCTCGAGGGGGCCCGCCCGCCGGAGTCCGGGCACGCGGTCGAGGCCCGGCTCAACGCCGAGGACCCGGACCGCGACTTCGCCCCGTCCCCCGGGCGCATCGCGCTGCTGGAGATGCCGGCCGGCCCGGGCATCCGCGTCGACACCGGCGTCGGCGAGGGCGACACCATCCCGGCAGACTTCGACTCGATGATCGCCAAGATCATCGCCAGGGGCCGGACCCGGGCCGAGGCGCTGGGCCGGCTGCGGCGCGCCCTCGCCGAGACCACAGTGATCATCGAGGGCGGCACCACCAACAAGAGCTTCCTGCTGGACCTGCTCGACCAGCCCGAGGTGATCGACGGCACCGCCGACACCGGCTGGATCGACCGGGTACGCGCCGAGGGCCGGCTGGTCTCGCACGAGCACTCCGGCATCGCCCTGGTGGCGGCCGGCATCGCCGGCTACGAGGAGGAGAAGCAGATCGAGGTGCGGCGGCTGCTCGACACCGCGCACGGCGGGCGCCCGCAGGTGCAGCACCGGGTGGGGCGCGCGATCGACCTCACCCTGCGGGGCGCCGCCTACCAGGTCGCGGTCGCCCAGACCGGCCCGCGCCGCTACCGGGTGACCGTCACCGCCAACGGCCGGGCGCAGACCGTCATCGCCGACGTGGAGCGGCTCGGCGACTACCACCTGCGGCTGACCGCAGGCGGGCGGCGGTACCGGCTCGTCACCGCCACCCACGGCACCGTCCACCTCGTCGAGGTGGACGGCGTGACCCACCGCGTCAGCCGGGACGAGGGCGGTGTGCTGCGCTCCCCCACACCGGCCCTGGTGGTCAGCACCCCGGTGGCGGTGGGAGACGAGGTCGCGGCCGGGGCGCCCGTCCTCGTGCTGGAGAGCATGAAGATGGAGACGCTGCTCAACGCGCCGTTCGCGGCGAAAGTGCGCGAGCTGCTGGTATCCGTCGGCAGCCAGGTCGAGACCGGCGCGCCGCTGGTCCGCCTCGAGCCGGTCACCGACGGGCCGCAGGCGGCGGCCGCCGTCGCCCGGGGCGGGGTCGATCTCGACCTGCCGGCCGAGCGGCAGCCGACCGCCGCCGCCGAGCGCGCCGAGCGGGGCATCGCCAGCCTGAGTGCCGTGCTGATGGGCTACGACCTGGACGGCCCGGCAGCGGACGGCGGCCTGACCGGCTACCTGGCCGCGCGTGACGAACTGGCCGCCACAGGCGTGCCGGATCCGACCGGCGAACTGTCGCTCGTGCGCCTGTTCGCGGACTTCGCCGAGCTGACCCGCAACCGCCCGGCCGACGAGGAGCTGCAGGCCGAGAACCGGGTGCACAGCCCGCGCGAGCACTTCCACGCCTACCTGCAGAGCCTGGACGCCGAGCGCAGCGGCGTGCCCGACGCCTTCCGCGGCAAGCTCGAGCGCGTGCTCGGCCACTACGGGCTGGCCGGGCTGGACCGCTCGCCAGCGCTCGAGGAGGCGGTGTTCCGCGTCTTCCTCGCGCAGCGCCGCACCGATCCGGACGTCCTGATCGTCTCGTCGGTGCTCCAGCGCTGGCTGCACGAGCCGCAGCCCGATGCCCCGCTGGACGCCGAGGCCCGCGACGTCCTCGACCGGCTGGTGCTGGCCGCGCAGCTGCGCTTCCCGCTGCTCGGCGACCTCGCCCGCAGCGTCCGGGTCCGCTGGTTCGACCAGCCGCTGGTGGACGCCGAGCGGGCCAGCGTGCTGGCTGGCGTGCCCGGTGAGATCGCGGCGCTGGCGGCCGAGCCGGACGGCCCCGGCCGGGCCCGCCGGATCGACGCGCTGGCCGAGATCCCGGAACCGCTGGTCCGCTTCCTGGCAGCGCGGCTGGAGACCGGCGTCCCGGAACGGGAGCCGATGCTGGAGGTGCTGGTCAAGCGGCACTACCGTGAGTACGCGCTCGGGGACCTGCGCGCGATCGAGGCCGGCGGCCGCCCGTTCGCGGTCGCGGACTACGTGCTGGACAGCCGCCCGACGCACCTGGTCTCGACGGTCGGGGCGGTGGCCGAGCTGGCCGGCGGCGCGCTGACCGGGGCGCTGGAGGATCAGGTCGCCCGCCGCCGGCCGGACCAGGCCGCGGTGGTCGACGTCTACCTGAGCTGGCCGGACGCCCCGCAGGACCCGGACGAGCAGTCCGCGCGGCTGGCGGAGCTGCTCGGCGCGACCGCGTTCGCGAAGGACGTCCGCCGGGTCGCGGTCGCGGCCTGCCTGGGCGGCGGCCGCGGGGTCTCCTATTTCACGTTCCGGCCCGGGGAGGCCGGCATGTACGAGGACTCCCTGGTGCGCGGCGTCCACCCGATGGTGGGGCGGCGGCTGAGCCTGTGGCGGCTGCACGACTTCGACATCACCCGCCTCGACTCCTCCGAGGACGTGCTGCTCTACCACGCGACCGCGCAGGCGAACTCCTCCGATCAGCGGCTCATCGCCCTCGCCCAGGTGCGCCAGCTGGCGGTCGTCCGCGACGAGCAGGGCCGGGTCAGCTCCGTGCCCCAGGTGGAGCGTGCGATCGCGAACTGCGTGCAGGCGATCCGCCGCGCCCGCACCGCGCTGGCCGGCCGGGGCAGGAACGGCCCGGCGCTGGACATGAACCACGTCTGGGTGCACATCTGGCCGGTGATCGAGGCCGACCTCGAGCAGCTCACGGCCATGCGCCGGCAGATCGCGCCGCTCACCGTGGGCGCGGGCATCGAGGAGGTGCTGGCAGGCGGCCGGGTGGCGGTCGGGGACGGCGAGCCGGTGCCGATGGCCGGGCGCTTCTACTACGAGCCGGGGCTTGGCGTCGAGGCCTCCGTCGGCGCCCCGCCCGCCGAGCGGCTCAAGCCGCTGGACGACTACCAGCAGAAGGTGCTGCGGGCCCGCAGGCGCGGTACGGTCTACCCCTACGAGCTGCACGGCCTGATCGCCGGCGCCAGCGGGACGTTCACCGAGTACGACCTGGACGACGCGGGCCGGCTCGCCCCGGTGGAGCGGCCACCCGGCCTGAACAAGGCGGGCATCGTGGTGGGGGTGGTGTCCACCCCGACGCCGGCGCACCCGGAGGGCGTCACCCGCGTCAGCCTCGCCGGCGATCCGACCAGGGCACTCGGCGCGGTGTCGGAGGCCGAGTGCTCGCGGATCATCGCCGCCCTCGACCTCGCGGGGCAGCTGGGCGTGCCGGTGGAGTGGTTCGCCCTGTCGTCCGGCGCGCGCATCTCCATGGACTCCGGCACCGAGAACATGGACTGGGTGGCCCGGGTGCTGAAGCGGATCATCGAGTTCACCCAGGCCGGCGGCGAGATCAACGTCGTCGTCGCGGGTATCAACGTCGGCGCCCAGCCGTACTGGAACGCCGAGGCGACGATGCTCATGCACACCAAGGGCATCCTCGTCATGACGCCCGACAGCGCGATGGTGCTCACCGGCAAGGATTCGCTGGACTTCTCCGGCGGCGTCTCGGCCGAGGACAACTTCGGCATCGGCGGCTATGACCGGGTGATGGGCCCCAACGGCCAGGCGCAGTACTGGGCCCCCGACCTGGCCGGCGCGTGCGGCATCCTGCTGGCGCACTACCAGTACGCGTATGTCGCGCCCGGCGAGGACGCCCCGCGGCGCGTCCCGACCTCCGATCCGGCGGACCGCGACGTCACCGGCTACCCGCACGCGCTCGCCGACAGCGGCTTCGCCACCGTCGGCGACATCTTCTCGCCGGCCACCAACCCCGACCGCAAGAAGGCCTTTGACATCCGCACGCTGATGCGCGCGCTCGCCGACCAGGACCTCCCGCTGCTGGAGCGCTGGCCGGGCATGGCCGACGCCGACACCGCGGTCATCCAGGACGCCTACCTGGGCGGCCACCCGGTCTGCCTGCTGGGCATCGAGTCACGGTCGGTGCCGCGGCGCGGCTTCCCGCCCACCGACGGGCCGGACACCTACACCGCCGGCACCCTGTTCCCGCGCTCATCGAAGAAGGCGGCCCGGGCGATCAACGCGGCCAGCGGCAACCGGCCGCTGGTGGTGCTCGCCAACCTCTCCGGTTTCGACGGCTCGCCGGACTCCATGCGCCACCTGCAGCTGGAGTACGGCGCCGAGATCGGCCGGGCGATCGTCAACTTCACCGGGCCGATCGTCTTCTGCGTGATCTCGCGCTATCACGGCGGCGCGTTCGTGGTGTTCTCCAAGGCGCTGAACACGCGGATGACGGTGCTCGCGGTGGAGGGATCGTTCGCGTCGGTGATCGGCGGCGCGCCCGCGGCCGCGGTGGTGTTCGCCCGCGACGTGGACGCGCGCACCGCCGCCGACCCGCGGGTGCAGAAGCTGGAGGCCCGGCTGGCCAGGGCCCGGCCTGCTGACCGCGCAGGGCTGGGGAGCGAGCTGGTCCAGCTGCGGGCCTCCGTGCGGGCCGAGAAGCTGGGTGAGGTGGCCGCGGAGTTCGACAGCGTGCACGACATCTACCGCGCGGTCGCCGTGGGCTCGGTCGACGAGGTGATCAGCGCCGGCCAGCTGCGCCCCAAGATCATCGAAGTGCTCTCCCGCGGCACCGCGTGACCGGCCGGGCCGCGGCCCGGCACCCCGCTGATTCCGCCTGGGCACCTGGCGGAATGCTGGCCCGCCCGTAGCATGATCACTGTGGGTGCGGACGATCAGGGTTCCGGGCTCCGCCTCGCTGAGCTGGTGGCTGCCTTCTCGCTGGCGACCGATCTGGGGATGGGCCAGCCGCTGGAGCATGTGCTGCGGTCCTGGCTGATCGCTGTGCGGCTGGGAGATCGCGTCGGCCTGGCGGCCGAGGCACGGGTGGCGCTGTATTACGTGATGGCGCTGGCCTGGTCCGGCTGCATAGCCGACACCGCCGAAGTGGCGGCCTGGTTCGGCGATGACATCGCCTTCCGGAGCGACAGCTACCGTGTCGACCTGGCCGGGCTGCCGCTCATGGGCCTGGCGCTCAGCCACGCGGGGGCGGGCGCCCCGTTCCTGCACCGGCTCCGGCTGGCCACCAGCCTGGTGCTGACCGGGGGCCGGGCGATCGAGCGGGGGCTGATGGCACACTGCCTGTCCACCACCCAGCTCGCCACGCGGCTCGGCCTGACCGCCGAGGTGTGCGATCCGCTCCGGCAGGTCTTCACCCGCTGGGACGCCAAGGGGGTCCCAGCGGGCGTCGGGAGTGACCAGATCGCGCGCCCGATCAGGCTGTTCCACCTCGCCGACACCGTCGAGGTGTTCCACCGGGCCGGTGGCGTCGAAGCGGCCGTCGAGGTGGCCCGCTCCAGGCGGGGCACGCACTTCGATCCCGCGATCGTGGACGTGTTCTGCGGCGACGCCGGTGATGTGCTCGCCGGCATGGACGCCGTGGCCGAGCTCGGGGCGCTGATCGAGGCCGAGCCGGGGCTGGGCCGGCAGCTGAGCGAGCACGAGCTCGACTCGGCGCTGGAGGCGATAGCCGACTTCACCGACCTGCGGTCCCCGCCCCGGGCAGGCCACTCGCGTGGGGTGGCCGAGCTCGCCGCAACCGCCGCCGGGCTGTGCGGACTGCCTGACCGGGAGATCGTGACCCTGCGGCGCGCCGCCCTGGTCCACGACGTCGGCATGCACGGAGTGCCAGCCTCCATCCTCGGCAAGCCCGGGCCGCTGACCGGCGCCGAGACCGAGCAGATGCGGCTGGCGTCCTACTGGACCGCGCGGGTGCTGGCCCGCCCGCCGGCCCTGGCCCGCATCGGCGCGGTCGCCTCCCTGGCCAACGAGCGCCTCGACGGGTCGGGCTACCACCGCGGGCTGTCCGGGGCCGCGATCCCCGCGGCCGGCCGGATCCTGGCCGCCGCCGACGCCTGCCGGGCCATGACGGAGCCCCGGCCGTACCGGCCCGCCCTCTCCCCCCGGCAGGCCGCGGACGAACTGCGCAAGGAGGTCCGGTCGGGCCGCCTGGCCGCCGACGCCGTCGACGCCGTGCTCACCGCCGCCGGGCAGCGGGCCAAGCGGCGCGCCGGGCCGGCCGGCCTCACCCCCCGCGAGATCGAGGTGCTCACCCTCATCGCCCGCGGCGCTACCGCCCGCCAGGTCGCCCGCATGCTGGGCATCACGATCAAGACGGCCGAAACCCACATCGAGCGCATCTACACCAAGACGGGTGCCTCCACCCGCTCGACCGCCACCCTGTTCGCCATGCAGCACGGCCTGCTGGACAGCCTCGACCCGCTCGATTTGTAGGGAGAACCCCCGACGACACCGGACCTCGCCGTCCCTAGCGTGCTGCGCAGAGGGCCCCACCCGGGCCCGTGGGACAGGGAGGCACGCCCATGCCAGGCAAGGCCGTCATCAGCTTGACCACCGGGCTCGAAGACACCGAGAAGGTCACCGTCGCGTTCCTCGTCGCCGTCGGCGCAGCTGAGTCAGGCCGCCCGACCCTGATGTTCCTGGCCAAGGAAGCGGTACGGCTCGCCACCGGCGGCACGGCCACCGGCGTCGCCTGCGAAGGCTGCCCGCCGCTCGCCGACCTGCTCAAGCGCTACGAAGCCGCCGGGGGACGGTACTACGTCTGCCCGATCTGCTTCAGCGCCAAGCAGCTCAGCCCGGAATCACTCATCGGCGGCGCCGAACTGCAGGGCACGGTCCCGATGTGGGCGTGGATCGGCGACGAGGCCGCGACCACCTTCAGCTACTGACAACGGGCACCCCGCCCCGGACGCCGCTGGCGGCCTGCGGGGCGGGGCGCATGCACACAGGAGGTACGTTCCATGCCAGCCAGAGCTGCTGCCAGCCTGCCCGCCCGGCTGACCAGGCTTGCGACGGTGCGGGGCCACGCGCCATGGCCCGGCCACGAGTACGTCAGTGGCTGGGGCGTCTTCGGGCTGCCCTTCGACTCCGGCCACGTACTCGCCCTGCGGGTCTTCCCGGAGAACGACTTCGGCCCCTACCGGACCGTGTGGCACCGGGACCCGGCCGGCCGCTGGTCAATCCATGTCGACGGCCCGCGGCTCGACACCGCCTGCCCCCGCTACTACGGGCCCGCCTGCCACTACACCGGATACGCCAAGATCAGGCTCGCCTGGGATGGGCCGGCAACCCTGCGGGTCACCATGGACTCCCCCGCCCTGGAGTGGACACTCACCGCCACCGCCAGCCGGGTGCTGACCCTGCTCAATACGGTGAACGCGGCCATGCCGCTGGCATCCTGGCGCCCCCGGCCGCTGATCCTCGCCCGGGAACGCCTGGCCAGCGCGCTGGGAATGGGCCGGCTGCAGCTGACCGGCACCATGCCCAGCGGCCACACCGGCACGCTCATGCCCCAGCGGATGTACTACATCGACACCGCGCACGCCACCCTGGACGGCGAAGACCTCGGCCAGCCGGCCCGCCTGCCGGCCAACCCCACCATCGGCCAGGTCACCCTGCCCGCACGCGGTGTGCTGGCCACCGGCAAGGCGATGTGGCAGATCCTCGACCCGGCCGAATATCAGCGCACCCGGTCCCAGAGCGCCGCCGCAGCCCGGTCCTCCGCCGCGAGCCGCTGACGGGGCCCTGGTCAGGTGGTGACGGCAAGCGCGAACGGCAGCACGGCCGGTGCGCCGCAGTCACGCAGCAGCTTCGCGGCGACCGTCATGGTCCAGCCGGTGTCCACGCGGTCGTCGACGAGCAGCACCGGCCCGCCCATCCCGGCCACGGAGGCGCGGACCGGCTCCGGCACGGTCAGGGTGCGCCACAGCGCGGCAAGCCGCTGGGCGCTGTTGTGCTGGCGGCCTGCCGGCCCGTCCCCCAGGTAGCCCAGGCTGCCCAGGTAGCCGAGCCGGCCGGTGGCCGCGATCCGCTGGCCGAGGTCACCGATCATGGCGGGCCGGGTCCGCGAGGGCATGGTCACCACCGCGGCAGGCCGCTGTGCCCAGTCCCACCCGGCGAGGACCTGCACCACGGCCTCGAACAGGTCGCCGGGGACAGCGGCGTCAGGCTCGCCGCCAGCGAGCATCCGGCGCAATGTGCCGCCCCAGCCGATGTCGGTCAGCCGGCCGACGCTCCGGCCAGGCTCGGCCGCGGCCGCGGCCGGGATCCGCCCGGCGGCGTCGACGCCGAGCGTCTTCATCCCGGACGGCCACGCCCGCCGCGGTGCGATGATTACACCGGGCCGCTGCAGGTGGCTGCGGGCGACGGCCTCGCTGGCCGGGCTGATGCCCGCCGCCCGGGCGACTCCGGTGCAGTTGTCGCATCGCCCGCACGGCGCGGCGGCCGGGTCATCGAGTTCACGGCGCAGGTACTCCATCCGGCATCCGGTGGTGGTCAGGTACCCGAGCATCGCCTCCTGCTCGCGAGACCGCTCCGCGGCGACGCGGGCATAACGTTCGCTGTCGTAGGCCCACGGCTGGCCGGTCACCTCCCAGCCACCGCGCACCCGCCGGACCACGCCATCCACGTCGAGAACCTTGAGCAGGATTTCCAGCCGGCTGCGCGACAGGTCGACCCGTGGCTCGAGCGCCGCGAGCGATTGCGGGCCGTCAGCGCCGGCCAGGGCGTCCAGGGTGGCCCGCACCACGTGTTCCGGCGGGAACGCGAGACTGGCGAAGTAGGCCCAGATGTCGCGATCCTCGGTGGCAGGCAGCAGGATCACGTCCGCGCGTTCTACGCCCCGGCCAGCCCGGCCGATCTGCTGGTAGTAGGCGACGGGCGACTGCGGCGCGCCGAGATGGATGATGAAGCCGAGATCGGGCTTGTCGAAACCCATGCCGAGCGCGCTGGTCGCGACGACGGCCTTGACCTTGTTCGCGAGCAGGTCGTCTTCCACACCGAGCCGCTGCTCCGGGTCGGTCTGCCCGGTGTAGGCCTCGGCCGCGTATCCGCGGTCCCGCAGGAATCCGGCGACGTCGTGGGCGGCGGCGACGGTCAGGGTGTACACGATGCCTGAGCCGGGGAGCTGGCTGAGATGGTCGGCCAGCCAGGCCAGCCGCTGCGGGGCGGCCGGCAGCCGCACCACGGACAGGTGAAGGCTGTCGCGGTCAAGCGGGCCGCGCAGCACGAGCGTGGGCGGGGGCGCGCCTGGCCCGCGCCAGCCGGCGCCCAGCTGCTCCGCGACGTCGTGCGTGACCCTGGCGTTGGCGGTCGCGGTGGTCGCGAGCACCGGAACCTCAGGCCCCAGATCCGCGACCACCGCGCGCAGGCGGCGGTAGTCGGGCCGGAAGTCGTGCCCCCAGTCGGAGATGCAGTGCGCTTCGTCGATGACGAGCATCCCGGCCGAGCTGGCGAGCTGCGGCAGGATGAGATCCCTGAAGTCGGGGTTGTTGAGCCGTTCCGGGCTCACCAGCAGCACATCGACGGCGCCCGCCTTGATCTCGCCGTGGACCTCAGCCCAGTCCCCGACGTTGGCTGAGTTGATGGTGCGGGCCCGGATGCCGGCCCGTTCCGCTGCCGCGATCTGGTTGCGCATCAGGGCGAGCAGCGGCGAGACGATCACCGTCGGCCCGGCGCCGCTTTCCCGCAGCAGAGCGGTGGCGACGAAGTAGACGGCGGATTTGCCCCAGCCGGTCCGCTGGACGACCAGGGCACGGCGGCGATCCCCCACGAGCGCCTGGATGGCGCGCCATTGGTCCGGGCGCAGCCGCGCCTGCGGACCTGCGAGAGCCTGCAGGCAGCGTTCGGCTGCTTCCTCGTCAGTCATAAAAGTCTCCCGGAGGATGCCCCGTCGTTCAGGCCGGGGGGATCCGGCGCCTCGCGGAGCCGGGCGAAAGAATGCCTGTAGAGCCGTTCTGTTGGCTGACTTTCGATATAATATTCGAGTGTCCCGCTACCGCCTGTTGCCCTCGCCTGCCCAGGCGGACGTGCTGTTGCGGCATTGCGCGCATGCCCGGTTCGTGTGGAATCTGTGCGTGGAGCAGGAGTCGTCCTGGCGGCCGGGACGCGGGCCAATGCCCGGTTTCGCGGAGCGGTGCCGGCAGCTGACGGCGGCGCGGGCCGCCCACCCGTGGCTGGCCGGGGGCAGCGTGACCGTGCAGCAGCAGGCGATCCGCGACCACAGCCAGGCCATGAAGAACTTCTTCGCCGGGACCCACCGCAAGCCCACCTGGCGCAAAGCTGACCGGGATGAGGGGTTCCGGATCATCCATCTCAAGGCCGGCCATGTCCGCAGGCTCAGCCGCCACACGGGTGAGGTGTTCGTCGCGAAGGCGGGGTGGGTGCGGTTCCGCTGGTCCCGCCCGGTCCCCGCCGCCAGGTCCTACCGGGTCACCCGGGACCGGGCCGGGCGCTGGCACATCGCCTTCACGGCCATCCCCCGCCCGATCCCCGGCCCTGGCACTGGTGAGGTGATCGGTGTCGACCGGGGGGTGGCGGTGACGCTGGCCCTGTCGGACGGGGCCAGGTTCCAGGTCCCTGCCCCGCGTCCCGTGGAGCGCCTGCAGCGGCGCCTGTCCCGGGCCAAACGCGGCAGCAGCCGGCGGGCGAAGCTCAAACGCCGCCTGGCCCGGCTGCATGCCCGCAACGCCGATGCCCGCAAGGACTGGGCCGAGCAGAGATCTACTGAGATTGCCCAGCGTTACGACGTGATCCGCATCGAGGACCTCCAGGTGCGGAACATGACCCGCTCGGCGCGCGGCACCGTGGAGAACCCGGGCTGCAACGTCGCGCAGAAAGCCGGCCTGAACCGCGCCATCCTCAACGGCGCCTGGTCGCTGTTCGCCACCCGGCTGGAGCACAAGGCGCCAGGCCGGGTGGAAAAGATCGACCCGCGTTTCACCTCCCAGCGCTGCAGCGCGTGCGGGCACATCGCGGCGGAGAGCCGCAAGAGCCAAGCCCTCTTCGCCTGCGTAGCCTGCAACTTCACGCTCAACGCTGATGTGAACGCGGCACGCAACATCGCCGCAGGGCATGCGGTGACTGCGCGGGGAGGCTCGCCGCTGGGCGGGCCGGTGAACCGCGAACCTCAACTGCTTGCCTCCTGAACTGGACGTGAGCGGCTGGAATCCCCATCCATCCGGTTGGGGAGGATGCCAAGCCACTATTGCTATCAGCACTGTCGCGCGCTGGTGCGGAACACCGGACCGCGCAGCCGCGCAGACAGCCCGCGGGTGAACAGCCGCCCCGCCAAGGTCATGATCGTGCCGGCTCCGCTCCCCCGGCATCAGGTGGTGGTGGCGAGGCAGATCAGGCCGGCCGCCGGGGCGGCGGGCAAGGTGACCGTCAGTTCACCTTTGGCCGCGTCCCACCGGGGAGGCGCCACGGGGCCAGCGGGAAACAGCACCTGAGCCGCGGCGGGCCGGCTGCGCAGATGCCGGACCGGCAGGGTAACGGCGGCGTGCTCCCCGGCGGCGGCCTTGCCGGGGGCAGGCGCCTGCGGGGAGCCGTGGCCTGCCGCCTGCCGCGGCCCGCGGCGCCAGACGAGCAGGTAGCTGCGCGTGCGCCCGCGCATGCCCAGTGCCACCCGGGAGTCCGCCCAGCGGGGCAGGCCCAGCGGCCAGAACGGGACCGCGTCCGCCAGGTCGGGGCGCAGTTGCTTGTACACGGACACCGCTCCGGCTATCAGTTCCCGCTGGGCGGGGCTCATCCGGTCGAGGTGGCCGGACAGGTGGATCCGCCCCAGCAGGGCGCCGCACAGCGTGAAGGCGATCTCCCCGGTGCTGAAGTGCGGCTGCGGGTAGCACCAGATGCCGGCCTGCTCCGGGGTGATGGCGGCCGGCGCGGCGGCGGCAATCACCGGGTAACGGAGGAAGTCCTGCTGGTCGCTGGTGGACTGCAGCTGCAGCCGCGCGAGCATGGCGTAGTCGGCCCGCATCGCGCCCGAGGCGCAGTTCTCGATGGTCAGCCCGGGGTGGCGGTCGAGCACCCGGTCCAGCCAGCCCAGCAGGGCCCGGTTGTGTTCGAGCAGGCCGGCGCCGGCGCTGATCCCGCCGCTGTCCGTGCCGGGGTCGGCCCGGATGTTGTAGTCCAGCTTGAGATAGCCGATGCCCAGGTCCCCGGCGAGCAGGTCGACGGCTTCGTCGAGGTGCCTGAGCGCCGCGGGGTGCCGCAGGTCGAGGTGGTAGCGGCCGTGTTCGGCGATCCTGACCCCGCCGCGGTGGAAGAACGCCTCCGCGGGCAGTTCCCGCGCGGCGGCGGTGCCCACCCCACCACCTCCGGCTCCAGCCACATGCCCGGGACCATGCCCTCGGCCCGGATGTGGTCCAGCACCTCGGTGAGGCCGCCGGGGAACCGGGCCGCGGACGGGGCCCAGTCCCCCGCGCTGTCCCACCACCCGGCGCCGTCGTCGTACCAGCCGGCGTCGATGCAGAAGTACTCGGCGCCCGCGGCCGCCGCCGCCGACACGAGCGGCAGCAGCTTCTCGGTGGTCGGGTCGGCCATGAGGGTGTTCATGTAGTCGTTGA
The DNA here is from genome assembly GCA_050257395.1 of Gemmatimonadota bacterium. GTDB lineage: Bacteria > Actinomycetota > Actinomycetes > Streptosporangiales > Streptosporangiaceae > JAIRTY01. Next base: position 4,242 of record JBLMWU010000237.1, on the reverse strand, counting down.
AGACCACCGGGAGCCGGCGGTGATCGGGGTGCGGGCGGCGCAGCAGGCGGCGGTAGCGGGTGAGGGCCGCGACCGCGCCCTCGAACCCGTCCGTGCTCACCGCGACGGAGACGGGAACGGTAGTGAACGAGGAACCCGGCGCCAGCGTCTTCCGCCACTGATGCGCGGCATCGGCCGGCCCGAGCAGGGCGAGATAGGCCGCGCCAGCCCGTTCCCCTATCTCCCACTGCCGGGCGCCGTTGTGCTCGATCTGCCATGCCCAGCAAGCCCCGGTGGTGCGGCTTACCAGCGCCCCCATGGGCAGGTACACGGCGGAGGACCACGACCCCGTGCTGGTGAAGGTGAGGCAGCCGCGCGGGCTGGGCGCGGCGGTCGGTGTCCGGGAGCGCCTCCCGGAGCGGGCGCACCTGCCAGCGTCCTTCTGCCAGCCAGTCGCTGTCCGCCCACCACAGGTCCAGGTCCGCCAGGTCGCCGCCACCGGGCAGCCCGCCGCCCAGGAACGAGGTCACGGCTTCGATAACGATCGGGCCGCCGCCGTCGTTGGCCAGTTCCACCCAGGCCTGGAAGGCGCCACAGCCGGCCAGGATGCGGTAGTGCACCTCGGCGCGCAGCCCGGTCTCCAGGTCCGCCAGGGTGATCACCAGCAGCCGCCAGTTCCCGTCCGCCCGCTCGGAGTGCCCCCGGTAGCGGAGCCGGCAGCCGAGCACCGACTCCGCGTGGCGGGCACCCGACCAGGCCCGCCCGGTGCCCGGGGTGAGCACGTCCACCAGCGGCAGCGCAGCAGGCCCGGGTGCCCCCCGCGGCGCAGCAGGCCCGGGTGCCCCCGGCTCGGCTGAGTCCGCACCGGCCGGGTCAGCACCCGCTGGATCCGCGCCGGCGGAAGCCGCACCGGCTGCCGGGCCGCCGCGGGTGTCTCCCCGCAGTACCGCTGGCCCGGCCCGTGCCGGTTCTCGCAACCTGCGCACGGGCCGGGCAGCCCGCACGAACTCCGCGAGCGGATGATCAAGAAAAAGGGGAATGCACACTCCCCTCCACTTTCAATCTATAGCGCACCCGGGGGCTTGCGGCAAGACCCCGGTCGTGCCGCAGAATGCATGGCCGAGGGCACAACCTGCGGACATTTGGGGGACGCGGAATGCGTGTGCTGCTGTCAACGTATGACTCGCGCGGGGGCATCGAACCCCTGCTGGCACTGGCGGTGCAGTTGCGGGCGCTCGGCGCGGAGGTGCGGGTGTGCGGGCCGCCGGACTGCGCGGACCGGCTGGCCGAGGCTGGCGTGCCGCTGGTCCCGGCCGGCGAGCCGGTACGCGCGCTCGTGCACAGGGCGGCGCCGCCGTCGCCGGATGACGTGCCCCGGGTCACGGCCGAGCTGATCGCCACCTGGTTCAGCAAGGTCGCCGCGGCCGCCGAGGGATGCGATGCACTGGTGGCCAGCGGCGTGATACCGGCCGCGGCCGCCGCGCGGTCGGTGGCCGAGAAACTGGGCATCCTCTCTGTGCACGTGAGCTACTGCCCGATCGTCCTGCCGTCGCCACACCACCGGCCGACCCCGCTGCCGGGCCGGCCGCTCCCGCCGGACGTCACCGGCAACCAGGAACTGTGGGAGCTCAACGCCCGGGACTACAACGCGGTGTTCGGCCCGGCGCTCAACACCCACCGGAAGGCGGCCGGCCTGCCACCGGTGGACAACGTCCGCGACCACATGCTCACCAGCCACCCGTGGCTGGCGGCGGACCCCATCCTGGCCCCGTGGCAGGAGCCTGCGGACCTCGGCGTCGAGCAGACCGGCGCGTGGATCCTGCCGGACGAACGCCCGCTCGCGGCCGAGCTGGAGGCGTTCCTGGGCGCCGGCCCGCCGCCGGTGTACGTGAGCTTCGGCAGCATGCGCGCCCCGGCGGGCATCGCCCGGGTGGCCATCGAGGCGATCCGCGCGCAGGGCCGCCGCGCACTCGTCGGGCGCGGCTGGGCGGGCCTGGACCTGATCGACGACGCGGGTGACTGCCTCGCCGTCGGCGAGGTCAACCAGCAGGCGCTGTTCGGCCGGGTGGCCGCCGTCGTGCACCACGGCGGCGCGGGCACCACGACCACCGCCACCCGGGCCGGCGCGCCCCAGGTGGTGGTGCCCCAGTGGGGCGACCAGCCGTACTGGGCCAGCCGGGTGGCCGGCCTGGGCATCGGCGTGGCCCATGACCTGCAGGCCCCGACCACCGGGTCCCTGTCCGCCGCGCTCGCAGCGGCGCTGACGCCCGGTACCCGGGCACGAGCGGCGGCCGTGGCCGGCGCGATCCGCACCGACGGGGCGGCGGTGGCCGCGGCACTGCTGCTCGACGCGGCCAGCCGGGAAAAGCCGCCGGTGCCCGCGTGAGCCACCCGGGAGCACCGAGCCAGGAACACCCGCGGCTGCCAGGAGCTGATGACGTGAATCCGCTGACTACCAGCGCGTTTGACCTTCCCGACCGCCTCACCGCCAAGGCTGACCCGGCACTGATCGCCGGCGACGAGCAGCACTTCGCCGCCATCGCGGAGAGCCTCGGCCGGTCGATCGCCGACCTGTCGGACCGCCTCGATGCCGAGCGCAGGGCGCCCGGCGGCATGGGCCAGGAGGCGATGGACCGGGACCTGGAGATCCACCGGCTGGCCGCCCGGCTGCGCCTCCTGCGCCGGTTCGGCCTGGACCTGTGCCTGGGGCGCATCGTCAGCGCGGACAACCCCGAGCCCGTGTACATCGGGCGGCTCGGCCTCAGGGACAGCGCCGGCCGTCAGCTGCTGGTCGACTGGCGCTCCCCCGCGGCTGAGCCGTTCTTCGGGGCGACCCACGCCAACCCGATGGGCCTGGCGAGCCGCCGCCGGTACCGCTGGACCCGCGGCCGGATCAGCGACTACTGGGACGAGGTGTTCACCCCGGACGGGCTGGAAACCCGCGTCGCGCTCGACGACCAGTCCGCCTTCATCGCCAGCCTGGGCGGCAGCCGGTCGGCCCGGATGCGGGACGTGCTCGGCACCATCCAGGCCGACCAGGACGCCATCATCCGCGCGGGCTCCCATGACGCTCTCGTCGTCGACGGCGGCCCGGGCACCGGGAAGACCGTTGTCGCCCTGCACCGCTGTGCCTACCTGCTGTACTCCGATGCGCGCCTCTCTCGGCGCCACGGCGGGGTGCTGTTCGTCGGTCCGCACCGGCCCTACCTGGACTACGTCGCCGACGTGCTCCCCAGCCTTGGCGAGGAGGGCGTGCAGACCTGCACCGTGCGAGACCTCGTCCCGGAGGGAGCCGAAGCGGCGACCGAGGCTGACTGGGACGTGGCCCGCCTGAAGGCGTCCGTGGACCTGGTCAGAGCGATCGAGGCGGCGGTCCGGATCTACGAGGAGCCACCCACCAAGGGGATGTCGGTCGAGACCGAGTGGTGCGACTTCTGGTTGAGCGCCGACGACTGGGCCGAGGCGTTCGATGCGGCGGTACCCGGCGTACCGCACAACGAGGCGCGCGAGCAGATCTGGGAGCAGCTGGTCTCGATCGTGGTGGACAAGCACGACGACGACGTCCCGGTCGACCTGGTCCGCCGGTCGCTGCGGCGGAACGAGGAGCTGCAGACAGCCCTCAACCGAGCCTGGCCGCTGCTCGAGCCGACCGACCTCGTCGCAGACCTCTGGTCGGTCCCCGCCTACCTGCGCAGGTGCGCTCCCTCGCTCAGCCGCGCCGACGTCCGGGCGCTGCAACGCCACGATGCCTACGCCTGGACGACGTCCGACCTGCCGCTGCTGGACGCCGCGCGGCAGCGACTCGGTGACCCAGCCGCGTCACGACGCAAGCGCCGCCATGACGCCGCAGTCACCGCCGAGCGGGAGCGCATGAACCGGGTCGTCGACGACCTGATCGCCGCCGACGACTCCGAGATGCTCGTGATGTCGATGCTGCGCGGCCAGGACCTGCAACACGTCCTGGTCGACGAGGCCGTGCTGCCCAGCGCCGTCCCGGACCGGCTTGCAGGCCCGTTCGCCCACATCGTTGTGGACGAGGCTCAGGAGCTGACGGACGCGGAATGGCAGATGCTGCTGCTGCGCTGCCCCTCCCGGAGCTTCACCATCGTCGGGGACCGCGCCCAGGCCCGGCACGGGTTCGCGGAGTCCTGGGCGGAGCGGCTCGCACGCATCGGCCTCGACCGGATCAGCTTGGCCTCCCTGACCATCAACTACCGGACGCCGCGCGAGGTCATGGCGGTCGCCGAGCCGGTCATCAGGGCC
>JBLMWU010000236.1:0-43656 GCA_050257395.1 Gemmatimonadota bacterium | reverse complement strand
CTTTCGCGGGGGGACGATCCGCACGGATCACGGCGGGCATCCTCACCGGGGCGGTGCAGGGGCGCGGCCGTAGGAGGGCGGGGCGTCCCGGGGCGCGCTGCCCCACCGGGACGGGGCGGTGCCGAGCGACCACTGCAGGGTGGCCCCGCGGGCGATCGCCCGGTACGGCACGTACAGCCGGTGGTACTGCTTCCCGTTGATGCGCAGCGACTTCACGTAGTACCGGGACGGTGAGGCGCCCGGCGCGCGGATGGTGATGGTGCCGCCGTGGCCGGGGTGGATGATCGCCAGCGGGAAGCCCGGGCTGGCGAACACCAGGGTGCTGCTGCCCGGGTTCTCCGGGTACAGGCCCAGCATCTCCCAGATGTACTGGGAGCTCTCGGCCCCCAGGTCGTCGTTGCTGCGCAGGCCGTCCGGGCCGGGCCGGTACAGGCCGGCCCGGATCCGGCTGACCGCCTGCTGGGTGCCCGCCGGGTCGCCGGCGTAGTCGGGCGCGTTCTGCTCCCCGAGGTCGAACTCGTTCTGCAGCCTCGCGTACCGGCCGCCGGCCGCTGGCCGGGACAGGTAGGCCCGCAGCCGCGGGGCGACCCGGCGGTTCCCGCCGAGCAGGGCGAACAGGCCGGCGTAGTTGTTGGGCACGTCCCAGGTGTATTCGGCGGCGCTGCCCTCCACGTAGTGGACGCGGGTGGCGGCGGTGATGCCGGGCACGAAACGGCCGCTGGCCAGCCGCGGGGTCAGCAGCCCGGTGCGCCGGTCGAACACGTGCGCCCAGTTGTTCGCCCGGGCCGCCAGCCGGGCCGCGATGCGGCGGTGGCCCAGCGCGGCCGCGAACCTGGACAGCGCGAAGTCGGCGGTGTCGTACTCCAGCAGGCTGGGCACGTAGCCGTGCGGATGGCAGCAGCCGTAGCGGCCGTTCTCCGGCAGGTACCCGTACCGCCGCTCCAGGGCCTCACCCGGCCGGACCCGGTTGACCGTCGTCGCCTGGCGGACCATGTCGGCCAGCGCCCGCCTGGTGCTGAAGCCGCGGGCGCCGAAGGCGTAGTAGTCCGCGATGATCGCGTCGGCCGGGTCACCCACCATGACGTAGGTGTCCTGGTTCAGGTAGCCCCACTGCTGCAGCACCCCGTTGCGGGAGTAGTAGTTCACCAGGGACTGCGCCATGTCGCTGGCGGCCCGCGGGTCGAGGATGGCCTGCAGCTGGCTGAGCGAGTGGTAGATGTCCCAGCCGGAGAAGATGCCGTACTGGTCGCGCTGGCCGGGGGCGAGCCGGTCGGCCCGGCCGTCGGTGCCCCGGTACCTCCGGTCCACGTCGCTGGTGATGTTGGGCTGCAGGAAGTCCTTGTACAGCAGGCTGTAGAACTCCTGGGTGCGGGCGACGCTGCCGCCCGCCACCGAGATCCGGCCCAGCAGGCGGTTCCACCGGCCCTGGGCGGACGCCCGGGCCGCGGCGAAATCCCAGCCGGGGTCCTCGGCCCGCCAGTTGCGCCGCGCGCCGGCGGCGCTCACGTACGAGATGCCGGCCTTGACGTCCACCGTCCGCGCTGACCTGGTGCCGAAGGTCAGGTAGACCGCGTCCGGGTGGCGGCGGCGCGGCAGCGTGATGATCCTGGCCGCCCTGAACGGGCGGCTGAAGCGCAGGTCGAAGTAGACGGTGTAGTACCGGTGCTCGCCGCAGAAGTCCCCGCTCGTGTCCGACCCGCTGATCTCCCTGCGGCTCACGATCCGGGCATGGGCGCCGACGTCCCCGTTCTGGCTGTCCATGAGCTTCACCAGGAACGCGGGGGACCCGGTGGCGGGGAAGGTGAAGCGGCCCAGCGCGCTGTGCGGGGTGGCGGTGAACTCCGACCTGATGGTGGCGGGCTGGTTGCTCGCGGCGGAGTAGTAGCCGGCCTGGGCGATCTCGCCGGAGTTCCGGAACGGGGTGACCACGTTGCTGGGGTCGCCGGCGGGCAGGGCGCCGGTCATCGGCAGGATCGGCACGTCGCCGGCGGCACCGCAGCCCGGCCCGGACACGTGGGTCAGGCTGTAACCGGTGAGCCTGGTGTCGCCGAAGTTGTAGCCGCCGCCGTCGTTGCGGTGCGGGAGCGTGTCCGGGCTCCACTGCACCATGCCGAACGGCACGTCCGCGCCGGGGAACGTGTTCCCGCCCGCGCTGGTCCAGGTCCGGGTGTCCACCAGGGCGGCGGGGCGGGTCACCCGGTCGGTGACCGGTGCCAGGTCGCGGGTGCGGGGCGGGAGCCTGCGGGGCGGCAGCGGGCGCGGGCACGGCGCCCGCTGGCCGGCCGCGGTGAGACCGCAGGTGCCGACCTGCGTCCGCGCGCCGTACTGCCGGGCCGGGCCGCTGCCCGGCGGGGCGGGCGTGGCGGCGGCCGCGGCGGTCAGCGTGATCACGGGCAGGGCCGCCGCGGCGAGCACGGCCGCCGGCCGCAGGCGCTTCGGTGTCACCGTTGCTTTCCTCCGTGGACTCCGGCGCCTGATCCCGGCGTTTCCGGCTCCGCATTCTGGGCGTGAATATGAACCGTAGTTGTTCTACTGGCTCGCGGCGGCCCCGCAAAGGATTTGCGCCGGCCGGTCTCTGGTATTGCCGGGCTATGGCAGCGCCATGACGTCAGCAATGCCTGTGGGCTTGGCAAATAGGCGGCAATAGCAGGTGATGAGCTGATGCGCCGCGGTCCTCCGGATTGCCGCGGAAATTGCCACCACCCAGGGCTCCGGCGCATTTCCCTGCCTGGCCTGCCGCCGGGCCGCGGGCGAATTCATTCCCCGGGAGGCGGCCGCCGCGCGGCGGCCGGCCCGCAGCGGCGGGCCGGGACGGCGCCGGGGTGCCGGGTGTGCGGGATGGCCGCCCGGCTGGGAGACTGGGGCAAGCCCGGAGCGGTTCCGGGACCTTGGCCGCCCAGCCATCAGCCGGGGCATCCGGCCCGGCGGCGGGCAGACCGGCTGGTGCGGGCGGCCGGGACGAAGGGAAGGTCGGGATGGCCGATACGGAGCGTGCGGTCGCGCAGCGCGACCCGGATGCGCTGGTGAGGGAGATCGAGCGCACCCGGGAGAACCTCGCGCAGACCATCGACGCGCTCACCGACCGGGTCAGCCCCGGCAATGTCGCACGGCGCGGGCTGGACCGGATGCGTGAGCAGCTCAACAGCCCCCAGGGCCGGCTGATCGGCGGCGCGGCCGCGGCGGTGGTCGTGGTCGGGGTCGCCGTGTTCGTGTGGCGGCGCCGGCGGGGCTGACCGGACGGCGGGGCACCCGGGACCCCGGGTGCCCCCGCCCGCCCTCAGCCGCCGCGGCGCGGCACGCTCACTCCGCTTCGGCGGTCAGCGCGGTGTACTCCTCCGGGCTCAGCAGCCCGGCCGGCTCGGCGCCGTCGTCGTCCAGCTGCACCTTCATCAGCCAGCCGGCCCCGTACGGGTCGGAGTTGACCAGGCCCGGGTCCTCGTCCACTTCCGGGTTGACTTCGGTGACCTCGCCGTCCACGGGGGAGTAGAGGTCGCTCACCGACTTGGTGGACTCGACCTCGCCGCACGGCTCGCCCGCGGTCACCCGGCTGCCCGGCGCGGGCACGGACACGTACACGACATCGCCGAGCGCCCGCTGCGCATAGTCCGTGATGCCGACCGAGGCGACGGAGCCGTTGATGGCCACCCACTCGTGCTCGGCCGTGTACCGCAGTTCCTCGGGAACGGTCATGGTGCCCTCTCCTGTGAAGGTCGGATGAGCCCGGTCAGGCGGGCCGCCGGTAGAACGGCAGGCCCGTTACCCGGGCAGGTTCAGCCCGGCCCCGGATGTCCACCGCCAGCCGGGTGCCGGAGTCGTCGTCCGCCGCGGCCGCGGCCACGACCGGGTCGAGATAGGCCATGGCGATCGGGATGCCGAGGGTGGGCGACGGCGCCCCGCTGGTGATCATGCCCGCCCGGGCGCCGTCCCACAGCACCGGGTAGCCGTGCCGCGGCACCCGCCGGGACTGCCCGGCGAGCCCGGTCAGCACCCGGGCCGGGCCCGCCTCGGCGCGTGCGGCCAGCGCCGCGCGGCCGACGAAGTCACCCGGCTTGCCGAACTTGACGACCCGGCCCAGGCCCGCCTCGAACGGGGTCACGTCGCGGCCGAGCTCGTTGCCGTACAGGGGCATGCCGGCTTCCAGCCGGAGGGTGTCGCGGGCGGCCAGGCCGGCCGGGACCAGCCCGCTGGGGCCGCCCGCCGTCATCAGCGCCGACCACACGTGCGTGGCGTCCTGCGGCCGGGTGAACAGCTCGAAGCCGTCCTCGCCGGTGTAGCCGGTGCGGGCCAGCAGCACCTCGCGGCCGGCGACCGTGGCGGGCTGGCTGGCGTAGTACTTCACCGGCGCCAGCGGGATGCTGGCCAGCGGGCCCAGGATGGCCGCTGCCCGCGGGCCCTGAATGGCGATCAGCGCGTAGTCCGCGGTGCGGTCGCTGACCCGGGCGTCGTGGCCGGCCGCCCGCTCCGCCAGCGCCGCGCTGACCACCGGCGTGTTGGCGGCGTTGGCGACCACCAGGAACTCCGCGTCCGCCAGCCGGTACACGATCAGGTCGTCCAGGACCCCGCCGTCCTCCGCGCAGATCATCGTGTAGCGGGCGCGGCCCGGGGCGAGCGCGGACGGCTCGCCGGTGAGGGCGTAGTCGAGCGCGGCCCCGGCCCCGGGCCCGGTCACAAACAGCTCGCCCATGTGCGACAGGTCGAACAGGCCGGCGGCGGTGCGGACCGCCTGGTGCTCCGCGGTCTCGCTGCGGTAGCGCAGCGGCATCAGCCAGCCGGCGAAGCCGGTCATGGCCGCGCCGAGTTCCTCGTGCACCCCGTGCAGCGGGGTCGGCCGCGGCTGCGCTGCCTTGTCGGCGTCGGAAACGGTCATGAGTACTCCGGGACCTGGCTGACGCGGCCGCCGCGGCTGGCCCGCCGGGGCGGGCCCGGCCCCCCGGCCGCGGAAGGCTGGGACACTGGTGACAGATGGTGCTGTGGGCGGGGCTAGCCTACTCGTCCCGTCTCCGCCGGTCCGCTCCCCCCGCGGGTAGGCTCGCAAGAGGCCCCGCTGGCCACCCGGCCGGGGCCGGAGGCGCGGATCAAGCGATCGAGAGGGGCAGCCGTGCAACTGCTCACCGACGATGAGATCACCGCGGGCCTGTCGAGCCTGCCGGCCTGGGAACGCGCGGGCGACAGCATCACCTGCACCAGGGAACTGGCGGATTTCCGGGCGTCCATGCTGTACGCGGGGGCGGTGGCGTTCCTGGCCGAGGAGGCCGGCCACCATCCCGACATCCTGATCCAGTGGAACAAGGTGACCCTGACCCTGTCCACGCACTCGGCGGGCGGCCTCACCGCGGCTGACATTGCCCTGGCCGGCCGGATCAGCGCGCTGGCCTGACCGGCGCCGCGCAGTGAGCCATTCCCGGGCGGCGGGCGGGAAATGCCGGCCCGCCGTCCCGGCGGAATGGCCGGTCTTCGCCCAGGGCGGCGCCACGCCCCCGAGTGGCGCCACCCGCTGGACGAAGAACCCCCGGCCCATCGCGTCTCTCGCCCGCCTGCGCCGCCGCCGCCGGTTGCCCGCCAGCGTGGCCAGCGCGGTCCCCTGGGCGAAAGCCCCCATCGCGATGCACGGTTCCCGTATGGCCGGGGGTCTCTAGTTATACACGCTGCAACATGCCAATTACAGCTCGTTATCAGATTGAGGCCGACCGAATAGCGCTCCGTGCCCGGCGGGCCCGGTGCGTGCGCGGCGGCCGGGGTCAGGCGCCCGGGTCGCAGTCCAGGTGCTTGATCCCGTTGATGAAGCTGGACAGCAGGCGGTCCGGCGGTGCGGTGGCCCGGATGCCGGGGGCGCGGGTCAGCAGCTCGCGCAGCATGACGGTGATCTCCCGGCGGGCGAGGTGCGCGCCCAGGCAGAAGTGCGGCCCGGCCCCGCCGAAACCCACGTGCGGGTTGGGGGAGCGGGTGATGTCGAACCGGTCCGGGTCGGTGAACACGCTCTCGTCCCGGTTGGCTGCCAGGTAGAACAGCACGGCCTTGTCGCCGGCCCGGTAGTCGTGCCCGTTCATGGTGTAGTCGCGGGTGACGGTCCGCCGCATGAAGATCACCGGCGAGGCGATGCGCACGATCTCCTCGACCGCCGGGGCGATCCGCCCCTCGAAGTCGGCCATCAGCAGTTCCCGCTGGTCCGGGTGGTCGGTCAGCAGCGTCAGCGCGTGCGAGATCGCGTTGCGGGTGGTCTCGTTGCCCGCCACCACCAGCAGGATGAAGAACGAGGCGAGTTCGGCGCTGGTGAGCTGCTCGCCGTCGATGTTCGCCGAGGCCAGCGCCGTCACCAGGTCGTCGGCCGGGTGCTCGGCGCGGTGCGCGGCCAGATCGGTGACCATGGTCGCCAGCTCGCCGCCCGCGGTCAGGATCTGGCCGACCGCCTCGTTCATGTCCTCGCTCACGAAGTCGGGGTCGAAGCCGGACAGGATGACGTTGGTGTTGCGGAGCACCTGGCTGTAGCTGCTGTCCGGGATGCCCATCATCCGGCAGATGATCGTCAGCGGCAGCCGGGCGGCCACGTGCTCCACGAAGTCGCAGGGCCCGCCCGCCAGCAGGTCGGTCACGATCGCGGCGGCGACCTGCTGGACGTCGTCCTCGAACTTCCTGATCATCTTGGGGGTGAACGCGCGGGACACGATCCGGCGCAGCCGGGAGTGCCGCGGGTCATCCATGTTGATCATGGACCCGAAGTACTCGTTGAACTCGACCGGCAGGTCGGGGATGGAGGTGGCGCCCTGCGCCGAGCTGAACACGTCCGCGTGCCGGCTCGCCTCCAGCACGTCGGCGTGCCGGACGAGGGCGTAGTACCCCGGGCCAGGCTCTCCGAACGGCGTCTCCGGCTCCGGGAAGAACGGCGGCTGGCCGAGCGAGCGCAGCCTGGCAAAGGCCGCGAGGCGGTCTGGGTAGGGCCATCCCCAGAACTCCATATCCGACAGGTTGATGTCGTCCGTGCTGGGGGTGGGCTGGTATACCGTCACGGCGGATCGCCTTCTGTCCGGGGGCGGGTATCCCTGCCATGGTTGCAGAGCACCGCCGGGCAGGGAAGGCGTCACCCTACTCGGCAGTAGCCGGGCAGGTCCCGGATAGCGTGCCGCGGCATGAGGAGGGCGGCCATGACTGACTACGGCCCGTGTGACGCCGGGTACCACGTGGACTGCCTGGAGCGGGAAGGGCAGCTCCTGGCGGCGGCGGCCGCCCGGGCCGGCGCCGGCGCGCCGGTGCCGTCCTGCCCGGGCTGGCGGGTGCGCGACCTGCTCGCCCACACCGGCTACGTGCACCGGTGGGCGGCCGGGTTCGTAGCCGAAGGCCGCACCGGCCCCGTGGACACCCCGGATGAGGCGGACCTGCTGCGGCTCGCGCCCGCTGACAGCGGCCTGCTGGCCTGGTTCACCGAGGGCCACGCCGCGCTGGTGCGCACGCTCCGGGAAGCACCCGCGGACCTGCGCTGCTGGTCCTTCCTGCCCGCGCCGTCGCCGCTGGCGTTCTGGGCCCGGCGGCAGGCGCACGAGACGGCCATCCACCGGGTGGACGCCGAGCAGGCGGCGGCCGCCAGCCCGGGCGGCGCCGGCGGCGGGGGCAGCGGCGGCGCGCCGGACGGCGGGGTGACCCCGCTGGCGGGCCGGTTCGCCGCCGACGGCATCGACGAGCTGCTCACCGGCTTCCTGGCCCGCAGCATGCGGCGGGGACGCTGGCAGGGCCGCCCGGGCAGGCTCGGCATCCACGCCCGGGACGGGGAGCGGGAGGCCGACTGGCTGGTGGTGACCGGCCCGGACGGCTCCTCGGTCAGCCGCGGCGCGGGACCGGCGGACTGCGACGTGACCGGCCCCGCGGCCAGCCTCTACCTGGCGGTGTGGAACCGCGGCCCGGTGGGCCGGCTGGCGGTCCGGGGCGACCCCGGCTTCCTGGCCGACCTCCGCGACGGCCTGCAGGTCCGCTGGTCGTAGCGTGGGTCAGGGCCGGCCGCTCGCCGGGACGGCCTGCGGCAGGGCCGGCTGGCCGGGCGGGGTGCGCTGGCCGGATGCGGGCGGCGGCGGGCCGCCGGCGATGGAGATCGCCGCGGTGCCGGGGACGCCGCTGATCTCCACCACGGCGCTGGCGAGCAGCGCCTGGCCGGCCCGCAGCACGATCCACCCGTTGTCCCGGTCGTCGGCGATCGCCATGGCCCGGCCGGCCCGGCCGCCGAGCGCGGCCAGGCTGGCGCTGATGGCCCGCAGCCGGGCGTCCACGCTGGCCGGGGTCTCCCGGGGGCGGGCCAGCAGCTGCTGGCGCAGCCGGGCCAGCCCGGCGCCGGGCGGCGCCCCGTCATCGCGGGGGAACCCGACCGCCTCCCACCGGGCCGCCACCGGTGTGGCGGCCTGCACCCGCAGCTCGAAGCCGTCGAGCGGGCCGCTGCCGGGGGCCACGTCGGTCCAGGCGGGCTGCCCAGGGTCCGGCGCCGGCCGCCCGCCGCCGTCAGGGCCGCCGCTGGCCGGCGGCCCGCTGGCCAGCGGCTGGCCGGTGCTGATGACCACCCGCAGCGACGGGTCGAGCCCGAACTCGATGGCCCGGCTCTCCATCGACACCGCGAGCAGCGCCGGATGCCACGCGCCGGTGAGCGCGAGCGGGCCCAAGTCCCGCACCCGGACCCCGGCCCAGGCCACGACCGGCTCCCCGGTGGCATCCACCGCAATCACGTCCCAGACGCCGCTCGCGGCGTCGGCCAGCCCGGGCGCAGCCGGGCCCGGCGCCGCGTGCCGGTCGGCAGCCGCCGCCGGCCCCGGCACCGCGGGCCCGCCCGTCCTGACGCCGGACTCCGCAAGCGGGCCGGCCGCCGCCGCCCCCGGCGCGCCGGGGCCAGGCGGGGCGGGTTCCGGGCGCCGGTGCGCCCCCGGCGCGGCGGTCCGGCGGACGGCGTGGACCTGCAGCGCCCCGCGTACCTCCTGCCCGCTGACCATGACCGACTCGCAGCCGGCCAGCAGCACCCGGCGGTGCGGCAGGCAGGCCTGGATCACCTGGAAGGCCGCGTCGTTCAGGCCCGGGCTGCCGAGGACGAGCGGCGCGCCCGCCGGCCCGGACCCCGGCCCGAACCACGGCTGGTCGTCGCTGCCGCGCACCAGCGCCCGGCACGACCGGGAGCTGATCTCGGGCAGGAACGCCACCCGCCGGAACCGGCCGGACTGGAAGCAGACCGGGCCGTACAGGTCGGTCCCGTCCACGATCCCGCCCGGCGCCGTGATCCCCGGCGCCGGCATGCGGCCGCCCGGCGGCTCCGGGCCGGCGCCGCCCTCCTCCCGGCCGCCCGCCTGCCGGGCGGCCGGCTCCGCGGCTGGCCCGCCGGCCTCCCGGCCCGCGGCGCGGAACACGGCCCGGGCGTGGTCCACCCGGAACCCGGTCTCCGCGCACCGCAGCACGGTCTCCACCAGGTCACCGTTGCGCAGCGCGCACACCCGGACCACGGTGGCGCCGGCCTGCCCGGACACCACCACCGGGGCGGCCATCCAGACCTGGCCCGCGATGCGCAGTGGCTGGCCCGCCACGGCCGAGGCGGCCTGCGCCATCGCCTCCAGCGCCAGCACGGCGGGCAGTACCGGCAGCCCGTCCACCTGGTAGTCCGCCAGGTACGGGTCGCTGCGCAGGGACAGCCGGGCATCCGCGACGAGCTCGACCCCCGGGTGATGCACCCGGATCGTCTGCAGGAACCGCCCCCGGGGCTCGACCGGGAACGGGCCGGGGTCCGGCGGCGGCCCGGCCCGGCCGTGCACCGCCACGTACCCGGGCAGGTCCGGGCTGGCCAGCAGCTGCTGCAGCAGGCGCGACCGTTCCGGCAGGCCCGGTTGCCGGCAGCCCGGCTGGCCGGCCGGATCGCCGGCGGCGGGCCGCGGCCCGGGCCAGGCGGGCCAGGCGACATGCAGCACCCGGCAGCCGGGCAGCGCCGCGCCCCGGCGGGCGGCGCAGGCGGCCACCACCTCGCTGGCCAGCGCGGTCAGGCAGCCCTCCGGCTGGCCGTGCCGGCCCGCCGCTTGCCCGAACGTCACCAGCAGCCGCAGCTGCGCGGCCCGCACCGCGGCCAGCACGTTCGCCAGCCCGGCGACCTGGCCGGACAGGTGCACGCGGGCCGCGGTGTCGGTGAGCCGGGCGCACGGTGCGGCCGGCCCGGCCGCGGCGGCGTGCACCACGGCGGTTACCGGGCCGAGCCCGGACTCCAGCTCCTCCACGGCGGCGGCGACCGCGCCGGCGTCGGTGAGATCAGCCGTCTCGCAGCACACCCGGCGCCCGGCGGCCTGCAGCGCGGCCAGGCAGCCGGACAGCGCCGGGTCGGCGGCCGGATCCCGGTGCCACAGCACGGCCAGCGCCGCCCCCCGGTAGGCCAGGGCCCCGGCGCAGGCCAGATCGTCCGGGTCGGTCATGCCGCTCAGCAGGACCACGTCAGCGGGACCCAGCGGGTAGGTGCCGCCGCCGCCCGGGTCGGCCGGGGCCATCACCGGCTGGTGCGGGGTGCCCTTGCTGTCCAGCACGCGCTCGGTGAGCGTGCCCGGCTCGGCGGTGGCGAACCGCCGGGCGGCGCGCAGCCCGGCCGCGGTGTCCGGGGTCCGGATCAGGGTGATGCCGAGCGAGGGCAGCTCGCCGTGCAGGCTCGCGCAGAACCCGCTGAGCCCGGCCGACGGGGTGATGACCACCAGCCGCCCGGTGGCGGCCGCTTCCCGGGCCGCGCCCAGCAGCACCGGCCAGGCTCCGGGGTCGGTCAGGTCGCCCAGCACGGCCAGCACCACGGCGGCGTCCGGGTCGTGCGTGAAGACCTCCCGGGCGGTCCGGGCGAACGGCTGCCGCGCCGCCCGCACCCGCCACGGGCCCGCCGGTTCCGCGGGGAGAGGGCCCGCGGGCTGGCGCAGTTCCTCGGCCGAGCAGCGCAGCCAGGGAGCCACCCCGGGGACCGGATCCCCGGCCGCGGGCTGCGAGGCCGGCCGGTCTGCGGCTGCCCGCGCGCCCGCCGGGCGGCCGGCCGGGCCGCTGTCCGCCGGGTCATGGGCTGCCGGCTGCCAGGCGGCAGGCGCCCTGGCCGCCGGGCGCCCGGCTGCCAGGTCGTCGGTGGCCGGGTCTTCGGCTGCCAGGTCTTCAGGTGCCGGTTTCCCGGCCGCCGGCCCGGTGGCCGGGCCGCCCGCAGCCACCTCAGCGGGGCCGGGGGACCGGCCCGGGGGCTCTTCCGTTCCCTCCCCTGATTCCCTGACCGCGGCTGGCGCGGCCGGCGCCCGGTCGCAGGGGTTGGTGATGAAAGCGTGCTCGCGCCAGATGTCGATGGGCCGGGCCGCCCGCCCCGCATACAGCGGCCCCAGGGTCCGGGTCGCGCCCGCCGCGAACAGGGCGGCCGCCGCCTCCGCGGTCGCCTGCGGGTCCGCGTCGCCGCAGGCCAGGCTCACGGCGGGCACGTCACAGGACGCCGCGGCCAGTTCGGTCAGCGCCCGGCCCGGCCCGGCCTCGACCAGCAGATCCGCGTCGGCGGCGGCCAGGCTGAGCGCGGTGGTGAACCGGACCGGCGACACCAGCTGAGAGCACAGCAGCTCCGGGAGGTCGTCGCGGGCCGTCAGCTCGCGGCCGGTCACCGTCGAGACCAGACGGCGGGCCGGCTGGCTGAAGCTGACCTCCCGCAGCACGGCCCGCAGCGGGGCGGCCCGGTCCGCCAGCGCGGGCGTGTGCAGCGCCAGCGGCGCGTCCAGCAGCACCGCGGCCAGGCCGCGCGCCGCCGCCCGGCTGGCCAGTTCGCGCGCGGCCCCGGCCGGGCCGGCCAGCACCTGGCATTCCGGCCCGTTGTAGGCGGCGATCGCCAGGCCGGTGCCCGTGCACAGTTCCAGCGCGGTGGGCGCGTCGGCCCGCACGCAGACCATCGCCGCCCGCTCCGCGGGCGGGCCGGACAGCAGCGCGCTGCGCTGGGCGATCAGCCGGAGCGCGTCCGGCTCGGCCAGGCAGCCCGCCCACACCAGGGCGGCGATCTCCCCGGACCCGTGCCCGGCCCCGGCTGCGGCGGTCACACCCAGCCGGTCCAGCAGGTGCAGCGAGGCCAGCGAGGAGGCCAGCACGGCGGGATGCACCGCCGGGTCACAGCGCGGCGCGTCGCCCCGGGCCGCGGCGCCCGGGTGCGCCATCGTGCCCGCGTCGCCGGGGAACAGCAAGGTCACCCGGCCCCGGCCGCCGTCCGCCGCATACACCCCCGGTGAGGCCGCCAGCCGCCCGGGCCGCAGCCCGCGCAGCAGGCTGGCGGCGCCGGCGGCCCGCCGGGCCAGCTCGTCCTGCGACCCCGCCACCAGCGCGGCCCGCACCGGGCCCGCCCCGGCCGCCCGGCGGCCGAGCTGGCAGGCAAGGTCGTGCAGTTCGGCATCGGACAGCCACGGCGCCAGCGCCGCCACCCGGGCCAGCTCGGCCGCCACCTGGTCCCGGTGCTGCCCGCTGAACACGAACGCCTCGGCCGCGGGCGGCAGCGCGGGCGCGGGCAGCGCGGGCCGGCGGCCCTGGCGGGGGCCGGCCGCGGTCAGCTGGCCGGCGGGCAGCCGGACCCGGCGGCGCGGCCCGGAGCCGTTGTCGCGGCGCAGCACCAGGTGCACGCTGGTGCCGCCCGGGCCGACCGCGCTGACCGCGGCCAGCCGCGTCCCCGGCGGCCACATCTCCGGGGCGCGCGGCACCCGCAGCCGCGCCTCCTCACTGGCGATCAGCGGGTGCGGCCGGGTGCAGCCGGTGACCGGGGGGATCACCCCGGCCGCCGTGACCAGCGCCGCCTTGATGAGACCGGCCGCACCCGCGGCGGCCTTGGCGTGCCCGATGTTGGCCTTGACCGAGCCGATCGCGGCCGTCGCCTGCGCGCCCTCGCGGATCTCGGCCAGCGAGGTCAGCTCGGCCAGGTCCCCGGACGCGGTGCCGGTCCCGTCGCCTTCGATGAACTGGACGTCCGCCGGGTCCACGCCGGCCCGCTGGTAGGCGCGGCGCAGCGCCAGCAGCAGGCTGCCCGAGCCCGGCCGGGTGAGGGCCGGGTTACCCGCCGAGGACGTGCCCCAGCCGGCGATCTGGGCGTAGACGGGCAGGCCCGCCGCGCGGGCGTCCGCGGCCCGCATCAGCACCACCAGGCCGCAGCCCTCGCCCGGCCAGAACCCGGTCGGCCGGGCGTCGTAGACCCGCATCTCCCGGTCCGCCAGCACGCCCATCCCGGCCAGGCCCGCCAGCTCGAACGGGTCCAGGCTGATGTCCACCCCGCCCGCCACGACCGTGTCCAGGTCCCCGGTGGCCAGCGTGGAGCAGGCCGCCGCCACCGCCAGCAGCGACGAGGAGTGGGCGGAGTCCACGGCGTGCCCGCCGCCGCGGAAGCCGAAGTAGCCGCAGATCCGGTCGGCGATCACGCTGGGCAGGCTGCCCGCCAGGGTCTGGTCGCTCGGCTCCGGGAACGAGGCCAGGAACCGGGCTTCCGCCCGGGCGAGCAGGGCGGCCCGTTCCGCGGGCTGCAGCCGCCCGCCGTCCAGGGCGGAGACGATCACCCGCTGCACGTAGGGCCAGCGGGAACGCAGCGCCGCGGCGCGGGACACCTCGCCGGTCAGGGTGTTGCCGATGATCACTCCGGTGCGGTCGCGGCTGAGGCCCTGCCCGCCGGGGAACCCGCCGTCCGCCAGGGCCCGGGCCGCGGTCTCCAGCGCCAGCCAGTGCGCCGGGTCAGCTGCCTGGTAGACCGGGCGGGTCACGCCGAACGCGGCCCGGTCGAACCGCCAGCCTTCGATCAGCGCGGCCCGGGGGACCGGGTCCGGCTGGCCGCCCGCGGCTGCCGCGGCGGGGGTGACTGCCGGGGCCGGGGTGGCATGGCCGGCCGCGCCGGTCCCGTTCTCCCCGGGCCCGCTGCCCTGGCCGTGGCCGGGGCCGTGGCCGGGGATGCGCGGGATGCCGGGCGGGGCCGGCTCCTGGGCGGGCGCGGGCAGCCACAGGCCCAGCCGGCCCGGCGGCACCCTGCGGAACGCGCGCCGCTGGGAGAGCACAAGGTCGAGCAGCTCGGCGGAATCACCGGCGTCGGGAAAACGGCATGCCAGGCCGACGATCGCGATCGGCTCACCCCGGTGCGGGCTCTGGCGTTCAGGCATGGGCGGGGCCGGTTTCTCCGGGCGCGAGGCGCGCGGACGCCATTTCCGCGCGGCCTGCGCTGCCTCCGAGGACCGGAATGCTCATGCTTCCCCCGAAATAGCTGTGATCTTCCCTGAATACCTGCCACGCGGCTGGGCCACGATGGCCGCCGCGCCCTCGGCCCAGGGGCTGCGTGATGCCGTGTTCGGGGGCATCGTGGCAGATGAACCGCTGGAAGGCGCCCCGCCTCGGGCGGTGGCGGGACGACGTTATTGGCGCTGGCGCTGACGGTCAAGGCAGAAAGCGGGACGCGTTGTTATGTCGGGGCGGGCGTCCTTCAGCGCGCTTTGCCCGCGGCGGGGGAAATGCTGTTGGGGTAAGGCTGGTTCATAAGCGGGGAGGAGATAAGGAAATCGGCGGTTGCCCGGTTGCAGGCGACCGGGATATTCCAGACAACGGCGATTCGCAGGAGCGCTTTGACGTCGGGATCGTGCGGCTGCGGCGCCAGCGGATCCCACAGGAACACGAGCAGGTCGATGTCCCCGTCCGCGATCCTCGCCCCGATCTGCTGGTCACCGCCGAGCGGCCCGCTGCGGAAGCAGGTGACCGGCAGGCCCAGCTCCGCCTGCAGCAGGCGGCCGGTGGTGCCCGTCGCGTACAGGTGGTGCGCGGCCAGGGTGCCCCGGTTGAACCGGGCCCATTCCAGCAGGTCCTGCTTGCGGTTGTCGTGGGCGACGAGCGCGATCCGCCGCTGCGGCACGGGCCCCCCCGGGTGCCTGCTCCATGCTCACCCTCCCAGGGTGACGGCCGGGTGTTGCGCCCGTGGCACGCCCGCGTTAGCGACCGATGTACATCCGGCGTCGCTCCTGCTGCCCGCGGTACCTGCGATTACGCGCGAGCGGGTGGATTGCGCTACCCTTGGGGCATGCGTTCCGCTCGGCTGCTCCTTGCCTAGCCGCGTCGGCTGAACTACCGCCGACGCGGCTGCCCCTCGTGTGCCGAGGGGCTTTTCTATTGCCAGAGCCGGGCAGATCTGTGGTGAGGGAAGCCAATGACAGCCGAGAGTGCCGAACGGGCACAGCAGTACTACGACCCGCGCGAGGTCCAGGAGAAGTGGCAGCAGCGCTGGGCCGAGTGGGACCTGTTCCGGGCCAGCGATGACCCGGCGGACCCGCGACCGCGCACCTACCTGCTGGACATGTTCCCGTACCCATCGGGCGACCTGCACATGGGCCATGCCGAGGCGTACGCGATCGCGGACGCCCTGGCGCGCTACTACTTCCAGCGCGGCCACAACGTGCTGCACCCGATCGGCTGGGACGCGTTCGGCCTGCCCGCGGAGAACGCGGCCATCCGCAACAACACCCACCCCGCCGACTGGACCTACCGCAACATCGAGACCCAGGCGGCGTCCTTCCGCCGGTACGCGGTGTCGTTCGACTGGTCGCGGCGGCTGCAGACCTGCGACCCGGAGTACTACCACTGGAACCAGTGGCTGTTCCTGCGCTTCTACGAGCGGGGACTGGCCTACCGCAAGGGCGGCTACGTCAACTGGTGCCCCAACGACCAGACGGTGCTGGCCAACGAGCAGGTCATCGCGGGCAGGTGCGAGCGGTGCGGGGCCGAGGTCACCCGGCGCACGCTGACCCAGTGGTACTTCAAGATCACCGAGTACGCGGACCGGCTGCTGGCGGACATGGCGCCGCTGGAGGGCAACTGGCCGGACCGGGTGCTGCTGATGCAGCGAAACTGGATCGGCCGGTCCGAGGGCGCCGAGGTCGAGTTCGCGATCGAGGGCCGGGACGAGCCGGTGACCGTGTTCACCACCCGCCCGGACACGCTGTACGGGGCGACCTTCTTCGTCATCGCCGCGGACTCGCCGCTGGCCGCCGAGGTCTGCGCCCCGCAGCAGCAGGGGGCGCTGGCCGAGTACCTGAAGCAGGTCAGCAAGCTGACCGACATCGAGCGGCAGGCCGCGGACCGGCCGAAGACCGGGGTGTTCCTGGGACGGCACGCCATCAACCCGGTGAACGGGGAAGCCATCCCGGTCTGGGCCGCCGACTACGTGCTGCCCGACTACGGCACCGGGGCGATCATGGCCGTGCCCGCGCACGACCAGCGGGACCTGGACTTCGCCCGGGCGCACGGGCTGCCGGTGCGGGTGGTGGTCGACACCGGGCAGCCTGACCCGGCGGAGACCTGGGTGGCGACCGCCGGCGACGGCGCGCTGGTCAACTCCGGGCCGCTGGACGGGCTGCGCAAGACCGGGGCGATCACCCGGATCACCGAGATCCTGGCCGCCGAGGCGCGCGGCCGGGCGGCGGTGAACTACCGGCTGCGCGACTGGCTGGTCTCCCGGCAGCGGTTCTGGGGAACGCCGATCCCGATCGTGTACTGCGACGCCTGCGGCGAGGTGCCGGTCCCCGAGGACCAGCTGCCGGTCGCCCTGCCCGACCTGCGCGGGCAGGACCTGGCGCCGAAGGGCGTGTCCCCGCTGGCCGCCGCGGACGGCTGGGTGAACACCGAGTGCCCCAAGTGCGGCGGGCCCGCCCGGCGGGACACCGACACCATGGACACCTTCGTGGACTCGTCCTGGTACTTCCTGCGGTACTGCTCCCCGCAGTACACCGGCGGCCCGTTCGACGTTGAGGCGGTCCGCCTGTGGTCGCCGGTGGACCTGTACGTGGGCGGCGTGGAGCACGCCATCCTGCACCTGCTGTACAGCCGGTTCTTCGTCAAGGTCCTGCACGACATGGGGATGCTGGACTTCGGCGAGCCCTTCACCCGGCTGCTGAACCAGGGCCAGGTGATCAACCAGGGCAAGGCCATGTCCAAGTCGCTGGGCAACGGCGTGGACCTGGGGGAGCAGCTGGCCGCGCACGGCGTGGACGCCATCCGGCTGACCATGATCTTCGCCAGCCCGCCCGAAGACGACATCGACTGGGCGGACGTCAACCCCGAGGCGTCGGTCAAGTTCCTGGGCCGGGTCTGGCGGGTGGCGGCGGACGTCGCCGCGGCGGCGCCGTCCGCGGCTGGCCCCGGCGGGGACGTGGAGCTGCGCAAGGTCACCCACCGGACGATCGACGAGGTCACCCGGCTGGTCGAGGCCTCCCGGCTGAACGTGGCGGTGGCCCGGCTGATGGAGCTGACCAGCGCGGCCCGCAAGGCGATCGACAGCGGGCCCGGCGCCGGCGACCCGGCGGTGCGGGAAGCAGCAGGCACGCTGGCGGTGCTGGTCTCGCTGTTCGCCCCGTACACGGCGGAGGAGTGCTGGCAGCTGCTGGGCCACGACTCGTCGGTCGCGCTGGCCGGCTGGCCCGCCGCCGACCCGGCGCTGCTGGTCGAGGAGCAGGTCACCTGCGTGGTGCAGGTGGCCGGCAAGGTCCGCGACCGGCTGCAGGTGCCGCCCGGCATCGGCGAGGACGAGCTGCGTGAGCTGGCGCTGGCAGCCCCCGGGGTGGCCCGCGCACTGGGGGACCGCGCGGTCAGGACCGTCATCGTGCGGGCGCCCAAGCTGGTCAACATCGTCCCGGCCTGACGGCCCGGCCAGCGTGGCAGCCAGCGCGCAGCCCGGGCCGGAGGCTCCGGCCCGGGTCGCCGTCTTCGCCCTCGGCGGCACCATCTCGATGACGCCGTCCGGGCAGGGCTCGGGCGCGGTCCCGGCGCTGCTGGCGGACGACCTGCTCGAGGCGGTGCCGCAACTCGCCGCCACCGGGATCGAGCTGGTCGTCCGCGACTTCCGGCAGATCCCGGGCGCGTCGCTGACCATCGCCGATGTGGTGGAGCTCGCGGCGGCAATCGAGGCCGAGGCGGCGGATGGCGCCCGCGGCGCCGTGGTCATCCAGGGCACCGACACGATCGAGGAGACCGCGTTCCTGCTGGACCTGCTGTGCTGGCCCGCGGTGACGGTGGCCGTGACCGGCGCCATGCGCCATCCCGGGCTGCCCGGCGCGGACGGGCCCGCCAACATCCTCGGCGCGGTGCTGGCGGCGGCAAGTCCGCGGCTGCACGGGGCCGGCTGCGTGGTCGTGCTCGGTGACGAGATCCACGCGGCGCGCTTCGTGCGCAAGGTGCATGCGACCAGCGTCACCGCGTTCGCCTCGCCGGGTGCCGGGCCGCTGGGCCAGGTGATCGAAGGCGAGGTGCTGCCGCTGCTGCGGCCTGCCCGGCGGCTGGCGGACGCCCTGCCGTGGCCGCCGCTGACGGTGCTGACCGGCCGCGCGGGCAGCGGCCGGCCGGACCGCGACCTGGCGGGCAGCGGCCGGGCGGGTGACGACCAGCTGGACCGCAGCCAGGCGGAAAGGGGCCGGCCGGTGCGGACTGGTCTGGTCACGCTGTGCCTGGGGGACGACGGCGAGCTGCTGCGGGCGGCGGCGGACCGGTACGACGG
This sequence comes from Gemmatimonadota bacterium, assembly GCA_050257395.1. GTDB lineage: Bacteria > Actinomycetota > Actinomycetes > Streptosporangiales > Streptosporangiaceae > JAIRTY01. Next base: position 25,175 of record JBLMWU010000236.1, on the reverse strand, counting down.
GCTCGTGGTCGCCGGATTCGGGGCCGGCCACGCGCCCGCCTGGCTGGTCAGCGACCTGGCCGCCGCCGCTCAGCGGCTGCCGGTGGTGCTGGCGTCGCGGGCGGGCGCGGGCACGGTGCTGCGCCAGACCTACGGGTTCCCCGGTTCCGAACGCGACCTGCAGGACCGCGGCCTGATCGGCGCGGGCTTCCTGGATCCGCTGAAAGCCCGGCTCCTGCTGCACGTCCTGCTCGCCGGAGGCGCCGGGCGGCCGGCGATCGCGGCCGCGTTCCAAGCGGCCCGCTGGCCGGAGCAGGGTCAGCCGGAGCAGGGTCAGCCGGAGCAGGGCTGAGCGCCGCCGTGCCCGCAGCCGGGTCAGACCCGGCGGAGGACCGCCACCACCTTGCCGAGGACGGTGGCCTCGTCGCCCGGGATCGGCGTGAAGGCCGGGTTGTGCGGCATCAGCCAGATGTGGTCGCCGGACCGCTTGAACGTCTTGACCGTGGCCTCGCCGTCGATCATGGCCGCGACGATGTCACCGTTATCCGCCACCGGCTGCTGGCGCACGACCACCCAGTCGCCGTCCGCGATGGCGGCGTCGATCATCGATTCACCGACGACCTTGAGCAGGAAGAGCGTGCCCTCACCGACGATCTGCTTGGGCAGCGGGAAGACATCCTCAATGGCCTCCTCGGCGAGGATCGGGCCACCGGCGGCGATCCGGCCCAGCAACGGCACCATGGCCGCTTCCTGTGAGGGGAAGTCCAGGGCGCCTTCCTCGGCAGGCTCGGCGTCCGGCCGCACCGCGGGCTGCCCGGGCAGGCGCACTTCGACGGTGCGTGGCCGCCCAGCGTCGCGGCGCAGGTACCCGCGCTTCTGCAGCGTCGACAGCTGGTAGCTCACGCTCGAAGTGCTGGTCAGCCCGACCGCCTCGCCGATCTCCCGCATGGACGGCGGGTAGCCGCGGCGCTGCACCGAGTCCCGGATCACCTGCAGTACCTTGCGCTGCCGCCAGGTCAGCACGTGATCGGGGTCAGGCCGGTCAGGCATTTCGGTAACCACAGACGGCACGGTTCCCTTCGGCTTGCGGCCCGGTCTGCCTTTCGGGCGGATGGCCCCGTCCCCGATGGCGGTGTGGTCCATCCCGCCATCACCGGCGCCGTCGTGGATGCCGCCGTCCATGCCGCCATCCCCGCTGTTGTCCATTTTGCTGACCTCCGCACTGGCGCTGGCTGATCGGTGACTGGATCAGAGCCGACGGTAGCGCTTCTGGATCCAGATCTCAAACACGTGTTCGATGTCCCGCGAAAGTGTCGTACCCGTGGCGTAGAACAGTGTCGTACGGGCATTCGATCGAACAACTGTGCTATAGAACAAGTATACGAAACGCATCGGCGTTCGAGGCGGAGGTCAGGATGAGCGTGATGAGTGCCGGCCGGCCGGGGGCAGACGGCCCGGGCACGCTGCCTGCCCGGGGCACGGGACCGAGGATGAGGATGCGCAGCGCCGGCGTGTCAGCCGCACGCCAGGGCGGGCCTGGGCCAGCTGCGGGCCGCGGTCAGCCACGGCCGGAGCCTGCGGCGCCAGGGTTCCCGGTTCCGGCCCCCAGAATGCCTGGTCCGCTGGCGCATGGTCCGTCGGCGCATGGTCCGCGGGTGCCCAGGCAGCGGGTGCCGGCGGACAGCACCCGCATCGGCGGGCAGCACCACCCGTCGCGGGCCGGCGGAGCCGCCGGAGGACGGCCGGGCCGTCCGCAACTCCGGCTGGTGAAGCCCGCCGGCGCGGAGGAAAGCCAGGGCCCAGTGCCGCTTACCGGGCCGGAGCCGGAGCGCCTGCCGGCGGCCGGCCGGCCCAGCGGTACCCGCGCGGCAGCGCACACACATGAAGCCGGTCTCCCGCGCCCGGCTGTGAACGCGCGGTACCCAGGCCAGGCGGGGCAGCCCGGGGGCGCAGTGCGGCGCGGCGGGGTCCGGCTCACCCGGCGCGGGCGCATTGTGCTGACAGCGTTCCTGGTCTGCCTGGCCCTGGTGGCGGTGGGCCTGACCGCGGCGGCGCGGGCGCAGGCCGCCAGCAGCGGGACATCGGCCGGAGCGCTGGACCAAAGCATGACCCGGGTGGTGGTGCAGCCTGGCCAGACCCTGTGGTCCATCGCGGTGAAGGCCGCGCCGGCCGACGACCCCCGGGCGGTCATGCAGCGCATCGTGGACGTCAACGCGCTGCGGGGGACCACCCTCCAGCCCGGCCAGCTGCTGTGGGTGCCGAAGGGCTGATGAGAGCCTGGCCAGCCCCGCGCCGCCCGCACGGCGGGCGGGCGCGGCTGCGGGCAGTGGCCGGCCGGTCGCCGTCCGCCGGCCGTCTGAGCAGGCTAAACACGGCCGCGACACGCCCGGCGTCCGCGGCCATGACGTCGTGGAGTGGCTTCTACCAGCAAACTTGCAGACGCCGGCGCGCCGTCTCGCGCGGCCGGGCAGGATTTAACTTGCGCACCGGCTGCCGCTGTTCTACCGTCAACACAACATGTAGAGTTACAAGCGTGTAGTTCGGCCACAAGTTGTGGCCGGGCAACCGGCTCACCGACGGGGAGGTGATCGCGTGTACTGCCCGTTCTGCCGGAATCCCGATAGCAGGGTGATCGACAGCCGGACCGCCGACGAGGGCACCGCGATCCGCCGCCGCCGGTCCTGCCCCGCGTGCGGGCGCCGGTTCACCACCCAGGAGTCCGTGATCCTGATGGTGGCCAAGCGCAGCGGCGCGACGGAACCGTTCACCAGGGAAAAGATCGTGACGGGGGTGCGGCGGGCCTGCCAGGGCAGGCCGGTCACCGAGGATCAGCTCGCCATCCTCGCCCAGCAGGTAGAGGAGACCATCAGGGGCCGCGGCTGCGCGGAGGTGCCCTCGCATGAGGTGGGCCTCGCGATCCTCGGCCCGCTGCGGGAACTCGACGAGGTCGCCTACCTGCGGTTCGCCTCGGTCTACCGGGGATTCGAGTCGCTCGCCGACTTCGAGGAAGAGATCGCCGCGCTGCGGGTGGCGCGGCAGGAAGCCGGGACGCGGGAGGAAGCGGGGGCGCTGGCGCCCTGAGCCCGGCTGCAGTTCCGAATTTCATTGGCACGGGCCGGTCAGGCCCACGGGAATCCAGGCGGACCCGGAAGGGGGACGGACATGACGGAGACGGCGAGCGGGCCGGACGCGCGTGGCGGTAAGAAGGTGCGCAAGGGCCTCACCATCAAGCGCATCCACACGCGAGAGGGCGTTCACCCGTACGACCAGGTCACCTGGGAGCGCCGTGACGTCGTGATGACGAACTGGCGGGACGGCTCGGTCAACTTCGAGCAGCGTGGCGTCGAGTTCCCCGACTTCTGGTCCGTCAACGCCGCCAACATCGTCACCACCAAGTACTTCCGCGGCGCCGTCGGCACCCCCCAGCGCGAATGGAGCCTCAAGCAGCTGGTGGACCGGGTAGTCGGCGTGTACGTCGCGGCCGGCCGCGAGCACGGCTATTTCGCCACCCCCAAAGACGCCGAGATCTTTGACCACGAGCTCAAGCACGCGCTGATCCACCAGATCTTCAGCTTCAACTCACCCGTCTGGTTCAACGTCGGCACGGACTCCCCGGCGCAGGTGAGCGCGTGCTTCATCCTCGCCGTTGACGACACCATGGACTCGATCCTGGAGTGGTACAAGGAAGAGGGCCTGATATTCAAGGGCGGCTCCGGCGCGGGCGTGAACCTGTCGCGGATCCGGTCCAGCAAGGAGCTGTTGTCCTCGGGCGGGACAGCGAGCGGCCCGGTCTCCTTCATGCGCGGTGCCGATGCCTCCGCCGGGACCATCAAGTCGGGCGGTGCTACCCGCCGTGCCGCCAAGATGGTGGTCCTGGACGTCGACCACCCCGACGTCGAGGACTTCATCGAGACCAAGGCCCGCGAAGAGGACAAGATCAGGGTCCTTCGCGACGCCGGCTACGACATGGACCTGGGCGGCACGGACATCACCAGCGTCCAGTACCAGAACGCCAACAACTCGGTCCGGGTCTCCGACGAGTTCATGCACGCCGTCGAGAAGAGCGGCATGTTCGACCTGGTCGCCCGGCGGACCGGCGAGACGATCCGGTCAGTCAGCGCCAAGGACCTGTTCCGCAAGATGGCGCAGGCCGCCTGGGAGTGCGCCGACCCGGGCATTCAGTACGACGACACCATCAACGCCTGGCACACGTGTCCCGAATCAGGACGAATCACCGCAAGTAACCCGTGCAGTGAATACCTCAGCCTCGATAACTCGTCGTGCAACCTGGCCAGCATCAATCTGCTGAAATTCCTGCGCGGCGACAACACGTTTGACATCAAGCGCTTCGCGCAGCTGACAGAGCTGATCATCACGGCGATGGACATTTCGATCTGCTTCGCAGACTTCCCGACGGAGAAGATAGCTGCCGGTACACGGGCCTACCGTCAGCTCGGCATCGGCTACGCCAACCTCGGGGCGCTGCTCATGGCCACCGGGCACGCCTACGACTCTGAGGGCGGGCGGGCGATCGCGGCCGCCATCACCTCGCTGATGACCGGCGTCGCCTACAAGCGGTCAGCAGAACTTGCCGCCGTGGTCGGCCCCTATGACGGCTATGAGCGCAACGCCGAACCGCACAAGCGGGTGATGCGCAAGCACGCGGCCGCGTGTGACGACATCAGGACCCTCGGCGGGATGGACGAGGACATACACCGGGCGGCCTTCGCTGCCTGGCAGGAGTGCCTCAAGCTCGGCGAGGAGAACGGGTACCGGAACGCCCAGGCTTCACTGCTGGCGCCCACCGGCTGCCTTACCGGCGACACTTTGATCACCACCGACCGTGGTCTGACCCGTCTGTCTGAGCTGGGCGACGTGTACGGAGATCGCTGGCAGGACATTGACCTCACCGTCTCTACCGATGAGGGCCCGCGCCGCGCCACTCAGTTTTTCGTAAACGGCGAAGAGCCAACCCGTCTCCTTCGGACCGAGGCTGGCTACCGGATCCAGGGCACTCTCACGCATCGGGTGAAGGTCGTTGACCCGGAGAATGGCGCATGGTTGTGGAAGCGTCTCGCCGACGTGGAGCCGCACGACCTGGTGCCGCTCCAGATGGGCGTCATGACCGGGGAGCCGCGCCGGGTTCCGCTCCCTGTGCTGGACCAGGCATATTACGCCGGGGACCGGCATCTCCAGGTCCCGGACGCCGTGAGCGCCGAGCTTGCGGAGCTCGTCGGTTACTTCATGGGAGACGGCAGCCTGCATGCCAAGGGGATCCGGCTCTGCGTGGCAGACACCGACCTAGACGTCGTGGAGCGGCTCACCATCCTGTCCAAGGAACTCTTCGGCCTGACCCCAGTGGTGACGGCGCAGGAGGGCTACCAGGAGGTCACGCTGCAGTCGATGCGGCTGGCCCGGTGGTGGCAGGCGGCCGGGTTTGCAAAGGGCTTGCCCGGTGCGGACCACGCAGGCAAAGGCTGGGTGCCGCAGGTGCCGTCTGCGATCCTCGAGGCTAACGATCCGGCGGTCTACAGTGCGTTCGCTCGAGGTCTCTTCGAAGCTGATGGGACGGTACTCGAGGGAATCCCCAGCGTCAGCACCGCGCACGAGGAGTTTGCGGGCGAGATCAGATCGCTGCTACTCGTGCTCGGACTCGGCACTACCACCCGCCGTACCAGGAGCGGCTGGGGTGGCGACATCTACCAGGTCCGCATTCGCAATGTCGGTCACGCGCTCGACTTTGATCAGATCGTCGGGTTCATCGGCGAGCGCAAGTCCCAGCTCGTGGTGCGTCTCCTGCCGGAGCGGTCGGCCAAGAAGGACTACGTCTTCCTTCCCAAGCAGGCATGGGCGGAGCTGGCACCAGCCGGGCATCCGCTGAACAGCGCAGTGACGCAGTCCCTCCGGAAGACTGGTGGCGTGCCAAGGATGGTCGCCAGGCGTCTGTACGAGGAGACGCAGGACGAGCGGCTGGCGAGTGTGCTCACCTACCTTTTCGAGCGGGTCACCAGTAACGAGGACGGCGGCATCCAGCCCACCTACGACTTGTCGGTGCCAGACAATGTCACCTATGTAGCCAACGGCATGGTGAGTCACAACACGATCGGCCTGATGATGGACTGCGACACCACGGGTGTCGAGCCTGACCTGGCGCTGGTCAAGTTCAAGAAGCTGGTCGGCGGCGGCTCCATGCAGATCGTCAACCAGACCGTGCCACGGGCTCTCAAGATCCTCGGCTACCAGCCCGAGCAGGTCGAGGCCATCGTCGAGTACATCGCCGAGCACGGCCACGTGGTCGACGCGCCCGGCCTGCGCCCCGAGCACTACGAAGTGTTCGACTGCGCCATGGGCGAGCGGGCGATCAGCCCGATGGGTCACGTCCGGATGATGGCGGCGGTCCAGCCTGGCCTCAGCGGGGCCATCAGCAAGACCGTGAACCTGCCCGAGTCCGCCACGGTCGAGGACATCGAGTCGATATTCCTGGAGGGCTGGAAGCTCGGCCTCAAGGCGCTCGCTGTCTACCGGGACAACTGCAAGGTCGGCCAGCCTCTGTCGGTCGCCAAGAGGAAGGAAGAGCCGGCCGAGGCGCCCGCGCAGCCAGCGCAGTCGCATGAGGTCCGCCCGGTGCGGCGGCGGCTGCCGAAGCGGCGCCCGGCGAACGTGACCCGGTTCTCCGTGGCGGGCGCGGAAGGCTACATGACCGCGTCCACCTACCCGGACGACGGCGTGGGCGAGGTGTTCCTCAAGCTCGGCAAGCAGGGTTCCACCCTGGCGGGCGTGATGGACGCCTTCTCCATGGCGATCTCGATCAGCCTCCAGTACGGGGTGCCGCTCGAGAAGTGGGTGGAGAAGTTCACCAACATGCGGTTCGAGCCGGCCGGCGTGACCGACGACCCGGACATCCGGATCGCCAGCTCGGTGATGGACTACGTGTTCCGGCGGCTGGCCCTCGACTACCTGCCGTTCGAGACCCGGTCCGAGATGGGCATCCTGTCCGCCGCGGAGCGGGCCGCCCAGCTCGCCGGCCAGGACCCGGCGGCGCTGGCCGAGGAAACCGACGAGGTGGACACGGCCGAGATGGCCCAGTCGGCGGTGCGCGAGCGGCCGCAGCCGCAGCAGGCGAAGCCGGAGGCGCCTGAGGTGCCGCCGTCCGCGCAGCCGCCCGCCGACGTGCACAGCTCGGTCGAGCTGCTGGAATCCCACCAGGGCCGCACCGCCGACGCGCCGCTCTGCCTCACCTGCGGCACCAAGATGCGGCCCGCGGGCAGCTGCTACGTCTGCGAAGGCTGCGGCGCCACCAGCGGCTGCAGCTAGTTCCAGGCACTTCCTGAACGCGAATTGCCTGCTCAGGCGGGTCTCCGGGTACTGCTGGAGACCCGCCTGCAGGCCTTGATGCCCTCAATAGTTGCATCTAAATGCAACATGAAAGCCCTGCTCCACCTTGAACGCGACTCCATTTCTGTCTAGTCTGTCTAGATAGAAACGGAGGATGCGATGCATGGTCACTGGCAGCTTCAGGAAGCCAAGCAGCGCTTCAGTGAACTCATCAGGTCGGTCGAGGCCGATGGGCCGCAGTTCGTCACCAGGCATGGCGAGGAGGTAGCGGTCGTCGTCAGCATTGCCGAATACCGGCACCTCCGCAATGCGGGGCAGGATTTCAAGGCGTTCCTGCAGTCTGCCCCGGACGCTGAACTGGAAATCAGCCGGTCGGCTCTGCCTGCCCGGCATGTCGACTTGGGCGAAGAGTGAGCTTTCTCCTCGACACCAACGTGGTCTCGGAGATCCGGAAGAAGGCGCCTGACCGGGGAGTGTCCACCTGGTTCGCTTCGGTTCCGGCCGACAAGCTGTTCTTGAGCGTGCTGGTCGTCGGTGAGATCCGGCAGGGCGTTGAGAGGCTGGCGCGACGGGACTCAGCGCAGGCCGAGGTCTTTGAACAATGGCTCAGCCAGCTGGTTGATAGCTATAGCGATCGTCTCGTCCCCATCACCGTCCGCATCGCCGAGACGTGGGGACGTCTCAATGTCCCGGACCCGCTGTCGGCCATTGACGGCCTGATGGCGGCGACTGCCCTGGTTCATGACTGGACTCTGGTCACCCGTAACGTGGCCGACGTCAGGTCAACCGGGGTGCGCCTGCTGGATCCCTTCACCGGCGGAGCCAGCCAGGGGAATACCGCACCCCCCGAATAAGTACCCTGCGCCAGTGACAGGCTCAGCACCAGGGCGCTCACCGTCGCGGCGTGGGGCGCGGTCAGGTTGCTGCGGGCGTGTCCTGCGGGTCCGGGCCGGTGATCTCCTCCTCCGGCAGGGCGTGCAGTGTCTGCAGGGCGCGGAGGAAGACCGCGCGGTCCTGGTCCGGAAGGCGGGCGAGCAGGCGCTCCTCCTGCCGCTGGATCCCCGCCTGGGCGGAGCCGCGCAGCCGGCGCCCCTCGGGGGTGAGGGACAGCAGCCGGGCGCGCCGGTCATCCGGGTCGGGCCGCCGCTCGATGAGTCCTCGTTCCTGCAAATCATCGAGTACGCCGATGATGCGGGTCTTGTCCGCGCCGATGGCCTCCGCCAGCGCGTTCTGGGTGCGCACCGGTTCCCCGGTCAGGGCCAGCAGCACCACGTAGGCCCACATGGTCAGGCCGTGGGCCCGCAGCACCGGCAACTCAGCTGCCGTGAGCGCGCGTCCCAGCGGCACGATCATCGCCGCCAGGTCCGGCCGTCCCTCCTCGATCGGCGCACCGTCCGCCGCCGGGCTCCGTGACATGGCCACAAAGATACGCCGCCACAAAAAATAAGCTTGGATAGATAGTAAGCAATCTGCTTACTATCAACCTATGCAGACGATTGACCTCCGGCCAGCAGACGAGCGGGCGGTGCGGACGAGTGTCACGGTGGTGGCGCAGGCGACCCGGGACGATCTGGGCCGCCCCACGCCGTGCCCGGCCTGGACGCTCGGGGACCTGCTGGCGCACATGACCGCCCAGCACCACGGCTTCGCCGCCGCCGCCCGCGGGCACGGCGCCGACCTGGCGGCCTGGCGGCCGCGGCCGCCCGGCGACGACCCGGTGGCGGCGTACGGCAGGGCCGCCGATGAGGTGCTGGCCGCCTTCGCTGAGCCAGGCGTGCTGGAACGGGCGTTCGCCCTGCCCGAGTTCGGGCCTGGCGCGGCGTTCCCCGGCGCCCAGGCGATCGGCTTCCATTTCATCGACTACGTGGTGCACGCGTGGGACGTCGCCCGCTCGCTCGGCCTGCCCTTCGAACTCGACAGCGACCTGGCTGAGGACGCGCTGCGGATCGCCCTGGCGGTCCCGGACGGCGACTACCGCCTCCGGCCCGGTGCCGCCTTCCGCCCGGGCCTGCCCGCACCTCAGAACCCGGCCCCGCTCGACCGGATCCTGACCGCCCTCGGCCGGTCCCCGGACTGGCCGGGCTAGGGAACGGCGTCACCTGCGGGCGCATCCTGCAGAACGGTGGCGCGCAGGTCGCCCTGTCCACCAGGCGGCCGGGGCTGCCGCCGCTCCGGCCGCAGCCCGCGCGCCAGGGCAAGAGTGACCGCGACGGAGACCGCCGCCATCGCGGTGCTGTACTACCGGACCGCGGCCGGCGAGGTTCTGGTCACCAGCACCAGCACCGGTATCAGAGCCAGCACCGGCCCGGGGGGCCGGGACGGAACCCGGCCCCCCGGGCCAGCGGAGTGAGGCGCGGCCGCCGGGTCAGCCGGAGGCGGACTTCGCCAGCGCCGCCTTCCAGTCGATGACCAGGTTGTCCGGCCGGGTGTTCGGCATGATCTTGGCGGGCACCCGGGAGCCCGGGTAGAGCAGCGGCAGCGCCTCCGGCAGGACCGGGTTGCCGACCTGGATCTGGTACGGCGCCTGACCGGGAATCATGACGGTCAGCATGAACGCGTACATGTCCAGGCCGATCGTGTTCTTCACCCCGAGCGGCTGGAACTGGACGATCACCGCCTCGCACGGGTCGCCTTTCTCCAGCACCTCCGCCGCGGTGATCTTGCCGGGCGTCTTGGCCAGCCTGACCACCGGCGGTTCGACCGAGAAGTCGATGCCCACCCGCGTGTGGTCGGCCGGGTCCACCCGCACCGCCACCACCGACTGCCCCGGCTGGAGGTTGGCCAGCGCGTACACGGGCACGCGCTTGCGCACCTCGGCCTGGAACGGCGGTGTGTCGTCGAGGTAGACCATCACCTGGAAGACGCACACCTGCTGCGGCGGCGCGCCGCCGACCTGCACCGACGACCCGGTGATCTGGACGTTGAGGATCTCGCCCCGGCCCGGTACCCCGTTCGCCATCAGGTCGGAGTCGTCCCCGCCGAAGGCCGTTTTCATCTTGCTGAGAAAGCCCATCTGCAGTGCCCCTTCTGCTGGATGCCGTCTGCTGGAATGCGGTGGTCCTGCCGGGCAGCGATGGCACGGCGAACCGATGGCGGCCGGCAGCGGCCGGTTCCCCTGGCCATTCATTATTTCGGGATAGCCCCGTTATGCGGGTCTCACATGAGTCCCGGTTGGGTTCGCCGGAATGCCGCCGGCAGCGCCGCTGCCCGCGGCGCGGGCTGTCCGGATCGCTGATTCCGGCTGATACTGAGGTGGCTCGGGTTCTGGCGTTCCGGATGCTGAGGGGCGGTGCGTCCGCATGGGTGCGGCGGTGGCACAGGGTGCGGTGGCGGCGGACCTGCCGGAGGTGCGCCCGGTCGGCGGCCTGATCGGCGCCGAGATCGCCGGGCTGGACCTCGCCCGCGACTACCCGGACGAGACGTACCAGGCCATCCGGCGCGCCTGGGCGGAACACGGCGTCATCTTCTTCCGCGACCAGTTCCTCACCGCCGGGCAGCGGGAACGGTTCGCCCGCCGGTTCGGCGGCATCCGGACCACGCAGCAGCTGCGCAAGGAGCCCGGCCAGACCCGCAACGTGGGGGAGAGCTGGCACGTGGACATGACGTGCTTCGAGGAGCCTCCGATCGGCACCATGCTCTTCGCGGAGGAATGCCCGCCGCAAGGCGGGGACACCATGTTCGCGGGGATGGCCCCCGCCTATGACGAGCTGTCGGCCGGCCTGCGGCGCACCCTGGTGACGATGCGGGCGGTGCACGCCAACGTGCGCAACCTCGGCCTGTCCTACGAGCAGACCTCGCCGCCCGAACCCTCGGTCTCGCAGTACGACGCGGCCGAGGGGGTGCTGCACCCGGTCGTGATCCGCCACCCGGAGACCGGCCGCAACGTCCTGTACGTCAACCCGGAGTACACCGCCCGCTTCGAGGGCTGGACCCGCCGGGAAAGCCTCGGCCTGCTGCAGTACCTCTTCAGGCACGGCGAGCGGCCGGAGTTCTGCACCCGGTTCCGGTGGCAGCCCGGCTCGGTCGCCTTCTGGGACAACCGCCAGGTCTGGCACCTGGCCGTGAACGACTACCAGGGGCTGCGCCGGGTCATGAACCGCATCCTGCTCACCGGCACCCGCCCGGTCCCCGCCGAGGCTCCGTAGCGGCCGCCGCCAGTACCCTGGTGGGGCGATCGGGGGCGATGCGGGACGAATCCCCCGGGCACTGACGCGGGGGTGGCCGTGGCCGAGATCGGGCATGTCGTGGTCCTGATGCTGGAGAACCGGTCGTTCGACCACCTGCTCGGCTACCTGCCGCACCCCGACCCGGCATTCGGCGGGCTGCACGGCCCCGGTGACTTCACCAACCCGGGCTGGGCCGGCGGACCGCCGGTCGCCGCCTCGCCCACCGCCAAGGTCGTGCTGCCGGCCGGTCCCGACCATTCCCATGACGCCGTCATGGAGCAGCTCGCCCTGACCGGGGGCACGCCGACGAACCAGGGTTTTGTCACCAGTTATGAACGAAAAGGCCGGGGGCTGGACCCGCCGGTCTTCGGCGGGCTTTTCGGGCCGCTGGCCAACCGGGTGCTCGCCCGGCAGGCGCGCGGCTCGTCAGCGGTGACCGGGCGCGGGCCGCTGGTGATGGCCTGCCAGCCGCCCGCTCAGGTGCCGGTGCTCCGCCGGCTGGCCACCGAGTTCGCGGTGTGCACCCGCTGGTTCTGCTCGGTGCCCGGGGAGACGTGGCCGAACCGGAACTTCGCCCACGCGGCGACCTCTGACGGCGAGACCGCGATCCAGATCCGGCCGTACACCAACCGGACGATCTTCGAGGTGCTGGAGGAGCACGGCGCGGACTGGCGGATCTACCACGACGACACGCCGCAGGTGTGGGCGTTCCCGGCGCTGTGGGACACCCCGGAGCGGCACGCGAAGTGGTTCCCGCTGGACGAGTTCGCCGCGCACACGGCCGCCGGTGACCTGCCGCAGTACACGTTCATCGAGCCCAACCACCGGCCGCCCCTGCACACCCTGGACCACGACCCGGTCATCGGCACCCCGGACGTGAGCAACAGCCAGCACCCGGAGAACAACCTGGTCGGCAACGCGGCCTACGACACGTTCGAGCTGACCGGCGACTGTGACTTCACCCGGGCCGAGCGGCTGGTCGCCACCGTGTACGAGGCGCTGCGGGCCAGCCCCGAGGTGTTCGCCCGGACGCTGTTCCTGGTCACCTACGACGAGCACGGCGGGCTGTACGACCACGTGCCGCCGCCCACCGGGGTGCCCGCGCCGGGCGGGCGCACCAGCGGGGTGCGCTGGCTGGCACGGGCGCTCTTCTACCGCAAGGCCAGCGCGTTCGGCTTCACGATGCTCGGCCCCCGGGTCCCGGCCGTGGTCATCTCGCCGCACGTGGCGGCGGGCACCGTGGACACCCGCACGTATGACCACGCGAGCATCCCCGCCACCCTGCGGGCCCTGTTCGCCCCCGCGGCGCCGCCGCTGACGGCGCGGGACGGGTGGGCCGCCACCTTCCACGGCCTGCTCACCCTGCCCGCGGCGCGCACGGACCTGCCCGACCTGTCGGCCTACGCCGGCGGGCTGCCGGTGGCCGTCACCGCACCGGCCCGGCCGGGTGAGCCGGCAGCTGCGGCGGTGCGGGTGGCGCAGGCCGGCGCCGGGGAGCCGGCCGCCGCGCTCGCGGGCGGCAGCGAGCCCGGCGCGGACGGCCGGGCCGCCGTGCCGGGGTACTACCTGTCCTTCACCGACCAGGCCGAGCAGGTCCAGCGGCACCTGGCGGCGGTGGGCGAACCGGAGGCCGCCACGCCGCCCGCGGCCCGCGGCCCGGTCGAGCGGGGCGCGGAGATCAGCCAGGCGTTCGCCGCGGCGGCCGCCCGCCACCGCGGCCTGGCCGCCGGGCCGCCCGGCTAGCTGCCGCCGGTCCCGCGGCGGGCCCCGCTGTTCCCCTGGGGCCGATACCGGGGTAGCTTCTGGCGCCTAGGCGGAGGCCCGCACGCCGCCGCGGAACCGGGAGACTGCCATGCCCATCACCCCCCCGACCGGTGACGATCTCGCGCGGATCGCCCAGCGTTACGGCTTCCACCTGGACGCCCGCGACCTGGCCTCGTTCCAGGGCCTGGCCAGCGGGCTGCTGGCCTCCTACAGCGAGGTGGAGCGGCTGTACGAGGCGAGCCTCCCGCAGCCGCCCGCCCGCGAATATCAGTGGCCCGCCGCGGAGCGCAACGAGCTCGGCGCGTGGTACGTCACCACCGAGATCGCCGCCACCGGCGAGGGCCCGCTGGCGGGCCGCCGGGTCGCGGTGAAGGACAACATCGCGGTGGCCGGCGTCCCGATGATGAACGGCTCGGCCACCGTCGAGGGGTACATCCCGCGCCGGGACGCGACCGTGGTGACCAGGCTGCTGGACGCCGGCGCGATCATCACCGGCAAGGCGGTCTGCGAGGACCTGTGCTTCTCCGGCGGCAGCCACACGTCGCGGAGCGGGCCGGTGCTCAACCCGTGGGACCGTGCCCGCACCACCGGCGGGTCGTCCAGCGGCAGCGCGGCCCTGGTCGCGTCCGGGGCCGCCGACCTGGCGCTCGGCGGGGATCAGGGCGGCTCCATCCGGATCCCCAGCTCGTTCTGCGGCACGGTGGGCCACAAGCCCACGCACGGGCTGGTGCCCTACACCGGGGCGTTCCCGATCGAGAACACCATCGACCATCTGGGCCCGATCACCCGCACGGTGCGGGACGCGGCGCTGATGCTCGGCGTGCTGGCCGGCCCGGACGGCCTGGACCCGCGCCAGCGGTCCGGCCCGGCGGCCCGGGACTACCTGTCCGGCCTGGACGGCGGGGTGGCCGGGCTGCGGATCGGGGTGCTGGCGGAGGGCTTCGGGCACCCGGGCCTGTCTCAGCCGGCGGTGGAGGAGACGGTGCGGGCCGCCATCGGGCGGCTGGCGGCCGCGGGGGCGCAGGTCAGCGAGGTGAGCGTCCCCTGGCACCGGGACGCCATGCACGTGTGGACGGTCATCGGCACCGACGGCGTGGTCACCCAGATGGTGGACGGCAACGCGTTCGGGATGAACTGGCCCGGCCGCTACGACCCGGAGCTCATGGCCCACTACGCGCGCGGCCGCCGCGAGCACGCCGATGAGATCCCGGAAACGGTCAAGGCCGCCATGCTCGCGGGCCGCTACGCCATCGACCGCTACGACGGCCGGTACTACGCCATGGCCCGCAACCTGGCGCTGGACCTGACCGCCGCCTACGACGAGGCGCTGGCCAGCGTGGACGTCCTGGTGCTGCCGACGCTGCCGATCGTGGCGAGCCTCATCCCGCCGCCCGGCGTGCCGCGGGAGGAGAGCATCGCCCGGTCCACCGAGATGATCGTCAACACCGCCCCGTTCGACGTCAGCGGGCACCCGGCGACGTCGGTGCCCGCGGGGCTGGCGGACGGCCTGCCGGCCGGGCTGATGATCGTGGGCCGTCACTTCGGCGACGCGACCTGCCTGCGGGTGGCCCGGGCCTGCGAGGTCGCGGCGGGCGGCTTCCCCGCGCCGCCCGGCTGCTGACCCGCCGGGCCCGCGACGCGGCTGCGCCCGCAGGCCGAGCAGGCTGAAATGGGCGGAGGCCCCGGCTCCCTCGAACCGCTGGGCCCGCACCACCCGCTGCACCGCCGCCAGCCGCACCACCCCGGCGCCGGCGCCCGCCCGGCGCAGGGCAGCCTCCAGCGCCAGGGCGTTGGTGGCGTCCGCCGCCACCTCACACGCCCGCATGGCCGTGACCACCCGGTGCTGGCTGACGCCGCCGAGCGCCGAGTGGGTGCCCAGCGGCACCAGCGGCGCCAGCGTCACCATCTCCACGTCCGCGGGCAGGCAGGACAGCAGCAGATCCTCGGCCCGCCGCAGCGACGGCCACGGGACGGCGCCGGGCTGGACGAACCGGTCGCGCCGGTAGCGGCGGAGCACGCTGGCCGGGGTCTCCCGGGCCGCCCGGCGCCGCGCCACCTCCAGCATCACGCTGGTGAAGTCGCTCCCGCTCAGCGACGAGAGCCGGTCCAGCACCTCCGCGCCGCCGATCTGCGGCAGCAGCCGCGCCAGCGCGCCCGGCCCAGCCCTCGCGTCATCCTGGCCGCCCGTCCCGCCCATGGCCTGGCCGTCCCGGCCGGTCACCCGGCGGCGGCCTGGCCCTTGACCTGGCGGCCGGCCTGCCACACCGCGGTCACGTGCGCGGGGGCGGCCAGCACCGCGATGTCGGCCAGCGGGTCGGCGTCCAGGGTGATCACGTCCGCGTCGTAACCCGGCTCCAGCCGGCCCGACCGCGGCGCCTGCGGGCCGAGCGTCCGCGGGCCGGTCGCCGTCGCCGCCTCGATCGCCGCCAGCGGCGTCATGCCGAGCGTGACCAGGTGGCCGAGTTCCTGCCCGTTGCGGCCCCACGAGTTCACCAGGTCGCTGCCGGACATCGCGATGTCGGTGCCCATGGCGATGGTGACCCCGGCCTCCCAGGCCCGGGTCACCGCCTCGGCGTGGGTCTCCGCGGCCGCCTTCAGCTTGCGCATGGCGAAGTCCGGCACGATCTCGGGGCTGGCCAGCATGTCCTCGATGATGGTGCGGGTGGGCACCAGGATCGCCCCGGTCTCCCGCATCGCGTCACAGCACTCGTCGTCCAGGTAGGTGCCGTGCTCGATGGTGAGCACCCCGGCCTGCAGCGCCGCCATGATGCCGGGCTTGCCGTGGCAGTGCGCCGCGACCGCCCGGTCGGCCATGCCCGCGACCTCCACGATGGCGCGCAGCTCGGCCACGGTGAACTGCTGGTGGATGGGGTCGTCCAGTTCCGACAGCACGCCGCCGGAGGCGCAGACCTTGATCAGCCGGGCGCCGCGGCGCAGCTGCTGGCGGGCCGCCCGCATGCAGCCCGGCACCCCGTCGGCGAGGCACAGCTCGCCGCCGGTGTGGCCGAACTCCTCGATCCAGGCCAGCGGGTAGGAGTGCAGGTCGCCGTGGCCGCCGGTGGTGCTCAGCACCGCGCCGGCCGCGTAGACCGACGGGCCGGGCAGCACTCCCTCGTCCACCGCGCGCGCCAGGTGCACGCCGAGCCCGCCGACCTCGCGCACCGAAGTGACCCCGGCGTCGAGCGCCGCGGCCAGGTCGCGGGCGCAGCGGGCGCCGCGCAGGGCCGCCGGCTCCAGCGGCAGCCGGCCCAGGTCGAAATGCCGCGCGCCCATGAAGTGCCCGTGGCAGTCCCACAGCCCGGGCAGCACGGCGGTGGCGCGGTGCCGGGCCGCCTGCGGGGTGCCGGGCGCGCCGCGCGCCGGGCCCGCGTAGCTGATCACCGGCCCGTCCAGCACCACGACGCCCGGCCGGATCGGCTCCCCGTGGCCGGGGATCAGCAGGTCAGCCTCAATCCTGTGCACGGGAGCCTCCGGTTCGTCGCGGGCGCGGGCGGGTGGCGGGAGCTGGCGGCGGCCAGGCAAGCCTTTGCCATGATGGAGCGAAAATGGCGGCCAGTCCATGCGCGGCCGCGCCGGATACGGCGCCGGCGCGCGGGCGGCCGGTGCTGGCCTTTTCCTGCTGGTATCTGATTGTGTGCTGCCGGACGCGCGTGGTGATGCGCTATACAGGGATCAGCATGAGGGGGCGTGATGCCGAACGACGGGTCCCTGACTACCTGGCAAATGGCGCGGGAACGGCTCGCGCGGGCCCGGCGTTCCCTCTGGTCGGCACCTCTCCCGGTGAAGATTCTGCTCGTCATGGCGCTGATGGCGGCCGTGACCCTGGCCTCGGTGCTGCCGCCGCAGGCCGGCGACGTGCTGATCATCGCCGCGCTGATCTACGGCCCGGTGGCGGTCTGGCGGGGCCAGCGCTCCCTGCCCGCGTCGCTGGGGGTGGCGGTCTGGGGGCTGGCCGCCATCCTGTTCGTGGCCGGCCTGACACCGCCGCTGACGGTGGCGGTCTTCCCGCTGATACTGCTCCCGTTCGCGGTGGTGGCCGCGGCGCACCTGCGGCCGCTGGCGCGCGCGTTCGTGCCCTGCCGGACGGTGGCGCTGGCGCTGCTGTGGTCGGTGCCGCTGGGCATGCTCGCCTGGCACTTCCTGCCGCCGCGCCAGCGGGCCCTCAGCTACCTGGCGGCCTGGGTGGCCGCCTGCGTGGTGCTGGCCTGGCGGCTGATGAAGGGCTGGCAGGACTCCCGGGAGTTCCGCCGCGAGCAGGCCCGCGGCGTCGCCGTGCCCCGGGCCCGTCCCGGCGGCGGGGCTCCCGCCGGCCGCCCGGCCCCCGGCCGGCCGCAGGGCGCGGGCGCCGCCAAGGCCGTCTCCGTCGGCGAGGCCGCGGCCCGCGCCGCCGAGCAGGTCCGCCAGCAGGGCGACCAGGCCGCCGAGCGGGCGCCGGAGTGGCAGCTGCCGGACATCACCGTCGAGCAGGCCATGGCCGAGCTGGACGCGATGATCGGCCTGGCCGGGGTCAAGGAGCAGATCCGGCAGATCGCGGCGTCGGTCGAGGCCGCCCGCAGGCGGGCGCTGGCCGGGTACGGCGGCACCGACAAGCCGATGCAGCACTTCGTGTTCCTCGGCCCGCCGGGCACCGGCAAGACCTCGGTCGCCCGCATCCTCGCCAAGATCTTCTACGCGTTCGGCCTGCTGGAGACGCCGAACGTGATCGAGGCCCAGCGCGCCGACCTGGTAGGGGAGTACCTCGGCACCACCGCGATCAAGGCCAACGAGCTGATCGACCGGGCGCTGGGCGGGGTCCTGTTCATCGACGAGGCGTACAGCCTGGTGAACACCGGCGAAGGGCAGGGCGACCGGTTCGGCAGCGAGGCCGTGCAGGCGCTGCTCAAGCGCGCGGAGGACGACCGCGACCGGCTCATCGTCATCCTGGCCGGCTACCAGCGGCAGATGGAGGACTTCCTGGCCAGCAACCCGGGCCTCAACTCCCGGTTCGCGGTCCGGGTGACGTTCCCGGCCTACACCCCGGCGGAGCTCACGGCGCTCGCCCACAGTGCCCTCGCCCAGCGCGGGGAGGCGCTGATGCCGGAGGCGGAGGCGGCGCTGGACCGGATGATGGCCGACGTCGGCCGCCGCCGGCTCGCCGACGAGCTCGGCAACGGCCGGTTCGTGCGCACCCTGCTCGAGAAGGCCGGCCAGGCCCGCGACGTGCGGGTGATGGCGGGCTGGACCGAGCCCACCCCGCAGGACCTGGTCACGCTGGAAGCGGCCGACCTGGACCAGGCGTTCTCGGAGCTGACGTCGCGGTTCCGCGGCTACACCCAGGCGCCCACCGTGGAGAGCGCGCTCGCCGAGCTCGACGAGCTGGTCGGCCTGGACCCGGTCAAGCGGCAGGTGCACGAGATCGTCGCGCAGCTGCGGGTGGCGCGGCTGCGCGACCGGCAGGGGCTCGCCAGCCAGCCGCCGGCCCGGCACTTCGTGTTCGCCGGCCCGCCGGGCACCGGCAAGACCACGGTCGCCAGGATCCTCGGGCGGATCTTCGCCGCGCTGGGCCTGCTGGTGCGCCCGGAGGTGGTGGAGGCGCACCGGGCGGACCTGGTCGGCGAGCATCTCGGGTCCACCGCGATCAAGACGGGCAAGCTGGTCGACTCCGCCCTCGGCGGGGTGCTGTTTATCGACGAGGCGTACTCCCTGTACAACCCGGGCTACAGCGACGGTGACGCGTACGGCGCGGAAGCGGTGGCCACCCTGCTCAAGCGCGCCGAGGACGACCGCGACCGGCTGGTGATCGTGCTGGCGGGCTACACCGACGACATGGACCGCTTCCTGCGCAGCAACCCCGGGCTGGCGTCGCGGTTCGGCGTCCGCATCGGCTTCCCCAGCTTCACGCCGGGGGAGCTCACCGACATCGCGCGGGTGATCGCGGAGCAGGCCGGGGACTCGTTCGAGCCGGACGCCCTGCCGGTGCTGGAGGAGATCTTCACGAAGGTGTGCCTGCTCGGCCAGATCGACGAGTTCGGCAACGGGCGGTTCGCCCGCTCGCTGTTCGAGCGTGCCTGCGCGTCGCGGGACCTGCGGGCCGCGGAGCTGGGGGAGGCGGCCAGCGCGGCGGACCTCACCACCGTCACCGCGGCGGACCTGCGCACCGCCTACACCGAGCTGAGCCGCGACCCCGCGATCACCGAACCCGAGCGAGCCGAAGGGCCGCTCCGCCGTCTGGACTGACGAGCGAGGCGGCGAAGGAGCCGGAGCGAGGAGGGAAGACGGCGGGTCCCGGCGCCCGGAGGCGAGCCGAGGGCTTAGGAAGGGCCAGCAGGCGGCGGCCCAGCAGGCGGCGGCGCGGGGATGTCGTGCGGGAGCTCCCGCAGCGCGGCCTCCAGCCGCTTCGGGTCGCCGTCGGCGTCCCTGATCACGTACATCAGCGTGTGCAGCACCGCGTGCCGGTCCTCGCCCCGGTCCAGCAGGCGCTGCGCCGCCTCCCACAGCTCGGGCGGGTCGCCCTGCCACAGCCGGTCGGCCAGCACCAGATGCCGGTCGAGGTGCTGGCGGGCCGTGCCGCGGCCGTCCGCGTCGTCGTGGTAGGCGGCCAGCAGCAGCCGCCGGTCGGCGGGCCGGGCGGGGTCCAGCGTGGACAGGTCCACGTCGCCGTACCAGCCCTGCAGCACGGGGAACGCGAAGGCGCGCCGCGGCAGGGCCTCCAGGTCGGCATCGGGCAGCAGCCGCGCGACCAGGTCCGCGTCCAGCCCGAAGGCGGACGGGTCGCGGTAGACCTGCCCGAACATCCCCATCGACTCGAACACCGCGTCCAGGGTCTCGGTGATGAGCGCGGCGCTGAGGCCGTGCCGCCGGCCGCTCCACCGCACCCAGGCGGCGAGCACGTGCGGCATGGAGTGCTGCTCGGCAGCGGTGAGCATCACCTTGCGGGGCAGCCAGTCGAGCAGGAACGTCTCGACCTTCGCCGGGCTCATCCGGAGCGGCCGGCCGAAGTCGCGCTCGCAGCCGTAGTCGGTGATGTGGTCGGCGCAGCGGCTCGCGGCCCGCCGGTCGGACAGGTCCTCCGCCTCATCAGAGGCGAGGAACTCCGCCACCAGCATCGCCCGCCGGTCCTTGCTCCAGGACTGGCGGCGCACCGCCGCCCCGTCCCAGCCGCCCGGCCGGGCCGGCGCCGCCGCGCGCCCCGCGCCCGCCCTGGCCGCGGCCGCTGGCGGGCCGGGCGGCAGCGTGCGGATCCGGGCGCGCACGAAGGCGTGGTAGGAGGGGAACGAGTCGGTGACCGGCGGGTCCGGGCTGGCGTCGGTGGCGGCGATGGCCGCCTCCAGCAACCGCCGCGCGCGGCACGGGTCGACCTGGCCGAACACCCCGGGCGCGGGCCCGTCGCCGACGCCGGCGGCCACGCCAGCCCCGGCGGCGCGGCAGCGCTCCAGCAGGGTGTCGACCCGCGAGGTCACCCAGGCGTCCCGCAGGATCCCGCCCGCGTTGTAGTCCACCACCAGCACCAGCGCGTGCGGCTCGGTGCCGGCGTAGCTGAACAGGCAGATCGCCTCGTCGCGGTCGCCGAACACGTCCGGGCTCACGTAGCACTCGGCCGCCGCCACCGCGCCGACGTGCTCGGCCCAGGCCGGCCGCGGGATGCCGGCCTCCATCAGCGACAGCGCGGCCTTCTCCGCCCGGGCGGCCTGCCGCGGCGTGCCCAGCCCGGCGATCCCCGACAGCAGCGCGAGCGCGGCGGGGCTCTTCTCCCCGGCCGCGTACTCGACCAGCCCCTCACCGATCAGGACCTCGACGTCGGCGCTGCCGCGCTGCCCGGACCGGGCGGGGCGCTGGCCCCACCAGGTGCCCAGCAGCTCGCTCACCATCAGCTCGGCATCCAGCGGGCTGCGCACGGCGAGCAGTTCGCGGGCGGCCCGGAGCATCTCGGCGAAGAGTCCGTTCGGCGGCGGCTCGGGCGAGCGGGCAGGCCGCGGCGCACGTCCGTGCCGCGGATGACCCGCGCCACCCGGGGGATTTCGTCGCTGGCTCTGCGAGCTCACAGGGACAGCTTCCCAGATCTGTGCTGCCGCGTGCACGTTCCGGCGTGATACAAGGCCGATTTCTGCGGAATCCGCCCGTGGCGGCCGTGACCGAGCGCGCATGGGCCCCCGCCGGCTCCGACGTGGCTTAGGATGTGGGAGGCTCGCCTACCATTTTCCAGCAGACGAGTCACGTGCTGGCGTATCCGCCCTGCTTCCGGGTGCGGTGCTGGCCCGATGGCTCCCCGTTACCGCGCTGATGCCGATAGCCTGCTTGTGTCCGCAGTGAGCAGGAAGGAGCCGTTGCATGGCAGGCTCACTCACGGGACCGGAGTGGGTGCTATGAGCGCCGGCACCTCTGTGCCTCAGCCCCGGATGTCCGGCCTGGACATCTCCGATTCCGCGCTGCTCACCACGCTGCTGCGGGAAGCGCCCATCGGCTTCGCGTTCTTCGGGACGGACCTGCGCTTCCGCCGGATCAACCGGTCCCTGGCCCGGCTGTTCGGCCGGGGCGGCCCTGAGCATCTGGGCCTGCTGCCGTCCGAGGTGTGGCCCGAGGCGGTGGCCGTCCGCGCCGAGGCGGCGATCCGGCACGTGCTCAGTGAGGACCAGCCGCTGCTCGAATCGGACCAGCGGGTCACCGCCGCCGGGCCCGGGCAGGCCAACGGCGCCCCGGCCGGGCACCACCCGGACGGCGCCGGCAGCGTGAACGGCGGCAACGGCGCCGCGGCCGCCCCGCCGCCAGCCGACCCGCAGGCCCGGCACTGGGCTTTCTCCTGGTTCCCGTCCCACGACCCGGACGGGGAGGTCACCGGCGTCGCGCTGATCGCGGTGGACGTGACCGACCGCCGGAACTCCGAGGAGGCGGTGCGCCGCAGCGAGGAGCGGTACCGGTCGCTGGTGCAGGCGGGCGCGCAGGTCGTGTGGGTGACGACGCCGACCGGCCAGATCGCGGAAGACTCCCCGGAGTGGCGCTGGATCACCGGGCAGACGCTGGAGGAGTACCTGGGCAGCGGGTGGCTGGACGCCGTCCATCCCGAGGACCGCGAGCGGGTGGAGCGGGACTGGCGGGACTGCGTCGCGGCCGGCAAGACCTTCGACGGCCGTTACCGGGTGCGCACCAAGGCCGGCGCCTACCGTCACTACGACGTGCGCGCCGTCCCCATCGAGCGGGACGGGAAGATCATCGAGTGGGTCGGCGCCAGCACCGATGTGACCGCGCAGCGGGAAGCGGAGGAGATGCGGGGCCGGCTGACCGAGCAGCTGTCCGCGGCCGCGCTGCGGACCGCCCGGCTGCAGCAGGCGACCTCGATGCTCGCCGAGGCGCTCACGGTCGAGCAGGTGGTGGAAGTCATCACCGAGGTCGGCCGGTCCGCGATCGGCGCCGACCGGTCCGCGGTGGCGCTGCTGGACCCCGAGCGGCTGCGGGTGAAGACCATCAACCCGGGCGGGCTCCCTGACGGCCCCGGCGCGCCGAGCGGCGACATCCCGCTGGACACCCCCAGCGTGATCACCATGGCCATCAACACCCGCCGCCCGCTGCTCATCGAGAACCCGGACGCCCTGCGCAAGACGTTCGACGGGCTCGCCGACGTTGACCTGTTCCTGTCCCACAGCGACGAGCGGGCCTGGGTGGGCATGCCGCTGCTGGCGGCCGGGGCGACCCTGGGCGCGCTGCGGTTCTCCTTCAGCAGGCCGCGGAAGATCACCGACGAGGAGCGGGTCTTCCTGGAGGCGCTGGCGGGCCAGTGCGCGCTGGCCGTCGAGCGTGCCTCCCTGTTCGAGCGTGAGCACACCACCGCGGAGACCCTCCAGCGCAGCCTGCTGCCCGACCGGCTGCCCAGCGTGCCGGGAATCATCCTGGATGCCCGGTATCTCCCGGTCACCCGGAACATGGAGATCGGCGGGGACTGGTACGACGCTTTCCGGCTGCCCGACGGGCGGCTCGCGGTCGCGGCCGGGGACGTGATGGGCAAGGGCCTGACCGCCGCCGCGGGCATGGGCCGGGTGCGGAATGCGCTGCGCGCGCTGGCGCTCACCGACCCGCGCCCGGCCGCGGTGCTGACCGGGCTGGACCGGCTGTTCACCGCCACCGAGCTGGAGGAGCAGGTCACGACCGTCGCCTACCTGGTTTTCGACCCGGTGTCCGGGGAAGGGCTGGCTGGCAACGCGGGACACCTGCCGCCGCTGCTGATGTCCCGGGACGCGCCGCCGAGGCTGGACTTGGGCGAGGCGGGGACGCCGCTGGGGTGGCCGAGCCCCCGGCAGCAGTACGTGTTCCGGCTGCCGCCGGGAAACACTGCCGTCCTTTATTCCGATGGACTGGTGGAGAACCGCAGGCGCGGCCTGGACGTCGGGCTGGACGAGCTGGTGGCGATCGCCGGGCAGGCCCGGCCGGAGGTGGCGGAGGATCCCGGCAACCTTCTCGAGTATCTGGTGGACAAGATGCTCACCGGCTATGAGCAGGACGACGACGTGACGGTGCTGGTGCTGCACGTGCCCCGGCGCGACGGCGTCGTGGCTGGTCAGGCGGGCAGTCCTCCGGTGATCCAGGCGCGGGCGGGTAAGAAGTGAGGAGTGAGTTGCGGATGCGCGGGGCCGCTGGGCGGCCAGCCGCTGCGGCGGCGGGCTGCACGGTGGTACGGGCTACCCGCCCACTCCGCCTAAGGTGGTTGGCGGAGGATGGGCCAGCGGCGGCTGCCGTGTGCGGTGGTGCTGGCCCGGCTTCCGGCACCGTCCTAGCAGCGGGGTGCATGCAGTAGGGTCCATTTCCCGATCCACGTACACAGGAGAGTGTCTGTGTCGCCTGCCAGTTCCGACAGCCAGGTGCCGATCGCGGCTCGGCAGGCCGCCGTCCAGCGAAGGAAGGGGTGACCGCGGTGGCAAGCGCTGCCGGCTCCGCAGCGCGGAGGCAGCCCGGATCAGCGGGTCAGGCCGGCCGCGCACCCGGGGCCACCCGAGCCGGGGAGGCCGCCCGCGCGCGGGCGGACGCGCCGGTCGCCCTTGTCGATGCCGAACCGGGCGCCAGCGGCCAGCCGGCCCCGGCTTCCGGGCCACGGGGCCGGGCCCGCAGCGGCCCGGCGGCCGCGCCCGGCCGTACACCACAGGGACATGAGGGGGAATCGGATGCCGCTCCTGACAGCACGGCCAATGGCCGGGCGAGGGCAGGCGAGCCAGCACCCGGAGGCACAGTGAAGGCGGCTGGGCAGCCCGTCACCGGGCGCAAGAACCCGCAGAAGGCCGGCGCCCGCGGGGCGGCCGGCGGCGCTGGCGGCAACGGCGACGGGAACGGCCAGCGGGACGTGGCCGGCCAGGATGTCGCGGACCTGGCCGAGTTCAGCGACGGCGCTGACAGCGAGGACATGGACGACATCGGCCCGGCCGGCCCCGACCTGGACGCGGACGCCGAGCTGGACGGCGCCGACCTGGAGGACCTCGACCTCGACCTCGAGGAGGCGGGCGAGGACAGCGAGGACGGCAGCGACGAGGACGCCCAGGACGACGAGAGCCTGGAGGACGAGAGCCCGGAAGACGCGGCCGGGGCGGCCGGGGCCGCCAGCGGCGACGCGGGCGGCCAGCCGGCGGGTGCCGCGGCGGCGCCCGGTGCGGTGGCGGCCGCGGGCACGGCTGAGGCGCCCCGCCCGGAGTCCGAGGACGAGGCGTTCGTCTTCGGCGACGACGATGACGACCTGCCCGCCGCGCAGGTGGCCTCGGCGGGTGCCACGGCCGACCCGGTCAAGGACTACCTCAAGCAGATCGGGAAGGTGCCGCTGCTCAACGCGGAGCAGGAGGTCGAGCTCGCCAAGCGGATCGAGGCCGGCCTGTTCGCGGAGGAGAAGCTGGCCGAGGTGACGCTCGGGCTGTCCGACGGCGAGCGGCTGGACATGGAGTGGATCGCCGAGGACGGCCGCCGGGCCAAGAACCACCTGCT
>JBLMWU010000235.1:0-4085 GCA_050257395.1 Gemmatimonadota bacterium | reverse complement strand
CTGTTCACCTCGGGCACCACCGGGCGGAGCAAGGGGGCGATGAGCACGCACCGCCAGGCGCTGGCCGTCGCCCGCGCCTGGGCGGAGTGCGGCGGGCTGGGCCCGGCCGACCGCTACCTGGTGGTCAACCCGTTCTTCCACAGCTTCGGCTACAAGGCCGGCATCCTGGCCTGCCTGGTCACCGGGGCGGCCCTGGTGCCGCAGCTGGTGTACGACCCGGAGCGCTCCATGGCGCTGGTCGAGGCCGAGCGGATCAGCGTGCTGCCCGGCCCGCCCACCATCTACCAGACCATCCTCGACCACCCCGGCCGGGCCGGGCGGGACCTGTCCAGCCTGCGGCTGGCGGTCACCGGCGCGGCGCCGGTGCCGGTCCCGCTGGTCGAGCGGATGCAGCAGGAGCTGAGCTTCGAGACGGTGCTCACCGCCTACGGCCTGACCGAGGCGGTGGTGGTGACCATGTGCCGCCCCGGCGACCCGCCGGAGACGATCGCCGCCTCCTCGGGCCGGGCCACCGCGGACTTCGAGGTCCGGATCGACGGCTCCGGCGAGATCCTGCTGCGCGGCCCGAACGTGATGCTGGGCTACCTGGACGACCCGGCGGCCACCGCCGCCGCCATCGACGACGGCGGCTGGCTGCACACCGGCGACATCGGCCGCCTCGACGACGGCGGCTACCTGGCCATCACCGACCGGCTCAAGGACATGTACATCTGCGGCGGGTTCAACGTGTACCCGGCCGAGGTGGAGCAGGCGCTGGCCCGGTTCGAGGGGGTGGCGGAGTCGGCGGTGGTGGGCGTGCCCGACCCGAGGCTCGGCGAGGTGGGCCGGGCCTACCTGGTGGCCCGGCCCGGCTGCGAGCTGGACGCCGATGCCGTGCTGGCGTTCTGCCGCGAGCGGCTCGCCAACTACAAAGTGCCCCGGCAGGTGGTGTTGCTTGACAGCCTGCCGCGCAACGCTTCCGGCAAGACACTCAAGCGACTGCTGCGGGAACCTCGCGAAGCCAGCGAAGCGCCCGCGAGGGAGGCAGAAAGATGAGCGTGACCGAGGAGAGCCCAGCGGAGGGGCCCCCCGTTCTCTATGAGGAAAAGGGCCGGACGGCGGTGATCACCCTTAACCGGCCGCAGTACCGCAACGCGCAGAACTCGGCCATGACCTACGCCCTGGACGCGGCGTTCACCCGGGCGGTGAACGATCCCGGCATCGCGGTGATCGTGCTGGCCGGGGCGGGCAAGCACTTCTCCGCCGGCCATGACATCGGCACCCCCGGCCGGGACGTGGACACCTCGTTCGAGCGCAAGGCGGTCATGTGGTGGGACCACGTCGGCCGCGATGGCGCCGACGCCCGGTACGCCCGGGAGATGGAGGTCTACCTGGGGATGTGCCGCCGGTGGCGGGAGATCCCCAAGCCCACCATCGCCATGGTGCAGGGCGCCTGCATCGCGGGCGCGCTCATGCTCGCCTGGGTGTGCGACCTGATCATCGCCGCCGACGACGCGTTCTTCTCCGACCCGGTGGTGCGGATGGGCATCCCGGGGGTGGAGTACTTCGCGCACCCGTGGGTGCTCGGGCCGCGCTTCGCCAAGGAGGTGCTGTTCACCGGCGACCGGTTCACCGCGCAGCGCGCCTACGAGCTGGGCATGGTGAACCGGGTGGTGCCCCGCGACGAGCTGGCCGCCACCGCGATGGCGATGGCGGAGCGGGTCGCCGCGATGCCGCAGTTCGGCCTGGCGCTGGCCAAGCGGGCGGTCAACCAGTGCGAGGACCTGATGGGCATGCGGCCCGGCATGGACGCGGTGTTCGGGCTGCACCACCTGGCGCACGCGCACAACGCCGAGGTCGGGGCCGACTCGCTGGCCGGGATGGACGCCCGCTCGATGAAGAAGAGCGCGGAGAGCGGATGAGCGCTGACCATGGCGGCACGGAGCTGAGCGCGTTCCGGGCGGAGGTGCGGGACTGGCTGCGCGCGCATGTCCCGGGGCCGCTGCCGTCGGTGGACACGGCCGAGGGGTTCGAGCGGCACCGGGCCTGGGAGCGTGAGCTGGCCGCGGCCCGGCTGGCGGTGGTGTCCTGGCCCGCCGCCTACGGCGGCCGGGACGCCTCGCTGACCGAATGGCTGGTCTTCGAGGAGGAGTACTACGCGGCCGGCGGGCCGGTGC
This sequence comes from Gemmatimonadota bacterium, assembly GCA_050257395.1. Taxonomy (GTDB): domain Bacteria; phylum Actinomycetota; class Actinomycetes; order Streptosporangiales; family Streptosporangiaceae; genus JAIRTY01. Next base: position 1,929 of record JBLMWU010000235.1, on the reverse strand, counting down.
GGGTCGGGCAGAACGGGCTGTTCCTGCTCGCCCCCACCCTGTTCCTGCACGGCACCGGCGAGCAGCGGGACCGGATCCTGCCGCCGATGGCCCGGGCCGACGAGGTCTGGGCGCAGGCCTGGTCGGAACCGGACGCGGGCAGCGACCTGGCCGCGATCCGGGCCACCGCGACCCGCACCGACGGGGGCTGGCTGCTGTCGGGCACCAAGACGTGGAGCTCGCGGGCGGCGTTCGCGGACAAGGCGTTCGGGCTGTTCCGCTCCGACCCCGCCGCGGAAAGGCACCGCGGCCTGACCTACCTGATGTTCAGCCTGCGCGCGGACGGGGTGACCGTGCGGCCGATCCGCCAGCTCGGCGGCGAGACCGGGTTCGCGGAGATCTTCTTCGACGACGCGTTCGTGCCGGACGCGGACGTGCTGGGCACCCCCGGCGAGGGCTGGCGGATCGCCATGAGCACCGCCAGCCACGAGCGGGGCCTGTCGCTGCGCAGCCCCGGCCGGTTCAACGCCGCCGCCGGGCGGCTGGCCGAGCTGTGGCGGCGGGCCGGCGAGCCCGCGGACCTGCGCGACCGGGTGGCCGACGCCTGGATCGGCGCCCGCGCCTACCAGCTGCACACGTTCACCACCGCGGCCCGGCTGGCCGCGGGCGGCACCCTGGGCGCGGAGTCCAGCCTGGGCAAGGTGTTCTGGTCCGAGCTCGACGTGGGGCTGCACGAGACCGCGCTGGAGCTGCTCGGCCCGGACGCGGAGATCGCCGGGGGGCCGGACGCGGACGGGCCGGACCGGCGCTGGCTGGACGGCTACCTGTTCGCCCTGTCCGGGCCGATCTACGCGGGCACGAACGAGATCCAGCGCTCGGTGATCGCCGAACGGCTGCTGGGGATGCCCCGGTGACGGCCGCGAAGGTGACGGAGCCTGGCGGCACGGCACAGCCAGGCGCGCCCACGGCGGCAGGCACGCACACGCAGGCCGGCCCGCCCGCAGATACGGGTGCTCCCGCACCGGCGAATGCCGCCACGGCGGCAGAACTGGTCCTGCTGCGGACCGCCGAGCAGGAGCAGTTCGCCGCCGCGCTGCACGACGCGCTCAGCGACGCCGACGTCCCGGGCGCGGCGCGGCGATGGGCCGCCGGGGACAGGGCGCCCGGCGAGGCGCTATGGCGGTCGCTGGCCGGGCTCGGGGTCACCGGGCTGGCGGTGCCGGAACGTTGGGGCGGGCTGGGCGCCAGCCTCGCCGATGTTGTGATCGCCTGCGAGGAGCTAGGCCATCACCCGCTGCCCGGGCCGGTGCCGCAGACGGTCGCGGCGGTCCCGGTGCTGCTCACCGCGCTTGCCGGGGACAGCCCGGCCGGAGCGAGCCCGGGCGGGGAGAGTCCGGCCGCGGAGAGCCCGGCCGGGGAGAGCCCGGCCGGACGGTTGCTGCCCGGCCTGGCCGACGGCTTGATCGCCACCCTGGCACTGCCACCCCAGCTGCCGTACGCGGCGGACGCTAACGCGGCGGGGGTGGTGCTGCTGGTGGACGGGGACACCCTCTGGCTGGCCGCCGCGGGCGAGCCGCGCCGGTCGGTCGACCCGGCCCGGACCCTGTCCGCGACCCGCGGCGAGGAGAAGCTGGCCAGCGGCCCCGCGGTGGCCGCGGCTGCCGCCCGTGCGTTCGACGCAGGTGTGCTCGCGTGTGCGGCGCAGCTGCTGGGCGCGGGCCGGGCGCTGCTGGAGGCCAGCGTGCGGCACGCGCTGCAGCGCAGCCAGTTCGGCCAGCCGGTCGGCTCGTTCCAGGCCGTGAAGCATCACCTGGCGGACGTGGCGATCGGGCTGGAGTTCGCCCGGCCGCTGGTCGCCGCGGCGGCGGCCACGCTCGCGGCCGGGGACGGCTGCGCCGCCCGGGACGTGTCGGCGGCCAAGGTGGCCGCCGCGGACGCCGCCTACCGGGC
>JBLMWU010000234.1:0-31627 GCA_050257395.1 Gemmatimonadota bacterium | reverse complement strand
GGCGACCCGGGTGGGCTGGGTCTTCAGTGCGGAGGTGAGCGGCGACGGCCTGCGGTGACGGTGCCTGCGGGCGACGGGTTCTGCGTACCGTGGGGGCTGCTTACGGTGACGTCCAGACGTGCGGGACACGGGTGAACTCTCGGCCGGGCGCGGGGGATGCGCTCAAGCTGCCACCCACTGCCGGCCGGGGCAAAGCACTGCGGCCAGCGGCATGCAGACGCCGCGCGGGTTCAAGGCGGCGGAAGCGCCGGGAGGGGGCCGTCATGCATGCTGGGTGCTGTCGGTGCACCAGGCTGCCCGACGAACGCCCTGCGTACAGGCGATTTCGCAGGAACGTGAGCTAAGTCACTATCGCGCTGCGCCCCCGGCGGGCACGTGGGTGAGCCGCCGGGCGGGCCTGCTCACCGCGGCCCGGCCAGGCCGGCCGGCGGGTCAGGGGCGGTGGGCCGCAGCGGCGTGGCAGGCGCCGAAGCCCTCGGCCCGGGCCACGATCCGCCCGCCCCTGACGCGCACAGCGGCCTCGGTGGCGTCGCTGACCGCGGGAACGCCGGCGGCGGTGGCGACGGCCGCTGCCTCGTCGTGGACGAGCTGCAGACGCGGCCACGCCGGGGGCGGGAACGCCGGCCGCAGGCACGTGAGCACGTCGGCGACGGCCTGCCGGGCCAGCGGCGCCAGCTCGTCCGGCGCGCTGGCGACGATGACGCCGGTGACCTGGTCGGTGGGCGCGGCGGCGCGCACCGCTTCCTCGATGGCGGCGAGCCGGTGCAGCCCGAGCACCGCCACCACGCCGTCGCCGGCCAGCACGGCCTGGCCGCCGTGCACGGCGTCCCGGGCGTCAGGCGGGGACCACGGCCCGTCCGCCGGGCGGGCCGCGGGGACGTGGGCCAGGTGCGGGGGCTGCCACGTGTCCTCCAGGTCCAGGTCCCCGAGGTGCTCACAGGCGCTGACGACGGTGAAGGGCTCCGAGAAGCCGGGCGCGGCGGCGGCCAGCTGGCTGGCGCCCTGCAGCAGGGTGAGGGCGGCTTCGGCCAGGCGCACCTGGCGGCCGCCGGCGGGCCCGGCTGCGGGGAGTTCTTCCAGGGCGAGGCCGAGCAGGATCGCGCTGAGCCTCATCAGCTGGTCGAAGGGGAGCCGGGTGCGCTCCTCGGCGAGGATCTCCGGCAGCAGGTCCACCCCGAGCCGGGCAGTGCTGCGCTGGTCATCGGTGGCCAGCGGCAGGCGGGCGACCCACGCGCGAGCGAACTCGCCGAGCGCCGCGCGCCTGGTCTGGCCCGGCCGCCAGGGCAGCGGCGGCTCCGGCAGGTGCTCGGCGTCTTCGGCCAGGACGGCGAAGTAGAGGGCCTGCTTGCCGGGGAAGTTCGAGTAGACCGCGCCGCGGGTGAGCCCGGCCCGGTCGGCGATGGCGTCGATCTTCGCGTCGCGGAAGCCGCGCTCGGTGAACTCGTCCCGGGCGGCGGCCAGCACCCGGGCCCGGTTGTGCCGCTGCGATTCCGCTCTGCTGAGCCGGCTCATGGTTCTCCTGGATTCGGATCCAGGACTAAGATACCGTCATCATCCAGATGATATGAACATCTGATCATAGCATCTCAACTGGAGGACGGATGGCCGCAGTGCCGGAGATCGACCTGTCCGACCCGCAGGTGCTGCGGGACCCCTTCACGGCGTGCGGGCGGATCCGGGAGCGCTCGCCGCTGGCGCGGCTGGTGATCCCGGGCATGCGTGCCATGTGGGCGGTGCTGCGGTACGAGAGTGCCAGGGCGATGCTGGGCGACCGGCGATTCGCCCTCACCGGCGGCAGCTACCTGCGGCCCGAGGTGCCCCGGGACTGTGAGCCCTATATGCGGACCATGCAGGAGCTGGAAGGGGCCGAGCACGCCCGGCTGCGCCGGCTCGTCTCGCCGGCCTTCACCGCCCGCCGGGCTGCCAGGTTCCGGCCGCGGATCGAGCCGCTGGTGGCGAACCTGCTGGCGGACCTGCCCGGCCATGCGGCCGGCGGCACGGCCGATCTGGTGGCGCACTTCGCGCGGCCACTGCCCGTCGAGGTGATCTGCGAACTGGTGGGGATCCCTGCCGCTGACCGCCCTCGCTGGCACGAGTACGGCGCCGCGGTCGCGGCCGGGCACGGGCAGCGGTTCGCCGCGGCCATCCCGGGCATCATCGACGGCGCCAAGGCGGCGGTCGCGCGCAGGCTCGCGGAGCCAGCGGGCGACCTCGTCTCCCTGCTGATCCGCGCCCACGGCCAGGACGACCGGCTGACCGAGACCGAACTGGTCACGCTGATCTGGCACCTGGTCCTGGCCGGGCAGACCCCGGTGAACCTGATCGCCAATGCGGTGGCGGTCCTGCTGGCTCACCCCGGGCAGCTCGCCATGCTGCGCGCGGATCCGGGCCTGCTGCCCGGCGCCGTGGAGGAGCTGACCCGCTGGTGCGGGCCGCAGCTGCTGACCATCCCGCGCTACGCCCAGGAGGACGTGGACCTGGCGGGGGTGCTCATCCGCAAGGGCGAGCCGGTCACCGCCGCGATCGCCGCGGCGAACCGGGATCCCCGGGTGTTCACCGACCCGGACCGGCTCGACCTGCGCAGGCCCGCCCAGGCACTGGGTCACCTGGCCTACGCCCACGGCCCGCATTTCTGCCTCGGCGCTGCCCTGGCCCGGGTGCAGACCCAGGCCGCACTGGCGGCGCTGCTGCGCCGGTTCCCGGACCTGGCGCTCGCAGGCGAGCCGCAGCGGGCCCCCGACCCGGGCAGCTGGCGGCTGATATCCCTGCCCGTGACCCTGTGAACCGGGTGGCGCCTCGTCAGCCGGGTAGCGGGCTGTTGGTTCCGGTGAGCCGGGCCGGCTGGTAGGGGATGAAGGCGGCGCCGCCCAGGCCGAGGCTGAGGGCCGTCCGCTGGAGCGAGGCAGGCTGCGCTGCGCTGCCCCAGCGGCCGGTGGCCACCCGGTGCCCGATCGCCAGCACCCCGGCCACCAGTTCGGCCGGCGTGAAGTTGCAGTGCCCGATCCGCTCCACGAAGGCCTGCCGCAGCAGCGGGTCGCTGCCCGCGGCCCGGACCCGGGCGGCGTAGAAGTTCTCCTGCTGGACCGGCACGAGCTGGTCGGAGATCGTGTGCAGGTCGAGCTCGGGGACCTCGAGCCGCCCGGTGGGGACCGAGGTGGCCGTCAGCGACGCCAGCGCGCCCGGGTCGGCGGTGATATCGGCGTCGTGGGTCAGGGTGGCGAGGTCGGCGCCCAGGTTCAGGCCCGCGGCCCGGTACAGGGCGGCGACCTCGGGGCGGTAGGGGGAGGAGGCGAGGGCCGCCGCGAAGTTCACGCCCCTGGTCCAGGAGCCGTTCCCGCCCGCGGCGAGCTCGATGGCGGGCCGGGCGCCGACGATGAAGTTCAGGACCGGGGAGCCGCCGAAGTAGAGCTGGTACTGCCCGGCTTCCTGGGCGGTGGGGTCGCTGGCCGGGGGCGGCTGCGCCCCGGACCCCCACGGCGACACGTTGAGGAACGCCATCGCGAGCGCGAGCCGGGCGCGGCCGGCGGCGGTCTGCTGTGCCTGGGTCGCGGCGGTGGTCAGCGCCTGCGCGCTGGCGATGGCCTGGCCCTCGCTGGGGAAGCGGACCAGCGGGATCTGCTGGCCGGGCGCGAGCAGGCGGGCGATCGCGTACTCCCCGTCGAGCTGGTAGTTGTTCAGGTTGATCGCCCCGGCCACGATCCCGCAGGTGGTCAGCGCGCCGTTGATGCGGCCCGCACCCTGCTGTGCCTCCAGGGAGCTGATCAGGCCGCCCATCGAGGTCCCGAACGCCAGCACGTGAGCTGGCCGGCCTGGCAGCACGCCCTGCTCCACCGCCTGCAGCGTCTGGAACTGGTCGCGGACCGCGCTGTTCAGTGCCCACATCGAGCCGCTGGGGTCATAGGACGAGCCGGCCAGCGCGTACCCGCGCGCCAGCAGGGCGGTGGCGGTCGCCGGGTCCGGTGCGTCGGCGGCGGTCAGCGGGCCGAAGCCGTGGCTGTAGAGCAGCAGCGTGCCGTTCCACGGCGACGGGAGGTCGGCGATCCAGCTGGCGCCGTCCGGCAGGGTGCCGGTGACGTGGGTGCCGGGGGTGCTCGCGGCCGCCGGGGCCAGGCCGGCGGCGGCCGTCCCCGTGGTCGCCGCCAGCAGCAGTGCCGCGCCGAAGATCGCCGTCCGCCGTCGCATACCCACCTCCGCGTGGGACGCCCGCGGCACAGGCCAGCGGGACACCGGGACGACGCGAAAGTACGGCAGTATCAGGTTACCTGTCAATAAACAGGTAGCCTGACCCCGGCTTTTATCGGGCCGGTGCGCCGGCGTTGCCGGCCGTGGCCCGGGGGACTCGCGGCAGTGATGGCGTCCGGCCGGTCAGCGCGGCCCGAGCCCGGTCTGGCCGTCAATCAGTTCCCTGGCGATGTCCAGGTGACCGGCATGCCGCGCGGTCTCCTCGATCATGTGCAGCACGACCCAGCGCACGTTCGGCGGTTCGTCCATCTCCGGGTCGCCGTGCCTGCCGCGTGGCGCCGCCGACAGCGGCGTCACCGCCAGCACCGCATCCGAGCGCGCGCACTGGTCACGGTAGAAGCTGATGATCTCCGCTGACGGCCGGTCACAGGCGAACGCTGCCTGCGGGTCATAGGGAGGCCGGCCCTCATCCCAGGGCAGCGGTGCATAGGAGCCGGTCACGACGCCCTGGAACCAGTGCCGCTCGGCGCCTCCCAGGTGCTCGACCAGCCCGGCCGGCGTCCAGCCCGACGGTACGGCCGGCCGTTGCCAGGCCTCCTCGTCCAGGCCCGCCACGATGGAAAGTACCGCGTCGCGCTGAGCGGCGAGGAAGTCCAGCAGAACCTGGTCCTCCGGAGGCCGGGTGCCGGTCATGTCCATGCTCCTGCCCGTCATGGGGGCTCCATACGCCACCGCCGAGAGGTTGGACGGACAGGGGCCGCGGAACTAATCGGTGGCGTGGGCTTTGATGAAGGCGGCGATCCGGTTGTTCAGCTCGGCGATCCGGCTGAAGCCGCCGTGGCTGCCGGGCACGACGGCGATCTCCGCGCGCATGAGGCTTCCCCGGGCGCGGGCCTCTGCCGGGGTGAGCAGGGAGCTGCGCCCGCCGGTCACCAGCAGGGCCGGCACGCCGATCGCGCGGAGCTCGCCGTCGGTGAGGACGCCGGGGAACTTGGGCTCGGCGTGGTAGCCGCGGATGCCCGCCCACATGAGCGGCACCAGCTCCGGCTCCGCCATGGGCGGGCTGTCCAGCCAGCGGGCGAGGCGGCGGCGCAGCTGCACCGGGGCCAGGCAGGCCAGGCCGCTGATGGAGAGCCAGAACCAGAAGCGGGCGTCGAGCTTGGTCAGCCCAGCGGGGTCGAGCAGCGTGATGGAGGCGACCCGGCCGGGCGCGCGGATCGCCTGGTTCATGGCGACCCAGCCGCCGTAGGAGAAGCCGACCAGGTGCACCGGGCGGTCGCTGAGCGTGCCCAGGAGCTCGTCCAGCCACGCGGCGCAGTTCTCCGGGGGAGTGATCAGGGCGCGCGCGACGCTGGGGTTCGGGTCGCCGGGCATATCGATCCCGTACACCGGGCCGGCCTCCGCGAGCGCGGCAACGTGCGGGTACCAGCTGGACGCGTTGAACCCGGCGCCGGTGAGCAGGACGACCGCGTCCCCGCCGGGATGGGGCCGGTAGGCGTGCACCCGCGTGGTCGCGGTCGCGGTCTCGACGTCGAACTCCTCGCACGGCTGCGGCCACAGCGCGAAGGCCCGCTCGTACGCGGCCATGAACCTCTCGCGCGCTGCGTCGTCTGTCCACGATCCCGGCTCGCCCCCGGATGCGAGGTCTGCCGCACCGGTGATGCGCTTGAGCCCGAGCATGTCCCGCCTCCCCACGGCTGGGTCTGCCGTTTATGATACGAGCGTATCATAAACCATCGGGCGGGCCAGTGACGGGTACGGTGAGCAGGTGCCGAAGCGGGTCGACCACGCGGAACGGCGGCGGCAGATCGCGGACGCCCTGCTGCGGGCGGCCACCACGCGCGGGCTGCACGCCACCGGGATGCGCGAGGTCGCGGCCGAAGCCGGCGTGTCGGTGCGGCTGGTCCAGTACTACTTCGGCACCAAGGAAGAACTCCTGCTGGCCGCCATGCAGCAGCTGGCGGCCAGGTTCGGCGAGCGGGTGCTTGCCCGGGCGCGGCTCAGTCAGGCCGGCCCGTCAGGCGGGCCGGCCAGCCCGCGCGACATTATCGCGGCCATCCTGACCGAAGGCCTGCCCGCGGACCACGAGCGGCGCACCTTCACCGTCCTCTACACGGCCTACCTGGCGCTCTCGCTGACCGATCCGGCGCTGGCGATCGAGCCCCTCGTCAAGAACTCGGGCGCGGTGATCGACGTGGTGGCCGCCCAGCTGCGGGCCGCCCAGGCCGCCGGTGACACGCCCGCCCGCCTGGACCCCGACCTGGAGGCCCTCAGCCTGCTGGCCATGTCCGCGGGCCTGGGCACGAGCGTCCTCGCTGGGCAGTCCTCGGCCGGGCAAGCGCAGGCCGTCATCGACTACCACCTGGGCCGCCTGTTCCCCGCATCCCGTGACGCATAGCCCCATGAAGTACCGGCGCCGGGCCACGCCACGCCCCCGGCTGGTGCGCGAATCCGCTTCCCCGGGACGGGTACCCGCGGGTAGCGCGGCGTGCCGCCGCCCGGGGCCAGATCCCGGCCCAGGTCAGTGCTCGGGGAAGCCCGCGTGCAGCGCGCGGACCGCCTTGAGCAGGCCGTCGCGGAGGATGCGCTGCTCGTCCGGGCCGAGGTCGGCGAGCATCTTCTGCTCGACCGCGGCCACCGCCTCGTCGCAGGCGGCCAGTACCTCGCGGCCCTGCGCGGTCAGGGTGGCCGGGAACACGCGCCGGTGGTGGGGCAGCGTGCTGCGCTCGACCAGCCCGCGCGCCTGCAGCGCGTCGATGACCTCGCTCATCGACTGCGGGGTCATGTACGCCCGCCGGGCCAGCTGCGCGTTCGACAGCTCGCCCCTGGCCCCCAGCACGCTCAGCGTGGTGTATTGCAGGGTGGTCAGCCCGTACGGCCTGACCTGCGCGTTGATCGCCTTCCGGATCGCCCGTTCCAGCCGCGCCACCACGTAGCTGATCCGCGGCTGCGGCGGATCCTCAGCCTGCGGCGGCTCACCGGACGTGATCACCCCCAAATCATCGCAGGTGGCCTGGCTGCGCCGGCCCGGCCACCGCGCGCCCTGGGCCGGCAGCCGGCCGTAGAATCGAGCGCAGATGACTTCCAGCGTCCCGCTTTCAATCTGTGGCGACGTCGAGCGGCCCGCTCGCCTCGCACTGGCAGAGCTGCGCTCTTTGATGGACGCCGAGCTGGTCGCGGACTTTCACTGCCGCGAGGGCTGGAGCCGGCTCGGTGAACGCTGGCGCGGGGTGCGGCTCCGGACCCTGCTCGCGCTCGCTGGCGCTGCCGGCGAGGCCGGCTATGTCACGGTCGCCTCCGGCGAGTACATCGCCGTGCTCACCCGCGAGCAAGCGGAGGATGAGCGGGTGCTCCTTGCGCTCGAGCACGAAGGAGCCGCGAGCCCCCGACCCGCTGGCTTCCCGCGGCTGGTCGGACCCTCCGAGTGGGACTGCTTTCTGAGCGTCAAGTCGGTGGACCGGATAGAGGTCACCCGCGAGCCTCAGCAGGCGACCGCGGCGGCGATTGCGCTCGCCCGGCTCGAACGCTGAGTGACCATGACGCATTGGTGGCCCAAGTCGGGTCGGGCAGGCCCCGGCCGGCGGTCAACCCAGGCTGAGGCGGCCGTCACCACGGGCGGGTCCAGGGTGTGCCCCCGTGCGCGACAACGAGGATGATCCACACGATGACGCCCAGCAGGAGGACCAGTATGTAAATCGCCACCCAGCGCGGGGGATATGGCTTGTCTGGCTTGTCGTCAGCGATGACCATTCACCTCCCCTCGCCCGAGGATCGCTCCGTGTCCGGGCATGGGAGGCGGGCTTTGGGCCCGATCTGGCAGGGCACAGGTCACGGGTTGACCGGTCCCGGCTGCGCTGGTGGGGCCGTCTCGCGGCGGCCCAACGGGCCGCTCAGCCCGGACTGAGGTCGCCGGACTTGATCCGGGCGGTGAACGTCTGCCACTCCGCACCGGAGAACGCCAGCACCGGGCCGTCCGGATCTTTGGAGTCCCGCACCGTCACCTCGGCAGGAACGGCACGGGCGACCTCTACGCAGTCACCACCGTTGCTACCGCTGTAGCTTGATTTGCGCCAGCCCATGCCGACCTCTACGCAGTTGCCTCCGGTGCTGGCGCTATAGCTCGACTTGTGCCAGGTCATGCCGACTTCCAAGCAGTTGCCTCCGGTGCTGGTGCTGTAACTTGACTTGCGCCAGTTCACGCCGCTGAGGTCCAAGTCTTTGCCGCCTCCTCCAGTACGGCCAGGGAGGCCTTCCGTGGCAGTGTTTCGCGCCTCAGGGTAGCCCAGGTCAGCTCGAGCGCGGCGATGTCCTCACGGTCGTCAATGAGCTGCCCGCCTACGGCAGCCTCCTGGTAGGCGATGTTTAGTGTGTCCGCGAAGTCGGCGATAGTGAAAGCACCCGTCAAGCCCTCGTGTGCGCCCACACTCACCGGGATGATCTCGATGGCGATCGTGGGCCGCCTTGCCATATCGATGAGGTGGTCGATCTGTTCGAGCATCACGTGTCGGCCGCCCACAGGTCGGCTGAGCAACGCTTCGTCCAGGATCACCCAGAATGCTGGCGGCCGATCGCGAGCTAGGGTTTCCTGCCTCTTCATCCGCGCTGCAACCCTCGCCTCGATTTCGTCTTCGCTGAGCCCGAAGCGTGTCTGGAAGATGGCGCGAGCATAGTGCTCGGTCTGGAGCAGTCCTGGCACTAACAGCGGTTGGAACGACCGCAGCGTAACGGCCTGGGCTTCCTTGCCCGGCCAGTCTTGGAACCATGCCGGGAATGCCTGGTAGTTCATTCCGTCCTTGAGACTGTCCCATAGCTGCGTCAGGGCGCCGTGGGTCTGTAATTCGGGGACCGCGTCGATGTCGGACGTTGCCGGGCGGGTGGGCACGCGCCATCCGTTCTCATACGCGCTTATGGTCTTTCCCGACATGTGCGCTCTGGCGCCCAGCACGTCCTGGCTGAGCCCGGCCCGCTGCCGGTACCAGCGCAGCATCGTGCCGAACACCGCACGCGGGGTCCCTTCGGGGTTGACCTCCTGCGATGGCATCTACATCACCTCTACAGCGGCTGACGGGCTTCTACAGAGGGGGTGCGGGGGATTCATCGGGCCTGTATCCATTCCGAACGTATCCCGCGGCTAAGACGCTGGGAAGCGGAATACGGAGGAGGGACAATCCGGTGACGCCCCCGCAGACCCCCGCGCCCGCTATTGCCCGCATTACCTGGGCCCGCGACTTCCCGGGAACGGCCGATCAGGTCGGCCGGGCCCGCCGTTTCCTGGCCGGCCTCCTCGATGACTGCCCGGCCGCCGGCGACGCCGCTCTGTGCCTGTCCGAGCTCGCCGCAAACGCCGTCCTGCACAGCCGTTCCGGCAGGCCGGGCGGGCGGTTCGCGGTGCGGGTGGCCCGCGCGGGGGGCTTGCTCCAGGTCGGGGTCACGGACGAGGGCGGCCCGTGGGCGGCGCGGCCCGGCGGCGACCGTAACGGCCGCGGGCTCGTCATCGTTAGGTCCATTGCCGGCGCGGTGCGCATTGGCGACCCCGGCATCGACAGCCCCGCCCGGACAGTCACCTTTGAGATGAGGCTCGGATGAGCCGCTGTTACCTTGTGCACCTGCCCCGAGCGGAGGCGCGGCACCTGGCCGGTGCGGGCCTGGCCTGGCCGCCCGGCAGCCCGGCGGCGGACAGCCCGGTGCGCGGGCCGTTCGCCCCCGACGGGCGCGGCGCCGCCCTGCCGGGGCGGGTGGAGTACCTCGGCTCCGGAATAGTCCGGCTGGACGGGGCGGCGATCGGAAGCCTCGCCGAACTGCCCGAGGGAGATGACTTCCGGGTGGTCTTCGAGGACGTGGGCCCGGTGCTCACCGTCGGCCCTGCCCGCTATGCCGCCGTGGCAGAGGAGCCCGACCCCAAACCCTGACGCGCGGCGATCCGGCGGCCCGGTCAGCTGGGTGCCGGGCCGAGCAGGCCGGTCATGACGCGGGCGAGGATGGCGCCGAAGCGCTCGGCGGGGTCCACCGGGCCGGCCGGGCCGGGCGGGCCCTGCGACAGCAGCTCCGCCAGCCGCGGGTAATCGCCTGAGGCCAGGGCGTGCTGCAGGTAGTCGGCGTTGCGCTGCTGGGCGGCTGAGCCGCCACTCAGCTCGTGCAGGGCGAACTGCGCGGCCATGCCGTTGAGCATGGCGAACGCCTCCATCTTGGTGAGGGTGTCCGCCGGGTGGCCGCGCAGCACGGTGAGGAAGTGCTGCAGCACCGCCAGGCCGTTCGGCCCGAGCACCGGCCGGGTGATGACCAGCTTCACCAGCCAGCGGTGGCGGCGCAGGCCGGCCAGGATCTGCTCGCCCATGGCCACGAGGCCGGCCAGCCAGTCCTCGCCCGGCTCGGCGAACGCCAGCTCGCCGCCAACCGCGTCGGTCATTAGGTCGAGCAGCTCGTCGCGGTTCTCGACGTAGCGGTACAGGGAGGCCGCGCCGGTCCCGAGCTCGGCGGCCACCCGCCGCATCGACACCGCGTCCAGGCCTTCGGCGTCGGCGATGGCGATGGCCGCGGCGGTGATCTCCGCCCGGCTGCGCTGGGCCGGCCGGCCCACCGCGGCACGCTCCGGGCGCAGCCAGATGCTGGTGGCCGGCTCGCCGGTTGCCATCGCTGTCCCTCCAGCCGCCTCGTTTGCGATCACTGTACCCGAACTAGTAGAGTGGCGATTTGCGAACGTCGTATGCGAACTACTGCGGCACGGGACGGGGTGAGGGCACATGCAGGACATGGTGGGAGAACGGGCACCTGCCGGGCGGGCCGCCGCGGGCGGGCTGCCCCGGCACGTGCGGATGTTCCTGCGGCTGTCGCGGCGGGAACTGCCCGCGCCGGTCTGCGGCATCGCCGTGGAACGGGGGACCGAGGTCCCGGCCGGCGACGGTGTCCCGCTGCTGACCGACCACTACGCGCCGCTGCTGGCCGGGCCGGCGCCCACCCTGCTCGTCCGCACGCCCTACGGCCGGGGCTTTCCCTGGGACTACGTGTACGGCGCGCTGTTCGCCGGGCAGGGCTTCCACGTCGTCATCCAGAGCTGCCGGGGCACCGGCGGCTCCGGCGGCGAGTTCGAGCCGTTCGTGCAGGAGGCGGCTGACGGCCAGGCGGCCGTGGCCTGGCTGCGCGGCCAGGACTGGTTCAGCGGCGCGCTGGGTACCGTGGGCGCGAGCTACCTGGGCTTCACCCAGTGGGCGCTGGCGCTGGACCCGCCGCCCGAGTTGGGCGCCATGATCGTCCAGGTCAGCGCCGACGACTTCTACGGCTTCCTGTATCCCGGCGGCGCGCTCGCCCTGGAACCCATCCTCGTGGGCGCTGCCGGGATGCTGTCGATGCACCGGGGCGCCGGCCACTTCGCGCTCGCGATCGCCCGGCTGCTGCGCCACCGCCGGCGGGCCGAGCGCACGCTCCCGCTGCTCGACGCCTACCGGCCAGCGGCAGGCCAGCGGGTGGCGTGGCTGGAGCGCTGGCTGGCCCACCCGGCACCGGGCGACCCCTTCTGGGTGTCCCGCCGCGTCATCGCCGCCTCGGCGGAGCGGATCCCGCCGGCCAGCCTGCTGACCGGCTGGTGGGACGTGTGCCTGGACCAGACCCTGGCCCAGTACCAGCGGCTGCGGGCGGCGGGCCGGCCGGTGCGGCTGGTCGTCGGCCCGTGGACCCACACCTCCGGCTTCAGCCAGGACATGCCGGTGCTGCTCGGCGAGGCGCTCCGCTGGCTGCGGGCCTACCTGGCCGGCGACCGCGGCGCCCTGCCGGCCCAGCCGGTCCGGGTGCACGTCAGCGAGACCGGCGGGCCGGGTGAATGGCGCGACCTGCCGGACTGGCCGCCGCCGCACGCGGCGCCGCGGTCGTGGCACCTGCACGGCGACGGCACCCTGGCCGCTGACCCGCCCGGGGCCGCGGCCGTGTCGTCCTTCCGCTACGACCCGGCCGCGCCCACGCCGTCGGTGGGCGGGCCCAGCATGGATGCCAGCAACTACGGCTCCCGGCGCAACGGCGCGCTGGAGGCCCGATCGGACGTGCTCACCTTCACCGGCCCGGTGCTCAGCGAGCCGCTGGAAGTCATGGGCCCGGTCAGCGTCCGGCTGCGGGTCAGCGGCAGCGGCCCGCACTTCGACGTGTTCGCGCGGCTGTGTGACGTGGACCCGCGGGGCCGCTCCTGGAACGTCTGCGACGGCCTGCTCCGGCTCGGGGGCGGGAGCACGGCCGCCGCAGCGGACGGCGCGCCGGGCGGTGAGGCGGACGGCGAAACCGGGGGCGGCGGCCCGGAGGGCGCCGTCGCCGGCGGCGGCTGGCAGGACATCACCGTGCCGATGAGCGCCACCGCGCACCGGTTCGGCGCCGGGCACCGCATCCGGCTGCAGCTCTCCGGCGGTGCCCACCCCCGGTTCATGCGCAACACCGGCACCGGCGAGCCGCTGGCGACCGCCACCCGCCTGGTCCCGGTGGACATCCGGATCCGGCACGACCCCGCCCACCCCGGCGTGCTCACCCTGACAGCCGATGGCGTGCCACGATGAGTGGCACGGACAGCCGCAGGGGGTGACGAAGACGGCGGAGCGATCAGGGAACCACGCAGACGATCCGTTCAGTGGCCGGCTCCCGACCAGTCACGAACAGATGACCGGGCTGCCCTGGGACGCGTCGTACCGCAACGGCCCGGCACCCTGGGATGTTGGCCAGCCGCAGCCGGCGGTGGTGCGGCTGGCGTCCGCAGGCGGGTTCACCGGAGCGGTGCTCGACGCGGGCTGCGGGACCGGCGAGAACGCTCTGCACGTCGCCTCGCTGGGACTGCCGGTGCTGGGCGTTGACGTCGCTGAGACGGCGCTGCGGATCGCCCGGGACAAGGCGGCCGGCCGCGGGATCGAGGCTGAGTTCGCCGCGGCTGACGCGCTCCGGCTGGAGCGGCTGGGGCGCAGCTTTGAGACGGTGCTGGACTGCGGGCTGTTCCACACCTTCGACGCTGGCGAGCGGCCGCGATACGTGGCGAGCCTGGCGTCGGTGACCGCGCCCGGCGGCACCCTGTACGTGCTGTGCTTCAGCGACGTCGGTCCCGGCACCGGCCCGCACCCCGTCAGCCAGGAGGAGCTGAGCATGGCGTTCGGCCCCGGCAGCGGCTGGCATGTCGCCGCCGTCGAGCCCGACCGGGTGCAGACGAGATTCCACGACGACGGCGCACCTGCCTGGCTCGCGACGATCAGACGGGTCTAGTCAGCCGGGCGGGGCGCGAAGGTGAAGCGGGTCGGGGAGCCGGCGAAGTTGCGGGAGTCCAGGGCGAAGACCCATTCCGGGGTCAGGGCGAAGACGCTGTTGGAGGCCGGGTCGACCATGTCCAGCCCGTAAGAGGTCCCGTACTTGGTGTTCTCGGCCGCCAGCATGGCCGCCAGGTCCTCCTGGCCGGTGACCCGCGCAGCCTGGCCGTGCACCACCACCGGTTCCAGCGGATTGTCCGTGGCCAGGCTGCAGCGGGGTTCCGCTGTCAGGTTGCGCGCCTTGCGCGAGCCGTTCGCGCTGCTGAACCACAGCATGCTGCGGAACCACACCGCCCACACGGGCATGAGGTGCGGCGCCCCGTCCGGGGTCACGGTCGACAGCCAGAAGTCGTGCGACCGGGTCAGCCGCTCCTCCGCCCACGACCAGGGCAGCAGACCCTGCCCCTCATCGGCGGGCAGCGTCCCGTAGCCCGGCATGTAGGGCCGGGCAGGGATCGGCTCGCTCACCCTGCCGAACCTAACAGCACGCCCGCTGGTCCGGGAGCGGTCGCCAGGCTGGCTGGGTTCGCAGCAGTGGTGATCATGTGTAACACTGGGGCCATGACGTCCGGCCGGATCATTATCGGCAGGCGCGTCGGCACCTAGCGGACAGACAACCGCACCCGCCGACGCGCAGACCTCTCGCATCCGCGAGGGGTCTTTTGCTTTGTGGCGGCGGATTCCTGGCGGACCGGATATCCCACAGCACAGAAACGGACCAGACGATGCCCGGCGACGAGTTCCACGTCTACGACACCACCCTGCGCGACGGCGCCCAGCAGGAGGGGCTCTCCCTCACGGTCGCTGACAAGCTCGCGATCGCGCGCCGCCTCGACGAGTTCGGCGTCGGCTACATCGAGGGCGGCTGGCCGGGGGCCATCCCCAAGGACACCGAGTTCTTCCGGCGGGCCCGGACCGAGCTCAAGCTGGCCCACGCCCAGCTCGCGGCGTTCGGCTCGACCCGGCGCGCGGACGCCGTGGCAGCGGACGACCCGCAGGTCGCCGCGCTGCGCGAGTCCGGCGCCCCGGTGGTCACCCTGGTCGCCAAGAGCCACGACCGGCACGTCGAGCTGGCGCTGCGCACCACCCTGGCCGAGAACCTGGCCATGATCCGCGACACCGTGGCCCACCTGCGGGCGGAGGGCCAGCGGGTGTTCCTGGACGCCGAGCACTTCTTCGACGGGTACCGCGCCAACCCGGACTACGCGCTGGAAGTGGTCCGCACCGCCACCGAAGCCGGCGCCGACCTGGTCGCGCTGTGTGACACCAACGGCGGCATGCTGCCCGGCGAGCTGGGCGACGTGGTGTCCGCGGTGCTGGCGGCCACCGGCGCCCGGCTGGGCATCCACTGCCACGACGACACCTCCTGCGCGGTCGCCAACACCCTGACCGCGGTGGAGGCCGGGGCCACCCACGTCCAGGGCTGCGCCAACGGCTACGGCGAGCGGGCAGGCAACGCCAACCTGTTCAGCGTGGTGGCGGGCCTGGAGCTGAAGACCGGCAAGCCGGTGCTGCCGGCCGGCTGCCTGGCGGAGATGAGCCGGGTCGCGCACGCGATCAGCGAGGTCACCAACGTGACCCTGGGCGCGCACATGCCGTACGTGGGCTACTCCGCGTTCGCCCACAAGGCCGGGCTGCACGCCTCGGCGGTCAAGGTCGACCCGATGCTGTACCAGCACATCGACCCGCTGCTGGTCGGCAACGACATGCGGATGCTGGTCTCCGACATGGCGGGCCGGGCGTCGGTGGAGATCAAGGGCAAGCAGCTCGGCTACGAGCTGGACCGGCCCACCACCGGCCGGGTGGTGGACAAGGTCAAGGAGCTCGAGGCGCGCGGGTACACGTTCGAGGCCGCGGACGCCTCGTTCGAGCTGCTGCTGCGGGACGAGCTCGCGGGTGAGCGGCTGCGCCACTTCCGGGTGGAGTCCTGGCGGGTGATCGTCGAGCACCGGCCGGGCGGCGAGGTGCTGAGCGAGGCCACCGTCAAGCTGCTCGCCAAGGGCGAGCGGATCGTCGCCACCGGGGAAGGCAACGGCCCGGTCAACGCGCTGGACAACGCGCTGCGGCTGGCGCTGGGGCGGCTCTACCCGGAGCTGGGGCGGCTGGAGCTGGCCGACTACAAGGTCCGCATCCTGGAGGGCTCGCACGGCACCGGCGCGGTCACCAGGGTGCTGATCGAGTCGGGCGACGGCGGCGACAGCACCTGGAGCACGGTCGGCGTGGACGAGAACATCATCGCCGCGTCCTGGCACGCCCTGGAGGAGGCCGTCACCTACGCCCTGCTGCGCGCGGGCTACCAGCCGGACATGTAGGACCGGCCGCAGGCGCATGTCCTGGTCAGCGCCGGCCTAGGGTGGGGCTATGGACGACAAGGAGATCATGGGCCACATCGACGAGCTCATCAAGACCGAACACGAGCTGCGCCAGAAGGTCGCCGCCGGGGAGCTGTCCAGCGATGAGGAGCGGGCGCGGCTGCGCTCGGCCGAGGAAGCGCTCGACCAGTGCTGGGACCTGCTGCGGCAGCGGCGGGCCCGGCGGGACGCTGGCGAGGATCCCGGCGGGGCGGCCGTGCGGCCGGCCACCGAGGTGGAGGGCTACCTCCAGTAGGGGTGCGGGTCAGTAGGCTCGGCCAGGGCAGCCCACGCTCCTGAGCCGCCCGGCACCGGGGCCGGGCGGGACGGAACCATGGAGAAGAGACGTGCGCATCGCGAGGTTCGCGGCTGACGGCGAGGTCGCCTACGGCGTGGTCGGCGAGGCCACGGAGAACGGTTCCCGCCGGGAGCACGGCGTGCCCGGCGAGCTGGTGGTCGCGGAGCTCGCGGGCCACCCTTTCGGCGGCGGGCAGGGCAGCGTCCGCTTCACCGGGACGAGCCACCCGGTGTCCGCGGTGCGGCTGCTGGCGCCGGTGCTGCCCAGCAAGGTGGTGGCGGTCGGCAAGAACTACGCCGACCACGTCCGCGAGATGGGCGGGGACGCGCCGCCGGAGGAGCCCGTGCTGTTCCTCAAGCCGTCCACCGCCGTCTGCGGCCCCGGCGACCGGATCAGCCGCCCGGTCAAGCTGAGCCAGCGGGTGGACTACGAGGGCGAACTGGCGGTCATCATCGGGCGGCTGTGCCGGGACGTGCCCGCCGCCCAGGCCGCCAGCGTGATCTTCGGGTACACGTGCGCCAACGACGTGACCGCCCGCGACCTGCAGGCACGGGACGGCCAGTGGACCAGGGCCAAGGGTTTCGACACCTTCTGCCCGCTGGGCCCGTGGATCGAGACCGAGCTCGACCCGGCCGACCTGGACCTGACCACGCTGGTCAACGGCGAGATCCGGCAGCACGCCCGCACGTCGCAGCTGCTGCACGACGTGCCCGCGCTGATCGCCTACGCCAGCAGCGTGATGACGCTGCTGCCGGGCGACGTGCTGCTGACGGGAACGCCCGCGGGGATCGGGCCGCTGGCGGACGGGGACGAGGTGTCGGTGACCATCGAGGGCATCGGGACCCTGACGAACGGGGTGACCAGCCGTGACTGACCACCGCCCGGCCGACGGGGTGCGCGTGCGGTTCGCCCCCTCCCCCAGCGGTGACCTGCACGTGGGCAACGTCCGCACCGCCCTGTACGACTGGGCGTTCGCGCGGTCGCACCGGGGGACATTCGTGCTCCGGATCGAGGACACCGACCGGTCCCGGGTGACGCCCGAGTACATCGAGTCCGCGCAGGAGATCCTGCGCTGGCTCGGGCTGGAGTGGGACGAGGGACCCGGCGCGGGCGGCGCCTACGGCCCGTACCTGCAGAGCGAGCGGCTGGTCATCTACGGCGAGTGGGTGGCGACGTTCCTCGCCGACGGCCACGCCTACCACTGTTACTGCACCCCCGAGGAGCTCGCGCAGCGGCGGGAGGCGGCCCGCAAGGCCGGCGGCCCCAGCGGCTACGACGGGCACTGCCGCAACCTGACGCACCAGCAGGTGACCGCCTACCAGGCGGAGGGCCGCCAGCCGGTGGTGCGGTTCCGGATGCCGGAAGGGTCCACCACCTTCACCGACCTGGTGCGCGGCGAGGTCACGTTCGACCACGCGCACGTGCCGGACTTCGTGCTCACCCGGGCCGACGGCGCGCCGCTGTACACGCTCGCGGTGGCCGTGGACGACGTGCTCATGAAGATCACCCACGTGGTGCGCGGGGAGGACCTGCTGTCCTCCACCCCGCGGCAGATCGCGGTGTACCGGGCGATGGGCGTGCCGGACGGGCAGTTCCCGCTGTTCGCGCACCTGCCCTACGTGCTCGGCAAGGACGGCCAGAAGCTGTCCAAGCGCAACGGCGTGGTGTCGATCAACTGGTACCGCAGCGAGGGCTTCCTGCCCGAGGCGCTGTGCAACTACCTGGCCCTGCTGGGCTGGTCGCCCGGGGAGAACCGGGAGTCGTTCACCATGGCCGAGATGGCCGCCGAGTTCGACCTGGCCCGGGTGAACAAGAACGCCGCCCAGTTCGACCCGCGCAAGCTGGAGGCGATCAACGGCGACAAGATCCGCGCGCTCAAGCCGGAAGACTTCGCGGCCCGGATCACCCCGTTCCTCGCCCACGCCGGGCTGGTCGCCGACCCGCCCTATCCCGCGCAGGCCGAGCTGATCGCGGCCGCGGCCCCGCTCATCCAGGGCCGGATCGCCAGGCTCACCGAGGCCACCGGCATGCTCGGCTTCCTGCTGGTGGACGAGGCGTCCTTCACCGTGGACGAGCAGGAGGCGGAGCGCGCCTTCACGGCCGGGGCGGCGGCCGCCCTGGCCGCGGCCGAGGCCGCGCTGCGCCGCCTCGGCTCGTGGACCACCGGGGAGATCGAGGCCGCGCTCCGCACCGCCCTAGTGGAGGAGATGGGGCTCAAGCCGCGTCACGCATTCACCCCCGTGCGGGTCGCGGTGACCGGCAGGCGGGTCTCGCCGCCGCTGTTCGAGTCCATGGAGCTGCTCGGCCGGGACCGCACCCTCGGCCGCCTGGCCCGCGCCGCCCGGGCCGTCCCCCCGGACCCCGCCAGCTGACCGGGGTAAGTTCGGGCAGGTGACCGTCATCTCCCATGAGGCGCTCATCGCGTCTGCGCAGTCCGTGCTCAACCCGCGGCGGATCAACGGCTACCGCCCGGGCAGCCGGGGGTGGCAGCTCGGCCAGGTGGCGGCCAGCCTCGTCACCGACAGCGGCAACCTCTACTCCGGCGTGTGCATCGACACCGGCTCGGGCACCGGGTTCTGCGCGGAGCACGCGGCCATCGCGGCCATGGTCACCGCCCGCGAGTTCCGGATCGCCAAGATCGTGGCCGTCTGGCGCAGCGACGAGGGCGTGCTGCACGTGCTGCCGCCCTGCGGGCGCTGCCGGGAGTTCATCCGCCAGATCGACCCCGCCAACCTGGACACCGAGGTGGTGCTCGGCCGGTCCGTCTCAGCGCCGCTGCGCGAGCTTCTCCCGCACCACGAATGGCCGGACCCGCTGGACTGACCGGCGGGCTCAGCCGCCGGTCAGGTGCTGGCGCAGGTGGGCGAGCTGGCGCTGGGTGTGCGAGCCGGGCACGACGTGGACCCCGAACGGGTGCACGGCGATGTCCTTGCCCGAGCGGATCGCGTTGTAGGCGGCGAACACCGTGGACGGCGGGCAGATGTCGTCCATCAGGCCCACGCTCAGCAGGCATTCCGCGGTGATCCGGCTGGCCAGCAGCGCGCAGTCCACGTAGCACAGGGTGTTCAGGGCGGCGTCCACCAGGCCGGTGTGGTTGGCGAGGAACTCGGCGACCTCGGTGTAGGGCGCCTTCGGGGCCAGGGTGACGGCCCGGCCGATGTCGCACAGGAACGGCACGTCGGCGTGGCAGACCGCGACCGCGCCGCCGAGCAGGGCGGCGGTGGCCAGCGCCAGCCCGCCGCCCTGGCTGGCGCCGGCCACCGCGAGCCGGGCACCGGGCGCGGCCAGCCCGGCCGCGGTCTCCGCCGCCCGGACCGCGTCAGTGAACAGCCGGGTGTAGTAGTAGTCCTCCGGGCTGGCCAGGCCGCGGGTCATCACCGTGGACAGCTCCGGCCCGGCACCGGCGGCCGGGTCGCCGGTCGCGCCCACGGTCCACCGGCCGCCCTGGCCGCGCACGTCCATCACGAAGGTGGCGAACCCGGCCGCCGGCAGCAGCGCGTGCTCCACCGGCAGGCCACGGCCGCCGCCGTAGCCCACGAACTTCACCACCACCGCGGCCGGGCCCGCACCCGCGTCCGGCGCGGGGGAGCCGGGCGGGAGCAGGTACCAGCCCCGGATGCGGTCCCCGCCCGCCCCGGAGAACTCGGCGTCGTACACCCGCAGCGGGCCGTAGGCGCCCGGCTCGTACTCCGTCAGGGTGACGGGGGCGGCGGCGGCGCGAGCCGCGGCCAGCCGGGCCGCCCACCAGTCGTCGAGGCCGGGCGGCTCCGCCGAGCCGGCGGTGTGCTCACGCAGCTTGGCCAGGGGCAGGTCGTACCAGGGCATCGCGACTCCGGGGATCGGTGCGGGGCGGTCACGGGCGGCGGCTCCTGCCCCGGGAAAAGGGAAGACACCGTGCCCGCTGCGGGTGCACGGTGTCCCCGATGCCGTACGGCATCACACTGCTGGGGTACCAGGACTCGAACCTAGACTAACGGGGCCAGAACCCGTCGGGCTGCCAATTACCCCATACCCCATCGGAGAGAGCCGGTCCGGCCCGCTCGCGCCAGTGCAGTGTAGCCGACCCCGGTTGGGACAGCCAACGCGAGACGTCCCTGCCGGACGGCGGATCCCCGGCGGACCGGGGCCCGCCGGGAACCCGGATGCGCTAGCCCCAGGCGACGCCGGGCTGCCGGTGCGCGGCCACAGTGAACCTCCTCACAGCCGTGAGCGGGACCGGCCGCGCTCGGCGCCGGTCAGCCGCAGGATCAGGAGCAGGATGATCGCGCCGATCACCGAGCCGATAATGCCGGTCGCGTGGAAGGACCAGACGGACACCGAGTGGTAGAAGATCAGGTTCTGCAGGAATCCGCCGAGGAACGAGCCGAGGACGCCGAGTGCCATGGTGCCCAGCAGGCCAATCGGGTCGCGGCCGGGCACGAGCAGCCTGGCGATTGCGCCGGCGATCAGCCCGATGATGAGCAGCATGATGATGAAACCGAGCATAAGCGGACAGATACCCTTTAGCTGAGCACTCATGCACACCCGGGCGCAGCCTGCCCGGCCCCGCGTGGCCCCGTCCGGCCGGGGTCACCGCACCGGCCCGCTGCGTTTGGAGTACTCGCCAGAGTGCGCTACCGTTCACTCGCTGGCCCCGTCGTCTAGCGGCCTAGGACGCCGCCCTCTCAAGGCGGTAGCGCCGGTTCAAATCCGGTCGGGGCTACCAGTGAAGTAGCAGGTCAGAGGCCTGATCGCCTGGGCGGCGGTCGGGCCTCTTGATCATTTGTCCGTCGTTTGCCCGTGAACCTCGCCGTCACCGGGCGGCAGTGGCCGTGACGAGAGGTGCCTGGACGGCACCTGCCGAAAGTAGTTTCGGGTGCTTGGTGAACACCGCGGTGGTCCGCGGCCGCGACCGCCGCGACGATGTGTTGCTACGGCGCCCCTGTGGATCGCACAGCCAGCTGCTTCAGGAAATACTGGCTATACATGCGCGATCGGCATGACATGTCATCCACCTGGAAGAGATTGAAATCGCGGACCCCCACCGCTCCGTAGACCCACTCACCAGCGGCGTACGTCTTTTGAGAGTGGAACAACTTGGCCTGTATGGCGCCCGGTTTCGTGAGGGAATCTGACCAGGATCCCTCGTCTTCCTCCCCTCGCTTCTTGTCGAGGACCGTTAGGTAGCGCTCGGTCGACCCCGCCGTCCACAGGTACAGGCGGCTGAGCTGGTGCACGTAGGCGTCCGAGCAGCCGGACTCGTCTTCGAGGTACACGGAATAGTCCGTATTGATGTCTTGGAACCATGCCCAGACCTCCAAGATGCCGGCCGCGGGCATCCTAAACCAGAACCCAACCTCGCACATGGCGTCGGCCTTAGACCAGTCGCTGTCTCCAGCTCCGAACAGCTCTATCCAGCTCGCCAAATTCACCTCTCCGGTACTGGCCCAGGCATTCGCCGATCTCCAGATCGAGCCAGCGCTTCCAGCCGAGAACTGGATCGATGCCCATTGATGGGCATACGGCGCTGTGTACCAGGTCCAGGGGTTGTTCGTCGGCGCCGGGGGCTCACCCTCGGGACGAGGAGTCATCTCCAGATCGAGGTCGATGTGTCCCGCAGCCGTCGTCTTAACGCCATTAAGATGCGCCTTGCGGATGGCTACCCCTCGGTCAATATCGATGCCAAGGCCGTGGTATAGATCGTGCTTCTCCTGCAGGAGACGACGACGCTGTTCCTGTCGCGCGCGCTCGCCCTCTGGCGTGACGGGAAAGGAATCGCACAGCTGCGCGAATCGCTTTTGGAGATCGCGCTGACGATCAACGTTAGCATCATAACTCTCTTCGCCGACCAGCGCCCGTATGTCGCGCCGGTACCCTATTTCAAGGTTCTCGAGCAACCCTGTGAGCTCACGATTCTTGATTAGCAACCGCTGTTGACGCTCAATCAGAGCTTCGTCCCGAGCGTGGCGATCCTGCAACGGAACGTGGTGCTCCGGAACGTACCCCGCCTGTTCCACTGATATGTACGGCATGGTTCCCCTTGACTCTCATAGCGCCGAGTGAAAGAACGTGCGACCGGTACCGGCGCGCGGCCGGCAGATGCCGAGCGAGCCGAGTGGCTGCTCGCCCGCTGGCACGGCAGCTGACGATCTGCCACAACCGAGTCGATCCCTCGTGAACACGGTCAGCAGCGACATGCTCCCGCGACACCGGCCGTCACGGCTGGGATCCACGTGTAACCGTCGAGCGGACCGGTCTCGTCGCCACACGGGCGAGGTCGCGGTACCCGCGTCCGCAGATAGAACCGGACTCCGCCGACGATTGCGTCGCGGTCGAACTGCTGCACGTCGACCGCGAATACGCGCGCGCCGATCCCGGCGTTCGGGTCGCCGACGAACCGGACCGTGACCGGCCAGACCTGCCCGGGCTCGACCTCACCGACGTGCAGCTCGGCTTCGGGCCGCACTAGCTGCAACGTCGTGTCCGATAGCCACTCGACGCCCGAGGATTCCCGGTCGGTCCGGGCCAGGATGTCCGCGGGGAGCTCGACGAGCACGCGCCCCCAGTCCAGGACTGTGAGCCCTTCGGGGGGCATCAGGAACCGCAGTCGGACGTCCTGGGCGCGTCTGCCGAAGTTCGCGACGGTCAGTCCGGTGCGGCCGGTGCCGGGAACCTCATCGACGACCTGGATGTTCTTCCAGACGATGTTGTTGTTGTTCGCGACGTTCGCATACAGGTTCGGCCCTTCGGGGGTGGTCATGCCGAACGGTGCCGAGGGCGCCGTCTCGATCCGTGCGAGCAGGCAGAAGTGGTGCGCGTCCGCTCCGAAGCTCGCGTAGTCGGCGGGGTTCGGCGGCATCCACGGGAACGACACGATCTCGTCGTCGCCGCCGGCGACGGTGACCGGCGCGGACCCGATCGGTGAACCCATCAGTGCGGGACTGGTGACGCTGCCGTCCCACGGCGCGGGCCAGGACAACCCGGAGGACGCCTTCGCCCAGTACAGCCGCAGCGTCCCGGACTGGGTACCGGAGCAGGCCCGGTTACGGACCCGTACGTACACGTTGTTAGGAGCTCCGCCAGCCGGCCGGTACTCCGGGTTCTGGTGGTCTTGGTTGACCAGGCCGTCAGTGCCGGTGCGGACCCAGATGTCGTCACTGATGTACATCGGCTGACCGGAGGTGTCGGGCTCGTCACCCATGTCGTCGGAGACGTCCTTCATCCACAGGTCGGGTGCGGCGACACCGGTCGGCGCGACAAGCGCGGGAGAGGCGAGCAGACCGGTGCGCTGGGTCTGCAGCGCGGCGTCCATCCGCGCGACCTGACCGGCGGTGAACAGGTTCATGCATTGGTCGCCGGAGTAGTCCATGTAGTTCATGAACATGTCGCCGTCCGGGGCGTTACTGCACGAGACGGCGGGGAACACGCGGCAGGTGGTGCCGCTGAATGGTGAGAATCCTGCTTGGTTCGGTGTGTCCGCGACGAGGTCGCTGCCGGTGCAGGCGCTGCCGTCGTCACCCCAGATGTGATGAAGGTCGAGGTAGTGGCCGATTTCGTGCGTCGCGGTGCGGCCGAGGTGGGCCCCCTGGGTCAGCGTTCCGGTCGTTCCGAACGCCCGGTAGTCGACGACGACACCTTGGATCCCAGCCGGCATCCCTGGGAACGTTCCGTATCCGAGCGTGTCGTCGGTGTAGTTGACGATCCAGAAGTTCAGGTATTGGTCCGGATCCCACTGGTCGGCCCCGCCCGTGGCCGCTGACTTCATCCCTTGATCCAGCTTGGTCCATCCGGTGACGTTGGTCTGCGTGCGGGTGATGCCCTTGGTCGTGGCGCAGTTGGGATCGCGCACCGCCAGCGCGAACTCCAGCCGTGCGTCCGCGGCGACTGCCGCGAAAGCGGCCGGGGTGTTGACCGCATCGGCGTTGAGGCGCCGGAAGTCCTGGTTCAGGACGTCGATCTGACTGTTGATCTGCGCATCGGAGATGTTCTGCTGGTTGGTGTTGTACACGACGTGGACGACGACCGGGATGCGGATCAGCCCGGTGCGGATGCCCGCATCGGCGTACCGGTCGAGCCAGCCGGTGATGTCGCGGTTGATCTCGCGTCGGCGCCACCTGTACTCGGGGCTGCGTCGCAGCCAGCGCAGGTGGTGGTCGACGGCGACGCAGCGCCTGACTGGTTGTGCTTCTTGACGTTGCCGGACCTCGGTCATGTCTCCCCCTCGCCTGTGATCGGACTTCAGAGTTCCCTATTTGTCATAAGGTGAGTCGCGCCCATGCTGCGGCACGAGCGTGATCGGATCGGCCTGCCATTCCTCTGAATTAGGGACTTCCGTCTTGAACCATCGATCGTGCCCGTCTCCGCTGGCCAGCGTTGATGGTCACTGTGTCATGCGGCCTTTGCTGTGTCGGAGGTATTTTGCGCGTCCCCACCACGCGTGGAGTCTTGCCCAGCAGCGGATGGTTTGTCAGAGACGAGTCCGTTAACGCGGGTGTCGAGGACCCGAGTGACCGCTTGCTGTGCCGCACCGAACGCAGTCGCCCAAATGAGGAGGTCAGCGAGTGGCATGGGGAACTGGACATTAGGAATGAGCCCCGACGCGAGCATCATCACGCCGATTAGAGCGAATACCGGACCTAGGGCCAGTTTGAGTAGCATCTGGTAGAAAGGCAGCGAAAACGGGTTCCAACTGCCAGAAGCTCGCGCAAGTGGCCAGACGGCAGTGATCAATGCCCCAACCGCTCCGAACAAGGACACCAGCGCGGCTGTCTGGATGTGGGATGGCGCCGCGATGCCTTTGATTGGGAGGGGGATGGCATTGGTGGCAAAAGCGGCCAGCATCAGACCGAGAGCACCAAGGCTGATCAGCGTCAGCCGGATCAGCCGGTTCCGGAAACCGCGGCTCTGCGCGTATCGCTCGTCCTTCGCAGCGTAGATGGCGCGCTCGAGATGAGCGACCGCGGCGGGCTCAGGAAGATTCCCGGGTGGCACCCCTAGTTTCCGCAAAGCGTTTGCGACCGCCATAACCCGCCTGTCCCCGGGCTGCAGGATGGCCGGCGCCTTGACAAGCAGGTCGTTTGCATGCGCGGTAAGTTCCTGGCCCTGCAGCAATCCGTCGATAAGCGCCTCGGCTTCATGAAGACTAAGATAGGCCAAGTCTTGGCAACTGCCAGTCCACCAAAACCTGAGCCTGGCACGCTGGTTGGCGGCTGACTCGGCACGCTGCAGCAGGACCTCAATGTCCTGCGCGATATGCAGTGCCCGGGGATCATGCTCGCGGCCGTTCAGTGCGTCTTTTAGCTCTGCACGGCTGCGGGCCGCACCAGCGATAACTAGTTGCCGCCACGATGCGCTCCGCTTCCTGGCGATCTGCGCGCCGCGGTCGCCGTCAACGCTGGTCATGACGTACTTCCTACTCTCAGTAACAAATCCAGCACAGGACAGTAACCGTGCTTACCCCAGTGGCGAAGGTCCCCATTTCGCAGACCGGACGTCCCTCAGCTCACTGCAGCTGCCAAGGCAGAGGCACCCCGACACCGCCGACGTAGGACTACACGCTGCCCACACTCATCAACGCGCTCGGCGAGGTGATCAGCCAGCTCACCCACACCACCGGCGGATATCAGCCAACCGAGGCCCAACGGCCCTGCCAACTTCTGACCATCAGGTGGGGCCAAATCAGAATGCAACAACTCGCGGCAGCCCAGCCTGTGTGTGGCCAATCGAGCACAACGGTGGGGCCACATCAGGTTGACAAAGCCACCGCGTCCGCAGGTCTGAACCGCCCCGGCGTGTCTGGAGGCTTCTGACCGCGCGCGACCCCTCGTTCTGGCACGAATCTGGCAGGGGGTTGCGGCGGATGGCGGTGACCATCGCTCGGCCGGAGCTGGGCCATCTGTGCCGCTCTGCTGCTGGTGTTCACCCAGGCCTTCGAGGACTCGGGCCAGACCCAGCTGCGTCGCACGGCTTCGCAGCCAGCCTGGAATGGGCTGTTCGCGTGGAGCATTTTGATCAGGGCGGCTACGTCGCGGGCTGCGGTGCGCTGGGAGATGCCGAGCTTCCGGGCTGCGGTATGGACGGTGAGGCCGTCGGCCAGGTGCTTGAGCAGGGCGCGTTCGCGAGAGCTCATGTTCGGGGGAGGGCATAGCGGTATGGCGGCATCCCAGGCGTTGCCGAATAGCGCGGTGAGGCAGGCGACGATCGCCGGATCACGGACGCAGAGGGCGCCGTTGCCGGGGCTGGCTGGATCGGAGGGGAGCAGGGCGGCCCGCCGATCGCTGATGATCACTACGGGTGGCTTCTTGCGGCTGTCCCTGCGCCTGCGCAGCGACAGCTTGGCCGTCGTGAATAGCACCGCTGTGCCGAGCAGGCTCAGGTCGGCGGCTTGCAGCCCGATCTGCCTCCTGCGCAGCGGGGGGACTGTCCTGACAACGGCACCTCTCTTGTCAAGGCGCCAGCGACAGAGAGGTGCCGTTCGTGGGATAGACCCCCACCGCAGCCACGCACCCCCATCGGGCTCGACGAGGCCGGCCGCGGTCTGCTCCTCATCGAAGCGATCACCGGCCGGTGGGGCGTGTACGGCACTGCCACCGGCAAAGCCGTCTGGGCGATCCTCCAGCTCGCCAGATAAGGGAGGTGACTCTCCCCGATGGACGGAACTCCCTGTCACCGCCGGCTCGCCCGCCGGACTAGGGCCGCAGCCTTCAAGGCGAGGCCGAACGGCCACGCCGCGGTGGGGCGCGTTTCTGGCTGGACCATTACCGGGCCGACTGCCGCGGCCGCCCCGATGCCGGCCTCAGCGGCTCGGTCAGAGCTTGGTCAGTTTGGCGTACGGCGCGGTGATCCGGTACTTGACCGTGCCGAAGTCGACGAGCACGGCGTCTGCCTCTGTACTGATGACGCGGCCGAGGCCGTGACGGTCGTGGGTCACCAGGTCGTGCACCGAGAACTTCTTGACGGGCTCGGGCGGCCGCTTGTTGAAAGGGCTGCCGGGGACGGGGCGGCGGGTCACGGCGCGGGCTGGTCTTTTCATCATGACCAGCACGCGGCTCTGCGGGCTGCGGATGGCTGCCGGCGAGCTTCGGTGCCGGGACCAGGCTGTACCGGCTCCTGGCCCGCAGGACGGACGCCGCCGGCGGTGGCTGGCGCCGCGCCGGTGCCGCCGGACTCAGCCCGCCTTTGCAGCCGCATGCCGGTCACCGCCGTTCCTGACGCGCGTAATCGTCACCGCATTTCCGCATCGCTCGTGCCTGGCCAGGAAGGCGTGCACGAGCGTCCCATAACAGTGCTCGTCTTGCCCGTACAGTCCAGAGGCCTTGCATCCGCCGCACCGCAGGCACGTGGCGCAGGCTGTCCACGGGACGGTGGCCTTTGGCTTGCCGGGCGGAGCGCCCATGGACTCCCCGGCATCCTTCTGCCGGATCCGCGGCGCGCTGCAGCGTGGTGCTCGCGAGGAGGAGGAGGACAGGGGGTCGTCGCCAGTGATCAGCGGGCGGGGTACGGCAAGGCCGGTGGGCACGGCTGCTCCTTGGCGGCCCGGGGGATCTGCCACCGTCGGTGGCTGTTCCCCCGCGCCGCTTCCCAAGCTACGCCCCAAGACTGAAGCATGCAATATTTTTCTAGAATCACGCTACGCTTATGGTGTGCGGGAGTGGACGTTTCTGACCAGCCACGCCCGGGTGCTGCTGTGCATCGCACGCGACCCCGGGGTACGCCTGCGTGACATTGCCGCCCTGCTGGAGATCACTGAACGCAGCGCGTTTGGCATCGTGACGGACCTGACGGATGCGGGCTACGTCGTCAAGCAGAAGGACGGCCGCCGGAACCGCTACCAGATCCAGGAGCACCTGCCGGTTCCGGAGCTTGCAGGCCGCGGGCGCAGCATCGGCGAATTGCTCACCGTGCTCACCGGGGGCGTTGCTGAAAGCGGCAGCCGCGCGTGATCTTGCGCGCTCACTTGCCCGTTCTCGCGCCTGGGGCTGGCTCCCTGTCCGGGGTTACCGGCGTTGATTGCTCGAAGGCGCCTGATGCCCATTGCTGCCGTCCGGCCGGCCGGCGCATTACGGAGCCCGGTCTACGGGGGCGAGGGAGGCTCCGCCATATACACGACCGCCCCACGGTCGGCTGATGGCGCCTGCCTGACGCCGCCTGTCCGCTGCCGGGGCGGTAGCGGACAGGCGGCGCCGTTCGCCTATCCATGCGGTTCCGGTTGTGGGTGTGCCTGCGGCCGTCCGGTATGTCCTGGTGATGCTGCCTCCGGCGGCTGCGGTAGGTACTGCATTTCGGTTGTTCTTAATCGCGGTGTGGGGGAACAACTTGCGGGGTGAGGGTTGAGGTGACGGAGTTGACGGGCTCCGGTGGCGTTCGCCGCGGGGTGCTGGACACTGATGACGGCGGTGACGCGGACCGGCGGCGTGAGCTTGTGGAGCAGGCTGCGCTGGACGTGCCGCCGCCGTACCGGCCGGTGGAGGGCAAGCCGGTGTATCAGGTCCGTGCGGGCGACCGGGAGTTCATGGTGGCCGAGCCGGAACTGGCCGGGCCGCTTCGCGAACTGGTCATGGCGGTGCTGGCCGCCGACGGCGGGCAGCACCGCCTGGGAGGTTGACGTCCAGGGCTGGCTGGCGGCGGCCGGCTGTGTAATGCCAGCCGGTTTCCCCGCGTTCCGTTAAGTGTCCGGACTGCCGCAGGCGGTGGCGGCGCTGGTGCCCGGCCTGGCCCGGGCCGGGGTCACATCGTGCAGCGCTGCTGCTTCCAGGCCCGGATACACATCGAGTATCTGTCCGAGCCGCAGCAGATTTAATGCCTTCCGCACGGTCGGTGATGTCACCGCCACCCTTAAGGACACGCCGGCCCAGGCCGCTTTCTTGCTGGCCCGTATCAGGACAGCGGCCGCCGCGGAATCACAGAACCGGGTTAGTGGTCATGTCCACCACCAGGACCGCTGGCTCGCGGGCCAGCACCGAGTCCAGCAGGCGGGTCAGTGCTCCGGCGGTGGCCATGTCCAGTTCGCCGGGCGGGTGCACCACCGCGACCGGGCCGGGTTCCCACCGCGCCGCCAGCGCTTGTCCTGCCATCACACCCTGCCCGCACTCGTCCGGCCGAGCACCATCGTGCTCAGGACACCGCTGGCCTTGGGGCCCGGTGCTCGCCGTGAGGCGTCAGCGGCAGGGTGACGGCCATAACAACGGCCGCCAGCACGCACCATCCATACAAATACCGTGCAGCCATTTTGACCAGCGTTTACCGCCCGTGGATGTGCTCCAGCAGCCGCAGCCAGGTCACCTGGGCCGCATCGGGGGCGGCGGTTTCCCCCAGATTGAAGTCGTCTCTGGTGATGGCCCGGATGAGCCGCGCGTACTGGCCGACCAGGCGTTCCCACGCCCACCTGTCCCCCTCGGCGGCGCGCACGACCAGGAGCGCGGCATCCTGGGCAGTCGTCTCATCCCGTGACGCGGTCATCCCAGCCCCCTCAGCAGCCGCTTCCCCACTCCAGTTCGCAACGGTCTTCTCAGCAGCGCCCATGGCGGGCCAGGACGCCCGTCGCAGGTTGGGGCCCGTGCATCTGCACAGGGCAGGGTCGGTAGTCCATTCTCATTGGCGGTGCCCGGTGCTCTCCGCCGGAATGCCGGGTGGGTGGCTGCGCTGGCGCGGGATGCTGGCAGGCTCGATGGCCGGGATCCAGCCGGTGTCGTCGGCGGGGTCGGTGTGGCGGTAGTGCTGGATGGCGGCGGTCATGAGGGTGGCCATGGCGATGGCGTGTTTCTTGTCCCATGCCACGACCGGGTATTTGACGCGGAACTCGGGGCTGGTTTGCAGGCAGGCAGGGCAGGCGAACCGGGCGAAGGCGTCTTCGCGCCAGCCAGCGTCGATCGCGCGGGCCCGGTTGTCGGCTTCGCCGCGGGCGCCGGGGTCGGCGAACCGGGTGACGCACGAGCCCATCTGGCACCACAGGACCGGCCTGCGCAGCTCATCACCGATAACCGCTCGCTGGGCGACCCGACCCGAGCTCCCGCGCGGCACAAATGGATCCGCAGGAATGCCGCGGAACTGGCCCGATGGGGGGCCCTGAAGTTCGTCTGGGCGGGCTGATATCGGCCAGGGGCCGGCCCCGGGATGGAGGGCCTGCCCGGGGATCACCTTGGGCGCCTGCCGGCCGTAGGCCGGCAGGCCGTCAGGCGCCGCCGGACCGTCAGCCTGCCCCAGCCCCACATAGGGACGAGTCAGCGAGGCCGGCGGCTGGGTGCGGCAACCGCCGGGCCGGAGGATGCCGTCAGGTTCGAGGATGTCATTCTCCTCGTGCAGTTCGGCGAGCCAGGCATCCGTGTCATCGGTATCGGTGCTCGTGCGGGTGCGCTTCGCTTTCATGTGCAGAACCTCCGCCGCAGCGTGCTTGCTGCCACCACGCCGCGGGGCCCGGCGTGACACATTGCAGCAAAGCCAGCGATCAGCGGCGCAATACCCGGATCCGGGCCCATCATGCATTTCCGGCGGAAAATATTTTACGCCCGCTGCGCCCATCCAGATAATGGCTACACTTAATGCACGCAGCAGTTATCCGATGTGCCGCATTGGACATTTCGCGGCACACCGCAAGCGCCCGCTCACAGTCGCCGCAAGCCGGTGAGCAACGCACAGATCACCGCGCGGCGGGAGGGTCGAGCCTGCATGCGGAACGCCGCCAGCTGTGATGGCGTTACCGAGCTGCGGACTGGGCCGGTGATGCAGCACTCATGTTCCGACTGCCCAGCCCCGGTGAGGGCGGGCAGCCCTAGGTACCACGCGGGCCCGGCTGGTATGCGGCTTCGCCAGCCTCCGGCCGTGGGGTCTAGGCCGTGACCTTGCCATCCCCCGCGGGCAGCGCACTCTCACAGTGCAGGCACTTGGTGGCGGCGGCGGGCAGGTCCTTCGACAGGCAGTTGGGGCACGTCTTGGTCGGGGCGGGCGGCCCGAACACCACGCTGCCCCGCCTGCGCATGTACGCGCGATAGGGCACCACCAGGAGGAAGTAGATCACCGCCATGAAGATCACGAAGTACACGACCGCCGAGATGAACGCGCCAAGGTCGATCCGCTGGCCGTTGATGGTCCAGCCCAGGCCACCACCCACCCCGCCGGCTCCCGCCGCGTTCACCAGCGGCGTGATGATGTTGTCGGTGAAAGCCTTGATGAGAGTGCTGAAGGCCAGCGCCACCACCAGACCCACCGCGATGACGATCAAGTCCCCCTGCATCAGGAAGTTCCGGAAACCTTTGAGCATTGCCGCCCCCCTTCCGCGGCCCAGGCCCGGCTGGCCCGGCCTACCGCAAACCCGTTGGTATTCAAGGGCCAGGCTGCTCCTGCGGCAGAGGCGATGACATGAGACTTTGGGCCCCACATCCCCATACGTGCGGCCCGATCGCCTCGGACTCAACCCGTGGACAGTCCCCCAATCCTGCGAACCGTGATCCCGCCCGCCGGGGCGGCCCCGTTGCAGCGCGGGCATCTGCGAGCCGGCACGATCTGCCGCTGGAGTGATCGCGCCCGTTGCGGGCCGGCCCGAGTGCAGCCAGGCCGCG
>JBLMWU010000233.1:0-38275 GCA_050257395.1 Gemmatimonadota bacterium | reverse complement strand
GTCCGCCGCCGGGGCGTCACCGGCATCCCGCCCGGACGGCGCAGGCGGCAGGCAGCGGGGCGCTCAGCGGCCCTCAGGACGCCGGCTCGCCGCCGGGGCCGGCCGAGCTGTTGGCGCTGGCCGTGGCTTCCCGTTCGACCGTCACAGTGCCGATCCGGTTACGGCGGCCGGCCATGCTCTCGGCGGTCAGCCTGAGCCCGGAGACGGTGGCCACCGACCCGGGGATGGGCACCCGGCCGAGCCGCTGGGCCAGCAGGCCGCCCACCGTCTCCACGTCCTCGGCCTCGATGTCCACGCTGAACAGCTCGGCGAGGTCGGCGACCGGCAGCCGGGCGGTCACCCGGGCCCGTTCCGGGGACAGCCACTCCACCGTGGGCTGCTCGCGGTCGTACTCGTCGGCGATCTCGCCCACGATCTCCTCGAGGATGTCCTCGATGGTGACCAGGCCCGCGGTGCCGCCGTACTCGTCGATGACGATCGCCAGGTGGATCTGCCGGGCCTGCATCTCCCGCAGCAGCTCGTCGATGGGCTTGCTCTCGGGCACGAAGGTCGCCGGCCGCATGACCGACTCGACCTTCTCGGCCTCCCCGCCCGCGTGGTCCTGGCTGCGGGCCACCAGGTCCTTGAGGTAGGCGATGCCGATCACGTCGTCCTCGTTCTCGCCGACCACCGGGATCCGGGAGAAGCCGCTGCGCAGGGCCAGTGACATCGCCTGCCGCACGGTCTTGCCGCGCTCCACGAACACGATGTCGGTGCGCGGCACCATGACCTCGCGGACGATCGTCTCACCCAGCTCGAACACCGAATGGATCATCGCCCGCTCGCGCGGCTCGATGAGCTGGCGCTGCTCCAGCAGGTCGACCAGGCCGCGCAGCTCATCCTCGGACGCGGACACGGCCTCCCGGCCGCCCCGGCCGGGGGTGAGCACGCTGCCGATGGCGAACAGCCAGCCGGGCAGCGGGCCCAGCACCCGGACCAGCGGGTAGAGGACCCGCGCCGCGGCTGACGCCAGCCGCAGCTCGTTCGCATGCCCGACCGTCCGCGGCCCGATGCCGGTGACCAGATAGAAGACGGCGGTCATGACGGCGAACGAGATCAGGAACGGCCGCCAGTCCACGCCCATCCAGCCCACCAGCGCGGCGGCGACCCCCACGGTGGCCCCGGCTTCGGCGCACACCCGGGTCAGCGCCAGCAGGCTCACGTACTGGGGCGCCTCGGCCAGCACCGTGGGCAGCCGCTCCGGCTTGCTGGCGACGTGCGCCAGCTCCCGGGCGCCCGCCCGGGACACCCGGACCAGTGCGATCTCCGCGTACGCGGCCAGCCCCGCGACCAGGGTGAGCGCTACCGCGCCGACGATGAGCCATGCCATGACGGCGTCACCCGGGTCCTTCCTGCCCTCCCGCAGCGTGGCCGGCCGCCTTTTCCGCCCGCCAGGAGGCGAGCAGCCGGTCCTGCAGGCTGAACATGGCGGTCCGCTCGTCCGGCTCGGCGTGGTCGTAGCCGAGCAGGTGCAGGATGCCGTGGGTGCACAGCATCTCCAGCTCGTCCGCGGCCGGCTGGCCTGCCCGCTTGGCCTGCGCCTCCGCGACCTCCGGGCACAGCACCACGTCCCCCAGCAGGCCCGGCACCGGCCCCGGCTCGGTGGCGGACCGGTCGGTGCCCGGCGGCGGCGGGCGCAGCTCGTCCATGGGGAAGGCCAGCACGTCGGTCGGGCCGGGCTGGCCCATCCAGTGCTCGTGCAGGCCGGTCATGGTGGCGGTGTCCACCAGCAGCACCGACAGCTCCGCCAGCGGGTGGATCCGCATCTCGCCGAGCACGTACCGGGCGAGCGCGGCCAGCCCGGCCTCGTCCACCCCGGCGCCTGACTCGTTGTTGACCTCGATGCTCATGCGGGACCCAGCCTCACTTGGCACGCTTGCCCTGGTGCCCGGGCTGGTCGCGGCGGCGGCCGGAGTTGCCGGCGGCCCGGGCCTGCGGCTGGTCTTCTTCCCTGGTGCGCGCGTCGTAACGGTCGTAGGCGTCGACGATGTCGCCGACCAGCCGGTGCCGGACCACGTCGTGGCTGGTCAGCCGGGAGAAGTGGATGTCCTCGATGCCCTCGAGGATGCCCTGCACCAGCCGCAGCCCGCTGGCCTGCCCCTGGCCCAGGTCCACCTGGGTGACGTCGCCGGTCACCACGATCTTGGACCCGAAGCCGAGCCGGGTGAGGAACATCTTCATCTGCTCCGGCGAGGTGTTCTGCGCCTCGTCCAGGATGATGAAGGAGTCGTTGAGCGTTCTACCACGCATGTACGCCAGGGGGGCGACCTCGATGGTGCCGGCCGCCATCAGCCGCGGGATGGAGTCCGGGTCGAGCATGT
The DNA here is from genome assembly GCA_050257395.1 of Gemmatimonadota bacterium. Lineage (GTDB taxonomy): Bacteria > Actinomycetota > Actinomycetes > Streptosporangiales > Streptosporangiaceae > JAIRTY01. The sequence continues at coordinate 35,915 of JBLMWU010000233.1, read as the reverse complement.
CGTGCAGCGCGTCGTACAGCGGCCGCAGGTAGGGGTCGATCTTCTCGTAGAGGGTGCCGGGCAGGAAGCCGAGCCGCTCCCCCGCCTCCACGGCCGGCCGGGTCAGGATGATCCGGTTGACCTCCTTGGCCTGCAGCGCCTTCACGGCCTTGGCCATGGCCAGGTATGTCTTGCCGGTCCCGGCCGGGCCGATGCAGAAGACGATGGTGTGCTCGTCGATGGCGTCGACGTAGCGCTTCTGGTTCAGGGTCTTGGGGCGGATGGTCCGGCCGCGCGAGGACAGGATGTCCAGCGTCAGCACCTCGGCGGGGCGGACACCGGACTTGCGGCGCAGCATCGGCACGATCCGCTCGACCGCGCCCGCGGTGAGTTCCGCGCCACCCTCCAGCAGCGCGATCAGCTCCTCGAACAGCTCGGCCGCCAGCGCGCTCTCCGCCGGGCTGCCGGTGATGGTGATCTCGTTGCCGCGGACGTGGATGTCGGCGTCAAACGACCGCTCGATGACGCGCAGCAGTTCGTCCCTGGAGCCCAGCACGCTGACCATCGAGTGGTCGTCCGGGATGACGACTTTTACCCTGGTGCCACCGTTGATAGGCGATTCGGCCACCGGGGTTGTGCCCCCGCGGGTGCGGCCACGCGGATCGCCAGGAGTGTCAGTCAATATCCTTCTTTCCGCCTCGGCGGGGCGGGCCCCCGCGCCCGTAGGCTCTATGGTATCCGCGGGCCGTCAGCCGGGCGGCCAGGTCAGCCGGCGTCCGCCGAGCACGTGCGCATGCACATGGAAAACCGTCTGGCCCGCCTCGGCCCCGGTGTTGAACACCACCCGGTAGCCGGTGTCCAGGCCTTCCGCCCGGGCCACTTCGGCGGCCTGGGCGGCCACCTCGGCCATCAGCGAGTCGTCCGCCCCGGCCAGCGCGGCCAGGTCCGGATAATGATCCTTCGGGATGACAAGCACGTGAGTGGGCGCCTGGGGGTTGATATCGCGGAAAGCGAGGGTCCGGGTGCTTTCGCCGACCACCACTGCCGGTATATCCCCGGTTACGATTCCGCAGAAAAGGCAATCAGCCACGGCCTGATCCTAGCTTGCAGCCCCCTGTGCCAGCCCTGACATATATGGTGTCTTCGTTGTGAACCCTCGGCGCACGCCTCCCACGGTGCAGGGCCTGTTACCTGTGCTCCACCGTCGCCCCCGGCGTGATGCCCACAGCGGGCGCCGCGGCACGCAGACTCAGCGTGGACGAACTATGGGGGGATGGACCAGTGAGGCCAGGCAGCCGGCGCGGGGGTGCGCAGATTACCCATGACCCCAGGTGAACCCGATGCGGTCGCAGCGCGTCCCATTCACGTGACCGAAACACTGGCGATGGCGGACAGCGCGCTCGGCTCGGTCACGGCTGAATGGGATGCGGACCGCGCGGTGACCGAGATCTACGGCACCCACTACCGCTCGCTGGTACGGCTGGCGATGCTGCTGGTCCGCGACGTCGCGACCGCGGAGGAAGTGGTGCAGGACTCGTTCGTCGCCATGCACGGGGCGTGGCGGCGGCTGCGGGACAACGAGAAAGCCCTCTCCTACCTGCGACAGTCCGTTGTCAACCGCGCCCGCTCGGTGCTGAGGCACCGGGTGGTCGTGGACCGCAACGCTCCCAAGCCGGCGCCAGATATGCCGAGCGCCGAGCACGGTGCGCTGGCACTGCTGGAGCGCTCCCAGGTGATCGACGCGCTGCGGGGGCTGCCAGCGCGCCAGCGCGAGGCACTTGTCCTGCGCTACTACCTGGACCTGCCGGAAGCGCAGATCGCCAGCACCATGGGGATCAGCAAAGGTGCGGTGAAGAGCCACACCGCCCGGGCGATCGCGTCGCTGCGGGCAGTACTGGAGCAGGGGTCATGAGGCGGCAGCGGGGGGCCGCCCGCGCCCTGGAGCGGGACCGATGACCACCGAATACGACCTCGACGAGATCCTCCGGCGCGCGATGCACGCCGCGGTGGATCATGTCGAGCCTGCGGGCGACGGCCTGCAGCAGATCCGCCGTCAGCTGACCCGGCCGCGGCTGCGGCTGCAGGCCGCCTTGCTGATCACCGAGACCGCCGACCTGATCCGGCTGATCGGGATCCGGCTGGAACCGGCGGCAGCCTGGCTCCTCGGGCTGCTGCGCCGCGAGTGGGCCAGGGCAGCGGCAGCGGTCCGGCGCCCGGCTGAAGTGCCCGCGGGGCCCGCCAGCGGCCGGCCCCGGCACGGGCCAGCCCACCGCAGCCAGCCACCGGGGCCCATGGCCGCCACGATCGCCTGGCTGCGCCCCGCGGTCGCGGTGGCCGCCGCGGTCGTGATCGTCGTGGCGGGGGTGTTCACCCTGTACACCCTCAGGCAGACGGTCTCCCCGATCAGCCTGCTCACCGGCGGCGGCCAGAGCCCGGCGGCGGGCGTGCCCGCTGGCACCGGGAGCAGGCAAAGCGGCGCCCCGCACGCCACGGCGTCGTCGCCCGGCAGCTCTCCGCACGCCAGCGGCAAGACCGCCAGGCACCACGCGGCACCGCTGCCGAGCTGCACGCCCGGCGCCACCGCCGGGCCCCCGGTCACGCCGCCCACGCCGACCGCCGCCCCCAGCCCGACGGACACCTCGACGGCCGGCCCGACCCCGACCGACACCATCGCGCCCAGCCCGGCGGACACCTCGACGTCAGGCACGGCGCTGCCGGCCGGCGGGGTCGGCGCGGGCGGCGGGCCGGTCCAGCTGACCGGGGGGTGTTACGGCGCCAAGAAGGCGGCGAACCCGGCGGCTTCGCCGACGCCCTAGCAGCCGGCCCGGGCCCACCGCCCGCAGCGGCTGAGCAGAACCGACGCGGCCACCACACCGGCCGTGGAGGTGCGCAGCACGGTGGGGCCGAGGTGGGCCGGGACCGCCCCGGCCCCGGTGAGGACGGCCGTTTCCGCGGGGCTGATCCCGCCTTCGGGGCCGACGGCGAGCAGGATGTCACCGGTGGCCGGCAGGGGGAGGCTGGCGAGGGAGTCCCCGGCGGCTGGGTCGAGCACGACGGCCAGGGCGGCCGCCGCGGCGCGGCTGGCCAGGGCCGCCGAGGTGACCGGGCCGGTCACCGCCGGGATGCGGGAGCGGCGGGACTGCTTGGCGGCTTCCCGGGCGGTGGCCTCCCACCGGCTGAGAGAGCGCTGGCCGCGGTCGCCCTGCCAGCGGGTGACGCAGCGCTCGGCCTGCCAGGCCAGCACGGCGTCCACGCCGGCCTCGGTCAGCATCTCCACGGCCAGCTGGCCGCGGTCACCCTTGGGGATGGCCTGGGCCACCACGATGGCGGGCTGCGGGGGTGGCTCGGTGCGCCGGGCGCGGACAGCGAGCTGGAGCGTGGCCGCCCCGGCGCCGGTGACCACGCATTCAGCCACAGTCCCGGCGCCGTCGGTGAGGTCCACCCGCTCACCCACGGCGAGCCTGCGCACCGTGGCGGCGTGACGGCCCTCCGGGCCCGCCAGCACGATCGCGTCGCGGGCCAGGTCAGCCGGGCCCGCGAGGAAGACCGGCGGCCGGGAGTCCGGGCCCGCCGCGGGCTCGTCAGCGTCCGTTGAAGGCATCCCGCAGCCGGGAGAAGAATCCTTGCTGGCCGGGCGCGAACTTGCCCGGCGGGGTTTCCTCGCCCCGCAGCTTGGACAGCTGCCGCAGCAGGTTTTCCTGCTCCTCGTCCAGCTTGGTGGGGGTCTCCACGGTCACGTGGATGACGAGGTCGCCGCGCCCTGACTCGTTCAGGTGCCGCACCCCGAGCCCGTAGAGCGGGATCACCTGGCCGGACTGGGTGCCCGGCCGGATGTCGATGTCCCGCGGGCCGTCCAGGGTCTCCACCGACAGGGTGGCGCCCAGGGCGGCCGCGACCATCGGGATCGTCACGGTGCAGTGCAGGTCATCGGCGTGCCGCTCGAAGATGGGGTGCGGGCTCTGCACGACTTCCAGGAACAGGTCGCCGGGCGGGCCGCCGCCGGGCCCGACCTCGCCCTCCCCGGCCAGCTGGATGTGGGTGCCGTCCTCGACCCCGGCCGGGATCCGCACCTTGATGGTGCGGCGGGTGCGGACCCTGCCGTCGCCGTCGCACTCGGGGCAGGGCCGGCGGATCATCGTGCCGTAGCCGCCGCACTGGGGGCACGGCCGGGACGTCATCACCTGCCCGAGGAAGGACCGGGTGACCTGGTTGACCTCGCCGCGGCCATGGCAGACGTCGCAGGTCTCGGGGTGGGTCCCGGGGGCGGTGCCCTCGCCGGAGCAGGTGGGGCAGACCACCGCGGTGTCCACCACCAGGTCCCGGGTCGCCCCGAACGCGCACTCGGACAGGTCCAGCTCGACCCGGATGGTGGCGTTGCGGCCGCGGCGGGCGCGGCTGCGCGGCCCGCGGTTGCCCGCGCCGGTCCCGAAGAAGGCGTCCATGATGTCGCTGAAGGGGAACCCCGCACCGAACCCGCCCGGCCCGGCCGCCCCCGGGCGCGCGAACGGGTCGGCGCCGAGGTCGTACATCTGGCGCTTCTCCGGGTCGGAGAGCACCTCGTACGCCTGGGTGATCTCCTTGAACCGCTCCTGGGTCTGCGGGTCCGGGTTCACGTCCGGGTGGAGTTCGCGGGCGAGCCTGCGGTACGCCTTCTTGATGTCGTCCTGGCTGGCATCACGGCGGACGCCGAGGACGCTGTAGTACTCGGCCGCCACTACGACCCCGCCAGGATCTGGCCAACGTATCGAGCCACCGCGCGTACAGCTCCCATCGCCGTCGGGTAGTCCATCCGGGTCGGCCCGATCACCCCGAGCCGTGCCAGCGCCTGCTCACCGGTCCCGTACCCGGCGGCCACCAGGGACGTGCTCCGCATCCCGGCCACCGGATTTTCCGCCCCGATCCGGACGGTCACCGCCGCCTGGTCAGCCGACTCCCCGAGCAGCCGCATGAGCACGACCTGCTCTTCGAGCGACTCGAGCACCTCGCGCAGTCCCCGGGAGAAATCCGCGGCGGTCAGGTTGGCCGCCCCGCCCACCACGATGCGTTCCTCGTTCCGCTCGACCAGCGTCTCCAGGATCACCGAGAACACCGCGGCGGCGTTGACCCTTTCCCCCGGGTGCACCCGCTCCGGGAGCTCGGCGACGACCGAGGCTACCTCGGTCAGCATCCGCCCGTCGAGGCAGGCGTTGAGCACCGCCCGCAGCTGGGTGACCGCCTCGTCCTCGATCGGCTCGGGCAGTTCCACGGACCGCTGCTCGACCCGTCCGGTGTCGGTGATCAGGACCAGGAGCACCCGCTTCTCACCGATCGGCACCAGCTCGATGTGCCGGATCGAGGACCGGGTCAGCGACGGGTACTGGACGACCGCCACCTGCCGGGTGAGCTGCGCCAGCAGCCGGACCGTGCGCATGACCACATCGTCGAGGTCGTAGGCGCCGGCCAGGAAGGTCTCGATCGCCCGCCGCTCGGCGGCCGACAGCGGCTTGACCCCTGACAGCCGGTCGACGAACAGCCGGTAGCCCTTGTCCGTGGGGATGCGGCCGGCGCTGGTGTGCGGCTGTGCGATGTAGCCCTGCTCCTCGAGCACGGCCATGTCGTTCCTGATGGTGGCCGGCGAGACATCCAGCTGATGCCGGTCGACGAGAGTCTTCGACCCCACCGGCTCCATCGTCGATACGTAGTCCTGGACGATGGCACGCAGCACCGCGAGCTTCCTGTCGTCGAGCACTGTGCCCACCTCCCCTGGCACTCCGCGGCCATGAGTGCCAATTCTACCGGCGTAGAGCCGTTCATGGTGGCGTGCGCGGACACCGGGAGCGTAGCGCTTACCGGGCGGCCGGGCCGCACGCCCGCGGGAGCCAGGCCGGCCAGGTGGGGCAGGCGGGCGGCCGCGATCCGGTAGTTTCCCTTAGGAACCCATGGGGCCGGCCCGGCCCGCGGGCGCTGAGCAGGCTGCTTGATGGTGGAGAGGCATGAGGCGGGACTACGGACCCGACGTACTGTCGGACGGCCGACGGCGGCCCAGCCGTCCTGACGTGCCCGTGGTGCCGGCTGCCTACGGGCTCGTGGTGGAGGAGGCTGGCGGCAACGGGTTCTGCGGCGCGGTGGTCCACTGCGAGAAGCACGTGGTGACGCTGGAGGACCGGTTCGGCCGCCAGCGCGTGTTCCCGCTGACGCAGGGCTTCCTGCTGGACGGCAAGCCGGTCACGCTGACCCGGCCGGCCCCGTCCGGCCCGGCGGAACGCGCACCGGCGCGGACGGCGTCCGGCTCGCTCGCCGCCCCCCGGCCCGCCCGCGCCAGGGTCGCCCGTGCCAGCCGGATCTACGTCGAGGGACGGCACGACGCCGAGCTGGTCGAGCGGGTCTGGGGCGACGACCTGCGCGAAGTAGGCGTCGTCGTCGAGTATCTGGAAGGTGTCGACGACCTCCCGGCCATCGCCGCGCAGTTCGGTCCCGGCCCGCAGCGGCGGCTGGGCGTGCTGGTGGACCACCTGGTGGAGGGGTCCAAGGAGAGCCGGATCGCCGCGTCGGTGTCCTCTCCTTATGTCCTGATCGTGGGTCATCCGTTCATCGACGTGTGGCAGGCGGTCAAGCCCGCGGCGCTCGGCATCGCCGCGTGGCCGGTAGTGCCCCGCGGGACGCCGTGGAAGGACGGGGTGCTCCGGGCGCTGGGCTGGGGCACCGACACGGGGGCGGCGTGGCGGCGAATACTCGCCGCGGTGGACAGCTACGCCGACCTGGAACCGGAACTGCTGGGCCGGGTGGAGGAACTGATCGACTTCGTCACCGCGCCCGGGACCGGGGACGGGGGCGATTGATGACGCTGGGGAGGCCATGAGCAGGCAGTCACCGGAGCCGCCCCCGGAAGCGGCGGCGTTCCCGGAGCCGGCCGAGGCTGGCGCCGAATGGCCCGGGCCGCCCGCCACCAGCGAGTGGCCGGGCGCGGACTGGGTGGCGTCCCAGGAGCTGTGGCCGGGAACCGGGGAGCAGGCGGACGGCTACGGCATGCCCGGCTACGCGGCCGACGGCTACGGCGCCAACGGCTTCGGCCCGGGGGAATACGGCGCGGACGGGGCAGACGGCGGCGCCCACCCCGGTGCCGGGCTGAACGGGACCGGCCAGTGGCCCGCGCAGGATGTGTGGGAGCCGCAGGACAGGCACACCGCCCACGAGGGATGGCATCCGGGCGAGCCCATGGCCCGCGACTATCCGACCGGCGGCCAGCCCCCGGTCCAGGACTACCCGACCGGCAGCCAGCCCCCGGTCCAGGACTACCCGACCGGCAGCCAGCCCCCGATGCCTGACCCTGGCGCCCAGCCGGCCGCGGATCTGTGGGCCGGGGCCGCGGGCCAGGCATGGGCACCGGGCCAGGCTGCGCAGCCGGCCGCTGGCCCCTGGCCCGGCGCGGATCCGTGGCCGGCGGACGGGCAATGGCCCGGCAGCCAGCTGCCGGGCGCCGGGCAGCCCGCTGGCGAGCCCTGGGCGGGCGGGCAGCCTGACGCGTCCCAGTGGGCCGGCAGCGGGCAGTGGCCCGCCAGCGAGTCCTGGCCCGGCGGCCAGCCGTGGCCCGGCGGGGAACAGTGGCCCGACGGCCAGCTGTGGCCGGCCACCGGAGCGGGCCCGGCCGGCCAGCCCTGGCCCGGCTCTGAGCCCGGCCAGGAACCCGGCCCCGGCCCTGAGCCCGGCCTGGAGCCTGACGCCGGGCAGTGGACGGCGAGCGGGCCGTGGCTCGCAGACCAGTGGCCCGCGGCCCCGTCCCAGCCGGCCCCGCAGCAGAGTCCCGGCACCGGCCCCGGCCCCGTGGTGGAACCGGGGCCGGCGGCCGCACCGGGCGGCCAGGCGGGTCCCGGGCAGGCACTCCCCGCCGCCCAGGCCGCTCCCGGTGCCCAGGCTGTTCCCGGCAGCCAGGCACAGCCGGGCACGCCGGGGCAGGACGCCGCCGGGTCGGCCAGCCCGGGCCCCGGGCGGCCCGCCTATCTGGAGCCCGGCCCGCAGCAGCTGTGGCCGCCGGGCTCGTGGGGCACCGGCAGCGCCTGGCCGGGCGGCGGGGCGGGCCCTGGCGTGCCCGGGCCCGCGGCCCCGGGACCGGCGGTCCCCGTGCCCGCCGCCCGCGAGGCCGCGCGCGAGGCCGCCCGCGACCCCGCCGGCCCCGCCCCGGCGGGGCCCGCCGCAGGCGGCGAACTGCGCTGGATCATGGTCGCCTACCTGACGGTGCCGTTCTTCAGCTTCCTGCTGCCACTGGCCGTCTACCTGACCAGCCGGCGCCGGTCGCCGCGGGCCCGCGTGCACGCGAAGCAGGCCCTGAACGTGTCCCTCACCGTGCTCATGTACGACGTGTCCGCGGCGGTCATGACGGCGATGCTGGCGCTCGATTCGCCGATGGTCGCGCTGACGGTGGCCGGGACGGCGGCCGTGGCGCTGTGGCTGGCCGCACTGACCTACCTGGTCCGCGCCGGGAACGCGGCCGGCCGGGGCGAGGAGTTCACCTTCCCGTCCTGGCTCTGCGCGTCCCTGGTCAGGTAGTGCCCGGCCCGGCCGGCCGGTCGCTCAGTCAGTCAGGTCGCGGATCACGCTGTCCGCCAGCAGCCGCCCGCGCCGGGTCAGCACCACCCGGCCCGCCGCGTGCGCGGCCGGGTCGGCGAGCCCGTCCCGGACCGCCACCGCGGCTGCCTTGCGACCCTGCTCACCGAGCAGGCCGAGCGGGCAGCCGCCGGCCAGCCGGGTCCGCAGCAGCACCTCCTCGGTCCGCCGCTCGGCCGCGGTCAGCACCTCCCGGCCCTGGCCGGGGCTGTGCCCGGCGGCGATGCGCCGGGCGTAGGCGGCGGGGTGCCGGACGTTCCACCACCGGGTGCCGCCGACGTGGCTGTGCGCGCCCGGCCCCACGCCCCACCAGTCGGCGCCGGTCCAGTAGAGCAGGTTGTGCCGGCAGCGGGCAGCGCCGTCAGCCGCCCAGTTGGAGATCTCGTACCAGTCCAGGCCGCTGCCCGACAGCAGGTCGTCGGCGGCCAGGTAGCGGTCGGCGAGCACGTCGTCGTCGGGGGCGGGCAGCTCGCCGCGGCGGACCCGGGCCGCCAGCCGGGTGCCGTCCTCGACGATCAGCGCGTAGGCGGAGATGTGGTCGGGCCCGGCGGCCAGGGCCGCGGTGAGCGACTCGCGCCAGTCCGCGTCGCTCTCCCCCGGCGTGCCGTAGATCAGGTCCAGGCTCACGTGCTTGAACCCGGCTTCCCTGGCCCACCGGGCGCAGCGGGCCGGGCGGCCCGGCTCGTGCACCCGGTCCAGCACCGCCAGCACGTGCGGGACCGCGCTCTGCATCCCGAACGAGATCCGGGTGATCCCGCCGGCCCGCAGCCCGGCCAGCACCCGCTCGTCCACGGTCTCCGGGTTGGCCTCCACCGTGATCTCGGCGTCCGGCGCCAGCCCGAACTCGCCGCCGATGACCCGGATCAGCTCCGCGAGGTCGGCGGGCGGCAGCAGCGTCGGCGTGCCGCCGCCGAAGAACACGCTGGTCACGGGCACCTCAGCGGCACCGAGCACCCGGCGCGCGAACCGGATCTCCGCAGCCGCCAGCCCCGCGTACTCCGCCTGGGAGGCCCCGCCGCCGAGTTCGGTGGCGGTGTAGGTGTTGAAGTCGCAGTACCCGCAGCGGGTGCGGCAGAAGGGCACATGCACATAGATCCCGAACGGGCTGGCGCCCAGGCCGGCCAGGGCACCGGCAGGCAGGCCGCCGTCGGGGGGAACCGGCTCGCCGTCGGGGAGGGCGCCGGGCACCGTCACCCGCCGCCCATTCTGGCCTCACTCGCTCGGGCGGGCGCGGCCCGGCCGAGCACCGAGAACGCGACGTCGTCCCACTTGGCGCCGCGCCCCTCCACCCGCAGCAGCCGCCGCATCAGCTCCGCGTCGCCGTAGTAGGCGCGCATCGCCTCGGCGACCGTGACGCTCTCCGCCGGGCGGCTGACCACCTCGACCGGGTCCCCGGCGGCGACGGCGCCTTCCTCCAGCACCCGGAGCATGGCGCCGGGGCGCCCGGCGCCGGCGAACCGCTTGACCCAGTGCTCCTCGTTCATCCAGTTCTGGAACACCACGCAGGGGATGCGGACCTCGGCCACCTGCACCAGCGCGGTGCCCAGCCGCCACACCTCGCCGATCAGCGCGCCGGTGACCTCCAGCCCGGCGGTGGTGACGTTCTCACCGAAGATGCCGTTGCGCAGGTCCCGGCCCAGCTGCTCGACCCACCAGTCCAGGTCCTCCCGCGCGTACACGTATACGGCCTGGTCAGGGCCGCCGTGGTTGTCGGTGTCCACCTGCTCGTCCCCGCCGAGGCCGAGCCTGCCCACCCGCACCGGGCCGCTGGCCGGGCGCTTGTCGATGGCGGTGCGCCGCAGCCGGCCCGCCCAGTCCTCGTCCCGGCCACGGCCTGTGCTCACGGAGATCACCTGTGCACTCGTCACAGGACGCACGTTATCCGGCGCCCGGCCGGGCGCCGAATCCGCGACGGCACCGCCCGGTTGCAGGGCCCGGCCAGCGGCTGGGACGGGTCTATCCTGGAAAGGGATCGGGATCGGGAGGCATCCATGACGCTCGGGAGTCCGGAGCCGGGGTACGTGCGGCCGCAGTACAGGGGGCCCGGGTACGCGCTCGCCAGCGCGGGCCGCGCGCAGATGCTGGCGTCACACGACGACCGTGACCGGGCCGTCGAATACCTCAAGGTGGCATTCGCCGAGGGCCGGATGACCAAGGAGGAGTACGACATCCGGATGGGGCAGGCCCTGGCCGCCCGCACCTATGCCGACCTGGACGCCCTCATGAGCGACCTGCCGGGCGCGCAGCCGCCGCCCGGCATGATGATGCCGCCCCGCACCAACGGCCTCGCGGTGGCCGCGCTGGTCTGCGGCCTCGCCCAGTTCTTCTTCTGGACGTTCGCCAGTATCCCGGCGGTGATCCTCGGGCACATGGCGCGGCGCCGGATCCGGCAGACCGGGGAGCAGGGCGACGGGATGGCCCTCGCCGGGCTCATCCTCGGCTGGATCGGCATCGGCATCACGGTGATCGTGGCGGCGTTCGTCGTGGCCGTCGTGGCCGCCGCTTTCCACGCCGGGACGACCGTCACCCCCGCCCCCGGCCCCTGACCCGCGGCCGCCCGGCCGCCGCGGGCGGTTACGCCGGGCGCCTACCGCTTGTCGGGCGCGGTGGACAGGGCGGCGATGAAGGCCTCCTGCGGGACCTCGACCCGCCCGATGGTCTTCATCCGCTTCTTGCCCTCCTTCTGCCGCTCCAGCAGCTTGCGCTTGCGGGTGATGTCGCCGCCGTAGCACTTGGCCAGCACGTCCTTGCGCAGCGCCCGGATGTTCTCGCGGGCGATGATCCGCGAGCCGATGGCCGCCTGGATCGGCACCTCGAACTGCTGGCGCGGGATCAGCTCCCGCAGCTTGGAGGTCATGGCCACGCCGTAGTCGCGGGCGAAGTCGGTGTGCACGATCTGGCTGAACGCGTCCACCGTCTGGCCCTGCAGCAGGATGTCCACCTTGACCAGGTTGGACTCCTGCTCGCCGTCCGGCTCGTAGTCCAGTGACGCGTAGCCGCGGGTGCGGGACTTGAGCTGGTCGAAGAAGTCGAAGATGATCTCGGCCAGCGGCATCCGGTAGCGGATCTCCACCCGGTCGGCGGACAGGTAGTCCATGCCCAGCAGGGCCCCCCGGCGGGACTGGCACAGCTCCATGATGGTGCCGATGTAGTCCGACGGCGACAGCACGGTCGCGCGGACCACCGGCTCGTAGATCTGCGCCACCTTGCCCTCGGGGAACTCCGACGGGTTGGTGACCGTCATCTCCTCGCCCGACTCCAGCGCCACCCGGTACACCACGTTCGGCGCGGTGGAGATCAGCGACAGGTCGAACTCGCGCTCCAGCCGCTCCCGGACGATCTCCATGTGCAGCAGCCCGAGGAAGCCGCACCGGAACCCGAACCCCAGCGCGGCCGAGGTCTCCGGCTCGTAGACCAGGGCGGCGTCGTTGAGCCGCAGCTTGTCCAGGGCGTCGCGCAGGTCCGGGTAGTCGTCGCCGTCCACCGGGTACAGGCCGGAGAACACCATCGGCCGCGGGTGCCCGTAGCCGGCCAGCGCCTCGGCGGCGGGCCGGGCGGCGCTGGTGACGGTGTCGCCGACCCGGGCCTGCCGCACGTCCTTGACGCCGGTGATCAGATAGCCGACCTCACCGGCGCCCAGGCTCTCGGTGGGCATCGGCTCCGGCGAGATCACCCCGACCTCCAGGGTGTCGTGCGCCGCCTTGGTGGACATCATCAGGCTTTTCTCACGCCTGGTCAGGCGCCCGTCCATCACCCGGACGTAGGTGACGACGCCCCGGTAGGTGTCGTAGACGGAGTCGAAGATCAGCGCCCGGGCGGGCGCCTCCGGGTCCCCGGTGGGCGGCGGCACCTGGGCCACCACGGCGTCCAGCAGCTCGCGGACGCCCTCCCCGGTCTTGGCGGAGACCCGGAGCACGTCGCCGGGGTCGCAGCCGATGATGCCGGCGAGTTCCTCGGCGTACCGCTCCGGCTGGGCGGCGGGCAGGTCGATCTTGTTCAGCACCGGGATGAGCGCCAGGTCGGCGCCCAGCGCCAGGTACAGGTTGGCCAGGGTCTGCGCCTCGATGCCCTGGGCGGCGTCCACCAGCAGGACCGCGCCCTCGCAGGCCGCCAGCGACCGGGAGACCTCGTAGGTGAAGTCCACGTGGCCGGGCGTGTCGATCAGGTTCAGCACGTACGGGCTGCCGTCGGCGCCGCTCCACGGCAGCCGGACCGCCTGGCTCTTGATGGTGATCCCGCGCTCGCGCTCGATGTCCATCCGGTCCAGGTACTGCGCGCGCATCTGCCGCTCGCCCACCACGCCGGTGAGCTGCAGCATCCGGTCGGCCAGGGTGGACTTGCCGTGGTCGATGTGAGCGATGATGCAGAAGTTACGGATGAGGTGCATCGGGGTGCGCCCGCCAGCGGGCTGGGGCCGCTCCGGGGACGAGGGCCGTCCGCCGTCCGGCAGTGCCTGCTCGGGCAGTGGTGACACGGGTATCCGCCAGGGTCCAAATCGGGTGGGCCCGCAAGGGCCGGTGGTCTGCGTCAGGCGGGTCCGGGGCCTCAGCCGGCTCGTCCGTGAAATCCCGCCTGCCGTCGGTCCATGGTCGCATGCTGGCAGGCATGCCCCGGCCAGGCCCCCGGCCGGGCGCTGGTTTCAGCCCGGCGGCCCTGGTGGGCTATCCTTTCCTGTCGGAACGTTGGCGCCGCCCGGGAGTGGCGCTCCGCGTGCGCGCCTGCGCCCGCGCTCACCGGCTCCAGACCTGACCTGAACGAGGCTTCCGCGTGGCGAACATCAAGTCCCAGATCAAGCGCAACAAGCAGAACGAGAAGGCGCGCCTGCGCAACAAGGCCGTCAAGTCGTCGCTCAAGACCTCCGTGCGCAAGTTCCGCGAGGCCGCCGACGCCGGCGACGTCGAGGCGGCCACCGCGGCCATGCGGGACGCCTGCCGCAGCCTGGACAAGGCCGCGAGCAAGGGTGTCATCCACAAGAACCAGGCCGCGAACCGCAAGTCCGCCATCGCCAGGCGCGCCGCCCAGCTGCAGCAGGCCTGAGGCTTGCTGCGGGGCGAGGCTCCCTGGCGCGCGGCCCGGAACTCCTAGGCGCGGCAGGCGACGATGGCGCGGATCGCTTCTTCCAGGGCGTAGCCGGGACTGGTGCCCTCGCCTTTGACCTGGGCGTCGGCCTCCGCCACGGCGGCGATGGCCCGGGCGACGCCTTCGGGGGTCCAGCCGCGGAGCTGCTGGCGGACCTTGTCGATCTTCCACGGCGGCGCGCCGACCTCGGCGGCCAGGGCAGCGGCGTGCTGGCCGCGGGGGGCGCCGCCGACCCGGCCCAGCAGCCGCACACCCTGTGCCAGCCCGCTGGTGATCAGCACCGGTGACACCCCGACCGCCAGCGCCCAGCGGAGCAGCTCCAGCGCCTCGCCGAGCCGTCCCTCGACCGCCCGGTCCGCCACGCTGAACCCGCTGGCCTCCGCGCGACCGCGGTAGTAGGTCGCCACCACCGACTGGTCGATCACCCCGGTGGTGTCCGCCGCCAGCTGGCTGCACGCCGAGGCGATCTCCCGCAGGTCGGTGCCCAGCGCGTCCAGCAGCGCCCGGACACCGCTGTCGTCCACGCTGCGGCCGGACTGGCGGAACTCGCCGCGCACGAACGCCATCCGGTCGCCGATCCTGGTCAGCTTGGCGCACTCGACCGTGTGCGGGCGGCCCTTGCTGAGCGCGGTGAGCAGCGCCTTGCCCTTGGCCCCGCCCGCGTGGGTGATGATCAGGGTCACGTCCGGCGGCGGGCTGGCCGCCAGCCGGGCCAGCTCCTCGGCCACCTGCTTGGCGGCGTCCTGGGCGCCGCGGACCACCACCACCGAGTCGCCGCCGAACAGGGACGGCGAGGTGAGCACCAGCAGCTCGCCGGGCGACAGCCCGGCCGCGGTCACGTCGTGCACATCGGCGCCGGGCCCGCGCGCCGCGACCAGCCCGGCGACCGCCCGTTCCACCAGGAATTCCTCGTCGCCCACGACGAGGCTGACCGGGGCAGCAGCAGCGACGGGCATGGCTCTATTCTGCCCTCGGCTCGCTCGCGCCCGGGACGTGTCAGCCGAGGGCGACTGGCTCGCCGCCGCGCCAGACGCGCAGCGGCTTGAGGCCGTAGGACCAGGCGAAGGCGCCCTCGTGATCGGCGTCCCACAGCACCATGTCCGCCAGGCGGCCGCGGACCATGGCGCCGCGGTCGGCCGCCCGCAGTGCCTGCGCGCTGCCCAGCGTGGCCGCCCGCAGCGCCTCGGTGACGCTCATCCCGAACTGCGCGATGGCCAGCGATATCACCAGCGGCATCGAGGTGATGCCGACCCCGCCGGGGTTGTGGTCGGAGCCGAGCGCCACGGCGACGCCCTTGTCAAGCAGCGCCCGCACCGGCGGCGTCCGGCCGACCTGCAGCGCGGTGCCGGGGCACACCACCGCCGCCACGCCCGCGGTCGCGAGCGCCAGCACGTCCTCCTCGCAGGCCTCGTGCAGCAGGTCTGCGGACGCGCAGCCCATCTCCGCGGCCAGGGTCGCCGCGCCGGTGCGGGACTGCCCGCAGGCGTGCAGCCGCGGCAGCAGCCCGGAGGCGCGGCCAGCGCCGAGGATCCAGCGGGCCTCCCGCTCGCTGAACCGGCCGTCCTCGCAGTACACGTCGACGCTGTCGGCGCCGGCCGCGGCGGCGTCCGCGCACCAGCTGCCGACCGCGTCCACGTAGTCGTGCCGGCGGCCGAAGAACTCCGGCGGCACCGCGTGCGCCGCCAGGAAGGTGACGTGCACCCGCGGCATGCCCGGCTCGTTCTGCAGCGAGCGGAGCATCCGGACGTCGGCCAGCTCGCCGTCGCGGGTCAGGTGGTAGCCGGTCTTGGCCTCGATGGTGGTGGTGCCGGACTGCAGCCAGTCCCGCAGCCGCAGCCGCACCCCCTGGCACAGCGTCCACGGGTCGGTGCCCCTGGTCACGGTCACGGTGGAGGCGATGCCGCCGCCCGCGGCGGCGATCTCGTTGGGCGAGGCGCCGCCGGCCCGCATGGCCAGCTCGGCCCAGCGGTTCCCGGCGTAGACGGGGTGGGTGTGCGCGTCGATCAGGCCGGGCGTGACCAGCCCGCCGTTGAGGTTCTCGACGTGATCGACATCGACGATGTCCTCCACCACGCCGGGCAGGCTGCGCGGCAGTTCCGCGGACGGCCCAACCCAGGCGATCCGGTCCCCCTGGGTCAGGATCGCCGCGTTGCTCCACACCTCGGAGCCCGTCCACAGACGGCCGATGTTGGTCAGCAGGCGCACCGTCA
Organism: Gemmatimonadota bacterium; assembly: GCA_050257395.1. GTDB lineage: Bacteria > Actinomycetota > Actinomycetes > Streptosporangiales > Streptosporangiaceae > JAIRTY01. The sequence continues at coordinate 20,067 of JBLMWU010000233.1, read as the reverse complement.
CCTCAGCGCCATCCCCCCTGGCTTCCCCCTGCGCGCAGCAGCGCATGAACTCCTCTGGTGAGGAATCCCTGCATCATGCGCGGTCACCTGCCATGGCTCGGTGTGCCTGGAGCGGAGAGCCCGCTCAGGCACCCAGTACGGGGTCCCGATCCTGGGCGCCGCACCGATGCGGCAACCAACATATCGGTTCAGTCACGGTATTGCAGGAGTGGGTCGCTGTACAGCCCGTATAGGAAGAACTCAGGCCCAAAATGCCACTCCATTTGCCGACTCGGCTGTCCGAATCCCCGTTGGCAGATGAGCGGCCTTCCACCCGGGATTGCCCGGCCTGCCCCATGAGCCGGATTGTCGCAGGTAGGTGGGGTAATAGCCGTCGCCGAGCCGGTTCCTGCCCCGCCGCCGCGGCGCCCCGCCGGCCACCGCGGCTGGCAGCCGCGGGGCAATCTTGACTTCCGCAATCGATCACTGAGAATAATCGTTCAATTTCACTCCGTTATCGGCCCGGCGGGTGCGGCGTAACCTTGCCCGCCATAAAGCAGTCCAAATCCCGCCCGGGCGCCGGAACGGCGCGGGTCACACCGGCACCGCCAGCCACTCAGCTCACAGGCGCCACTGGCTGCGCGGCTTCCGCCAATTCGGCGGCCAGGCCGGGCGGCACCCGGGCCGTCAATTCCGTCCCGTCAGCGCCGTGCCGCAGCGACAGCACCTCGCCCTCCTGGTGGGCACGCGCGACCAGGTCGGACCGGCCGTAGGGAACCAGCGCGGTGACCTCCCGGTCCCGCCGCGGCAGGGCATCCTCGATCACCGTCAGCAACTCGCCGATGCCCGCGCCGGTCCGCGCGGACACTACCACGCTGGTGCGCTCGCGCAGCCGCAGCCCCTTGACCTCGATCGGGTCGGCGGCGTCCGCCTTGTTCACCACCACGACCTCCGGCACGTCCGCCGCGCCGATCTCGGCCAGCACCTCGCGCACGGCGGTGATCTGTGCCTGCGGGTCGGCGTCGCTGCCGTCCACCACGTGCAGGATCAGGTCGGCCTCGGCGACCTCCTCCAGGGTGGACCGGAACGCCTCCACGAGCTGGTGGGGCAGGTGCCGGACGAACCCCACCGTGTCGGTGAGGGTGAAGACCCGCCCGGCCGGGGTCTGCGCCCGCCGGACCGCCGGGTCCAGGGTGGCGAACAGCGCGTCCTCCACCAGCACACCCGCCCCGGTCAGCGCGTTCAGCAGGCTGGACTTGCCGGCGTTGGTGTAGCCGGCGATGGCCACCGAGGGCACGTCGCGGCGGCGGCGGCGCCCGCGCTGGACCTTCCGGCTCACGGCCATCTCCCGGATCTCGCGCCGCAGCCTGGCGGTGCGCGCCCGGATCCGCCGCCGGTCGGTCTCCAGCTTGGTCTCACCGGGGCCGCGGGTGCCGATGCCGCCGCCGCCGGCCACCCGGCCGCCCGCCTGCCGGGACAGCGACTCGCCCCAGCCGCGCAGGCGCGGCAGCAGGTACTCGAGCTGCGCCAGCTCCACCTGCGCCTTGCCTTCCTTGCTGCGGGCGTGCTGGGCGAAAATGTCCAGGATCAGCGCGGTGCGGTCGATGACCTTGACCTTGACCAGGGACTCGAGCTTCCGCAGCTGGCTGGGGGTGAGCTCGCCGTCGCAGATGACGGTGTCGGCGCCGGTCTCGGCGACCAGGGCGGCCAGCTCGGCGGCCTTGCCCGCGCCGACGTAGGTGGCCGGGTCGGGGCGGCCGCGCCGCTGGATCAGCCCGTCCAGCACGAGCGAGCCCGCGGTCTCCGCCAGCCGGGACAGTTCCCGCAGCGAGTTCTCGGCGCTGGCGAGCGTGCCCTCGGCCCAGACACCGATCAGCACCACCCGCTCCAGCCGCAGCGCCCGGTACTCGACCTCGGTGATGTCCTGGAGCTCGGTGGACAGGCCCGCCACCCGGCGCAGCGCGTGCCGGTCGGCCAGGTCCAGCTCGCCGGTGCCGTCGTGGGCGCCGTCCGCCGGGCCGGTGCCGTGGCGGCCGTCCGGGGCGTGCCCGCTGGGAAGTGACGTCATCGCCGCCTCTGGTCTGCGCCCCCGACGGGCACCCTGCTCATCGGTGTAGATCACCCGGGCCACTGGCTCCTGGTCGGTCAATGCTGTCATGCCTCCGTGTCGACGTCACTTCAATAACACCCGCGCCGGGCTGGTTGTGCCCGGTTGCGGGCTGCTTACCCGGCAATCCGGACGGTGGTTGCGGCCAGGCCGCTACCGGCCAGTAACATTCGGGCACGCAGCCTTTGACCGTCCGGGGCCGTCCGGTAGCGTCAGACTCACGGTCCAGGGCCGTGCGCAAGGGCGACCACGATCCGGGAGGAACGCGAGATGACCACAGCCGAGGGCATCGAGATCACCGGCCCTGCCGGGGACCGCTACGACGAGATCCTCACCCCGGAGGCGCTGAGCCTGGTGGCCTCCCTGCAGCGGGAGCTCGGCCCCCGCCGCACCGAGCTGCTGGCCGCCCGGCAGACCCGGCAGGTGGAGCTGTCGGCCGGGGGCACCCTCGACTTCCTGCCGGAGACCCGGCAGATCCGCGAAGACGCCTCCTGGCGGGTCGCGCCGCCCGCGCCGGGCCTGGTGGACCGGCGGGTGGAGATCACCGGCCCGACCGACCGCAAGATGACCATCAACGCCCTCAACTCCGGGGCCAACGTGTGGCTGGCCGACTTCGAGGACGCGAACACGCCGCTGTGGGAAAACATGGTCACCGGGCAGCTCAACCTCAAGGACGCGCTGGCCCGGAAGATCGACTTCACCAGCGAGGACGGCAAGTCCTACCAGCTGCGCCCGGACAGCGAGCTGGCCACCATCGTGGTCCGCCCGCGCGGCTGGCACCTGCCGGAGAAGCACGTGCTGGTGGACGGCCAGCCGGTGTCCGGGAGCCTGTTCGACTTCGCGCTGTACTTGGTCCACTGCGCGCGCACCCAGCTGGAGCGGGGCTCCGGGCCGTACTTCTACCTGCCCAAGATCGAGAGCCACCTGGAGGCGCGGCTGTGGAACGACGCCTTCTGCCTGGCCCAGGACGCGCTCGGCATTCCCCGCGGCACGATCCGGGCCACGGTGCTGATCGAGACCATCCCGGCCGCGTTCGAGATGGAGGAGATCCTCTACGAGCTGCGTGACCACAGCGCCGGCCTGAACGCCGGCCGCTGGGACTACCTGTTCTCCATCATCAAGAAGTTCCGCTCCCGCGGCCGCGACTTCGTCCTGCCCGAGCGCAACGCGGTCACCATGACCGCGCCGTTCATGCGTGCCTACACCGAGCTGCTGGTCAAGACCTGCCACCGGCGGGGCGCGCACGCCATGGGCGGCATGGCCGCGTTCATCCCGAGCCGGCGCGACCCCGAGGTCAACGCCGTGGCGCTGGCCAAGGTCCGCGACGACAAGACCCGCGAGTCCGCCGACGGCTTCGACGGCTCCTGGGTCGCGCACCCGGACCTGGTGGGCCTGTGCAAGGAGGTCTTCGACGCGGCGCTCGGCGACAAGCCCAACCAGCTGGACCGCCCGCGGGAAGAGGTCAGCGTCACGGCCGGCGAGCTGCTGGCCATCGGCAAGACCCCGGGCGGCATCACCGAGGCCGGGCTGCGCAACAACGTCAGCGTCGCCCTCCAGTACCTGGCGACCTGGCTCGGCGGCAACGGCGCGGTGGCGATTTTCAACCTGATGGAGGACGCCGCGACCGCGGAGATCTCCCGCTCCCAGACCTGGCAGTGGCTGCACAACGAGATCACCCTCGACGACGGGCCGCGGGTCACCGGCGAGCTGGTGGAGCAGATCATCACCGAGGAGCTGGGCAAGATCAGGGAAGCCTACGGCGCCGCCTACGACGAGCCCCGGTTCACCGAGGCCGTCGCCCTGTTCAAGGAAGTCGCGCTGGCCGACGACTACGCCGAGTTCCTGACCCTGCCCGCCTACGAGCGCATGCCCTGACCGCCGGCGGGGCCGGCTGGCAATCAGGCGCCGGCGGCGGCACTGTAGGAGGTAGCGAGCCGCGCCGCGAGGAGATGACCATGATCGACCAGCTGATCCCGCGGATGACGCAGATCTGCGGCCCGGACGGGGTGGTCAGCGACCCGCTGGAGCTGCGCACCTACGAATGCGACGGGCTGACCGCGCACCGCGCCACCCCCGCCCTGGCCGTGCTGCCGCGGACGGCGGAGGAAGTGGCCGCCGTGGTCCGCGAGTGCGCCGCGGCCAAGGTGCCGTTCGTGGCCCGCGGCTCCGGGACCGGGCTGTCCGGCGGCGCGCTGCCGCGCACCGACGGCGTGCTCATCGTCACCTCCCGGATGCGCCGGATCCTGGCCATCGACACCGCCAGCCAGCGCGCCATCGTGGAGCCGGGCGTGACCAACCTGGCCGTGAGCACGGCCGCCCGCCCGCTCGGGTACTTCTACGCGCCCGACCCGTCCAGCCAGGTGGTCTGCTCGGTGGGCGGCAACGTGGCCGAGAACTCCGGCGGCGCGCACTGCCTCAAGCACGGGTTCACCGTCCACCACGTCACCGGGCTGCAGATCGTGACCCCGGCCGGGGAGCTGACCTGGCTGGGTGACGGCACCGGCGCCGCGCCCGGCTACGACCTGCTCGGCGCCTTCACCGGCTCGGAGGGCACCCTCGGCATCGTCACGAAGATCATCGTGAAGCTGACGAAGATCCCGCAGATGGTCACCTGCCTGCTCGCCGCCTTCGAGACCACCGGCGCGGGCGGGGCCGCGGTGTCGGCCATCATCGGCGCCGGGATCGTGCCGGCCGCCATCGAGATGATGGACGCGCTGGCCATCGAGGCGGCGGAGGCCGCGGTGAACTGCCGCTACCCGGAAGGCGCGGGCGCGGTGCTGATCGTGGAGCTCGACGGCCCCGAGCCCGACGTCCGGGCCGACCTGGCCCGGGTGCGGGCCCTGTGCGAGCAGGCGGGCGCCACCGAGCTGCGGCAGGCCGACGACCCGGCGGAACGGGCCGGCATCTGGGCCGGCCGCAAGTCCGCTTTCGCGGCGGTGGGGCGCATCTCCCCCGCCTACATCGTGCAGGACGGGGTGGTGCCCCGGACGGCGCTGGGGTCCGTGCTCGACCGGATCGCCGAGCTGTCGCAGGCGGCCGGGATCCGGGTCGCCAACGTCTTCCATGCCGGGGACGGGAACCTCCACCCGCTGGTCCTGTACGACGACAGCCGGCCGGGCGCCACCGAGGCCGCGGAGGTGCTGTCCGGTGCCATCCTCGACCTGTGCATCGAGCACGGCGGCTCCATCACCGGCGAGCACGGCGTGGGCGTGGACAAGTCCCGGTACATGCCCAAGATGTTCGGCGCCGACGACCTGGACACCATGCAGCTGCTGCGGTGCGCCTTCGACCCGGCCGGGCTGTGCAACCCGGGCAAGGTGTTCCCCACCCCGCGGCTGTGCGGGGAGGTGCCCGGTGCCCGCCGCGCACCGCATCCGCTGGTCGCGTCCGGGCAGGCGGAGCAGTTCTGACATGAACGGAAACCATGGCCGCTGACGTCGTCCTCAAGGAACTGTCCGCCGCGTGCAGCCGGGCCCGGGCCGCGGGCCCGGAGGACGCCGTGGCCGGGGTGACACCCCGGTACGCGGCCTCCCCCGCCAGCGTGGCAGAGGCCAGCGCGGTGCTGCGGGCGGCGTCCGCGCACGGCCTGGCCGTGGTGCCGCGGGGCAGCGGCAGCAAGCTGGCGTGGGGCGCCCCGCCGGCCCGCTGCGACCTGGTGGTGGACACCCTCGGCCTGGACCAGGTGCTGGAGCACGCCGCCGGTGACCTGGTGGCCCGGGTGCAGGCGGGCGTGCCGCTGGACCGGCTGGCCGGGGTGCTGGCCGGGGCGGGGCAGCAGTTCCCGGTGGACACCGGCGGGGCCGGCACGGCCGGCGGCGTGCTCGCCACCGCCCTGGCCGGTCCCCGCCGGCTGCGCTACGGCACCCCCCGCGACCTGGTCATCGGCATCACCGTGGTCCGGGCCGACGGCACCGTCGCGCGCTCCGGCGGCAAGGTCGTCAAGAACGTGGCCGGCTACGACCTCGGCAAGCTGTTCGCTGGCTCCTACGGCACCCTGGGCCTGATCGCCGAGGCGGTGTTCCGGCTGCATCCGCTGCCCGCCGGCACCGCGTTCGTGACCGTGGAGTGCGACAGCGCAGAGGCGGCCGCCCGGGCGGTGGCCGCGGCGGCGGCCTCGGACGCGTCTCCGGCAGCGGTGGAGATCGGCCGGGCCGCCCGGGGCGCCCCGGTCCAGCTGGCCGTGCTGCTGGAAGGCGAGGCCGCCGCGCTCGCGGACCGGTCGGCGGTGCTGGAGCGCGCGCTGGGCACCGGAGCCCGGACGGCCCAGGACGCGCCGCCCTGGTGGGGTGGCCCGCTCGACCCGGCCGCGGCGGTGGCGGGCGGCGGCCCGGCCGGGACCAGCGCCGGAGCCGCCAGCGTCCCGGGCAGCGGGGCGGGCAGCCACGGCAGCGGCGAGGACGGCACGCTGATCCGGATCGGGTTCTGGGCCGGGGCGCTGGCCGGGGTGCTGGCCGCCGTCGACCAGGCCGGCCTGGCTGCGGGCGCCGACCCGGCCGTGGGCGGGTCGGCCGCCGCCGGGGTCCTGTACACCCGGCTGCCCGCGGACACCCCCGCCCCTGCCGTGGCCGCGTTCGTGACCGCGCTGCGTGCCGCGCTCGCCAGGCCGGAAGCCCGCCCGCCCGGGGTGCCGGCCGATGTCACGCCCGCGGTGCTGGCCAGCGCGGTGGTGCTGCACGCACCGCCAGCGGTGCAAGGCGAGGCCGACCTGTGGGGGCCGGTGCCCGCGCTGAGCCTGATGCGGGCGGTCAAGGACCAGTTCGACCCGGGGCACCTGATGGCACCCGGCCGTTTCGCGGGAGGAATCTGATGACCCGGCCCGATCGCGTCAGCGGGGCCGATGGGCCGCAGGCGCAGGACGGGCCGCCGCCCGGCGACGGCCACCTGCCGGGCACCCCGGGCAACGGCGGCGCCGCGCCGGCCGGCCCCACCGCCAGCCTGCGCGACCTCGACCCGGACGGTGACCTGCGGGCGGCGGCCGGCGACTGCGTGCACTGCGGCTTCTGCCTGCCCGCCTGCCCCACCTACCAGCTGTGGGGTGAGGAGATGGACTCGCCGCGCGGGCGCATCCACCTGATGTCGCAGATCCTGGACGGCGCGCCGGTCAGCGACGCGGCGCTCACCCATCTGGACCGCTGCCTCGGCTGCATGGCCTGCGTGCCCGCCTGCCCGTCGGGCGTGCGCTACGACCGGCTGATCGAGGGTGCCCGCGCCTGGACCGACGACACCGAGCAGCCGCCGGCCGGCGCCGCCCGGTCCCGCGCCGACCGGGCGCTGCGGGCGGCGATCTTCGCCGCCTTCCCGTACCCGCGCCGCCTGCGGGCGCTGCTGGGCCCGCTGCGGGCGGCCCAGCGGGCAGGCCTGGACCGGCGCCTCGGCAACGCCGCGCTCACCCGGCGGCTGTCCCCCGAGCTCGCCAGCGCGCTGCGGCTCGCGCCGCCCCGCCGGCGCGGCCGGGTCCCGGCGCTGCCCGAGCGGGTCCCGGCCCGCGGCGAGCGGCGGGCGGTCGTCGGCATGCTCACCGGCTGCGTGCAGCAGGTGTTCTTCCCGCACGTCAACGCCGCGACAGCGCGGGTGCTCGCGGCCGAGGGCTGCGACGTGATCATCCCCCGCGGCCAGGGCTGCTGCGGCGCGCTGTCCCTGCACTCCGGGCGGGCGGCCGAGGCGGCCGGGTTCGCGCGCCGCGCCATCGAGGTGTTCGAGCAGGCCGGGGTGGACGCCATCGTGGTCAACTCCGCCGGGTGCGGGTCGGCGATGAAGGACTACGGCACGCTGTTCGCCCACGCGGGCCAGGCCAGCGGCGGCGCCGGCGGGGAGGACTGGGCTGGCCGCGCCTCTTCGTTCAGCGGGAAAGTGCGTGACCTCAGCGAATTCCTCGCCGAGCTGATGGCTTCCGGCGGCGGCCCGCGCGCGCCCCGGCACCCGCTGCCGGTCACCGTCGCCTACCACGACGCCTGCCACCTGGCGAACGCCCAGCGGGTCCGCCAGCAGCCGCGGGACCTGCTGACCGCCATCCCCGGGCTGGAGCTGGCCGAGATCGGCGACGGCGGCACCTGCTGCGGCTCGGCCGGGGTCTACAACCTGCTGCAGCCGGACGCCGCCCGCGACCTGGGCGAACGGAAGGCCGCCGCGGTGCGGGCGACCGGGGCGCCGCTGCTGGTGTCCGCCAACCCCGGCTGCAGCCTGCAGATCGCCTCCGCGCTGGCCGCGGGCGGCGGCCAGGTGCCCGCCATGGCGCACATCGCGGAGGTGCTGGACGCCTCCTGCCGCAACCTCCCCGTGTCGGCGCTCACCGGCGGCTGACCCGCCCGGGGTCAGCGGGCACCTCTTGACCGCCGATGACCCTGCAAATCGCCACCGTCCGGTGCAGACTGGGCAAATGCAGCCGAGGAACGAGACCTGGCCTGTCCTGTCAGGCCACCTCCCGCCCCCGGCAGATCCCTTCATCCCGCGCCAGGAGACCGTGCCCGATTTCGCCGCCGGGCTGCCCGCCGGCGAGATCATCGCCCTGGTGCCCGACCCCGGCCCGGCCGCCGCCGGCCTGCCCGGTCCCGGCGGCACCGGCAAGACCACCCTGGCCGCCGCGCTGGCCCGCACCCACCACGAGAACGGCCTGGTGGACCTCGTCGTGTGGGTGGCCGCGACCGGCCGGGACGCCGTGGTGAGCGCCTACGCGCAGGCGCTGCGCGACGCCGGCCTGCCCGCCGCGGGGGAGGACGCCGAGCAGGCGGCGTCGGTCTTCCTGGACTGGCTGTCCCGGTCCGGCCGCAGCTGGCTGGTCGTGCTCGACGGCCTCGCCGAAGAGGCCGCGCAGGAGGACCTCTGGCCGCGCGGGCCCGGCGGGCGGGTGCTGGTCACGGCGGACCGCCCGGAGACCGCGGGCCGGATACCGGGGGCGCACCTGGTGCCGGTGGGGACGTTCAGCCCCCGCGAGGCGCTGGCGTACGTGTTCGCGAAGCTGGAGGCCGACCCGGACCAGCGCAACGGCGCGCTCGACCTGGCCACCAGCATCGGCTGCGCGCCGGTCGCCCTCGGCCAGGCGGCCGCGGTCATGACCGAGACCGGGATGGACTGCCGGCGCTACCTCGCCCACCTGACCGGGCGTCAGCAGCACCGCGGCGCCACCGGCGGCGGACCTGCCGCCATGGCCGCCGAAGCCTGGTCCCTGTCGGCCGACTTCGCCGATCACCTGCCGCCGGCCGGGCACGCGGGGCGGGCACTGGCGCTCCTGGCGATGCTGGCGCCCGGCGGCGTCCCGGGGGCGGTGATCACCAGCGAGGCGGCCTGTGCCTACCTGCTGGGCCACCCGGGCGGGAGCCCGGATGCCGCCGCCCAGGCCCGCGCGGCCGTGCAGACCCTCGCCCGGGCCGGGCTGGTGATGATCGACCCGGGCAGCGCCGCCAGGACCGTGCTCATCCACCCGTCCGTGCAGGCCTTTGCCCAGCGTCAGCTCGCGGAGGCCGAGCGCACGCAGGTGGCCCGGGCCGCCGCCGACGCGCTCGCCCAGGCCTGGGCCGGCCCGGAGCTGCCCGCCGGCGTCACCCAGGCGCTGCGCGACTGCACGGTGGCGGTGCGCGAGGCGGGCGGCGCCGCCCTGTGGGCGCCGGGCTGCCACCGGGCGCTGCTGCAGGCCGGGCAGAGCCTCAGCAGCTCGATGCCCCTGGCAGCTGCCGGCTACTGGCACCGGATGCTCGGCATCAGCCAGCAGGTGCTCGGCCCCGGCCATCCGCAGACCATGGAGATCAGCGACCAGTTCGCGGCCGCGTGCGAAGCGGGCGGGCGGCTCAGCGAGGCTGTCGCCGTCTATGAGCAGTCGCTCGCTGACCTGGAAGCCTCCCTCGGCCCGGACGACCGGGGCGTGCTGGCGGCCCGCCTGCGCCTGTCCCGCGCCTACCGCAGGCAGGGCCGCCCGGCCGAGGCGGTTCACCTGGCCGCGCAGGCCGCCGCGGACAGTGACCGCCTGCTCGGCCCCGGCCACCCCGACAGCCTGACCGCCTACGCGGACCTGGTGCGCGCCTGCCTGGACGCAGGCCAGCTCAAGGAGGCGGTGGCCGCCGCCCAGCACCTGCTGGAGGCCAGGGAGCAGGCGGTGGGGCCGGGCCACCCCGACGCCCTGGCCGCACGCGACCTGCTCGCCGACACCTACCAGGCATCCCGGCGGTTCAAGGACGCCATCGCCCTGTACCGGCGCTCGCTCGCCGCCTGGGAGCGGCTGCAGGGACCCGGTCATCCCGACACGCTGGCGACGCGCGCCAGGCTCGCGCTCGCCTACCGGTCAGCCGGCAAGATCAAGGACGCGATCAGCCACTACGAGCGCACCCTGGCCGAGCGCGAGCAGGTGCAGGGGCCCGACCATCCCGACACGATCCGCGCCCGGACCGAGCTCGCGCTCGCCTACTACACCGCGCGCAGGTTCCCGGTCTCGATCAGCCAGTACGAGCGCGCGCTCGCCGACTGTGAGCGTGTCTTCGGGGCCGGCCACCCGTTCACCCGGGAAACCCGGGAGAACCTCAACGACGCGGCGGAGGGCGCGCGGAGCATCCTCGGGATCGATCTGCGCTCGCCCGGCTAGGCCTGAGGCCGGGCCGCGGGGGCCGTTGACGGGCCCCCGGGAACCGCTTACCGTCCACGATGGGTGACCGTCCGGGAACACCCGGTTCTCGTGGGGAGGCAGGCAATGAGGCTGTGGCGTCTCCGTACCCGTTGCGCGCGGCGGACCGCGATCGGCGCGGCGGCCTTATCAGCAGCGGCCCTGGTGGTGCCGGGCCTGTCCCCGGCCACCGCGCAGGCCGCCGGGACCGGGGCGGCCACGCGGTTAGCCGCCGCCACGCCGTCCTGCCCCTGGCTGTCCACCAGCCTGCCGGTGTACCGGCGGGTGAACCTGCTGATGCACGCCATGACCCTCGCCGACGAGATCAGCCTGGTGCACGGCTCCACCGGGCCCTACGTGTTCTACGTGGCACCCGAGCCCTCGCTGTGCATCCCGGCGATCGGCCTGGAAGACGGCCCCAACGGGGTCGCGGACGGGCTCACCGGCGTCACCCAGCTCCCGGCCGGGGTGTCGCTGGCGGCCGGGTTCGACCCGGCGCTGGCGCAGTCCTACGGGCAGGTCCTCGGCGCCGAGGAGGCCGGCAAGGGCGCGATGGTGGACCTCGGGCCGACCGTCAACATCGACCGTGACCCGCGGTTCGGCCGGGCCTTCGAAACGTTCACCGAGGACCCGTACCTGAACTCCCAGCTCGCCATCGGCGAGATCCGCGGCATCCAGGGCCAGGGCGTCATGGCGCAGGTCAAGCACATCGCCGTGTACAACCAGGAGACCAACCGCAACACCAGCGCGGACAACGTCCAGATCGGCCAGCAGGCGCTGAACGAGATCTACCTGCCCGCGTTCAGGGCGTCCGCGGAGGCCGCGCACGTGGCCTCCACCATGTGCTCCTACTCCGTGATCAACAATGCGTTCGCGTGCGGGAACGTGCCGCTGCTGATGAACACGCTCAAGCAGGCGTGGGGTTTCCCCGGCTTCGTGACGTCGGACTACGACGCCCTGCACGACATGACCTCGTCGCTGCAGGCCGGGACCGACATGGAGCAGCCGGACGCCATCTACTACGGCGCCACGCTGCAGCAGGCCGTGCAGAACGGCACCGTCAGCCAGGCCACGCTGAACACGATGGTGCAGCGGATCCTCCTCGAGCTGTTCCGGTTCGGGTTCTTCAACCACCCGCCCACCGGCAACACCGGCGCGACCGTCACCACCCCCGCGCATGTCTCGCTGTCCAACCAGGTCGCCGAAGCCGGCACGGTGCTGCTGCGCAACTCCGGCGGCGTGCTGCCGCTGCGCAAGGGCGGCACGGTCGCGGTGATCGGCGCGGACGCGGCCGACGCGGTCACCGCGGGCGGCGGCAGCGCGCACGTGGTGTCCCCGTCCTCGGCGGTCAGCCCGCTGGCCGGGCTGCGGGCCGCCGACCCGGCCGCGACCGTCAGCTACTCGCCCGGCACCGACCCGGTCAGCCCGGGCACCGACCTGCCCGGCCTGCCCGCCGTGCCCTCCTCAGTGCTGCACCCGTCGGCCGGCGCCTCCCAGGCCGGGCTGACCGGCGTCTACTACAACAACGAGAACTTCACCGGCACCCCGCAGCTCACCCGCGTCGATCCCGGCATCAGCCTGGACTACAGCTGGTACGGGCTCGGCTACGAGGACGCCACCTCCTCCCCGCCCGCGCCACCGAACCCGTACAGCACGTCGGTGAAGTGGACCGGCGTGCTCACCCCGCCCGCATCCGGCACCTACACGTTCGACCTGACCAGCGACAACAGCAGCAAGATGTACCTGAACGGGCAGCTGTTCATCGACAACAGCAGCGCCCAGGGGCTGGTCACCAAGAGCGCCACGGTGCAGCTGACCGCCGGGCAGAGCGTCCCGGTGGAGATCGACTACGCCAGCGGCTACCCGATGCAGATCAAGCTGGGCTGGCAGCCGCCGCCCGGCGCGGTCCCGCCCGCCGTCACGGCCGCCGCGAACCTGGCCCGGCAGTCGGACCAGGCGGTGGTGTTCGTCCGGGACTACGAGACCGAGGGGGTCGACCGGCCCGGCATCACCCTGCCGAACGGCCAGGACCAGCTGATCGAGGCGGTCGCCGCGGCCAACCCGCACACCGTGGTGGTGCTGGAGACCGGCGCGCCGGTGACCATGCCGTGGGCCGGCCAGGTTCCCGGCATCCTGGAGGCCTGGTACCCGGGCCAGACGCAGGGCACGGCCATCGCCGGCGTGCTGTCCGGCAGGACCGACCCGGGCGGGCACCTGCCCGAGACGTTCCCGCGCAGCCTGTCCCAGGTGCCCGCCAGCACCCCGGCCCAGTGGCCGGGGGCCAACGGCACCGTGCAGTACTCCGAGGGCGTGGACGTGGGCTACCGCTGGTATGACGCGAAGGGCATCAAGCCGCTCTACCCATTCGGGTACGGGCTCTCCTACACCAGCTTCCGGTTCAGCAACCTGCACGTCTCCGCCCCGGCCTCGGCCACCGACCCGGTCACGGTGACCGCGACGGTCACCAACACCGGGCAGCGGACCGGCAGCGACGTGGCGCAGGTGTACCTCGGCGACCCGGCCGCCGCCAGCGAGCCGCCGCGCCAGCTCGCCGGGTTCCAGCGGGTGTCACTGGCACCCGGCAAGTCCGCGCCGGTGCAGTTCACCATCCGCCCCGCCCAGACCTGGTACTGGGACACCGGCGCGCACGGCTGGTCGCAGCAGCCCGGCACCTACCAGGTCTTCGTGGGTGACTCCTCCGGCCTCGGCGGCCTGCCGCTGCGCGGCGGGTTCCGGCTGCCCGGCGCGGTGGGCGCCCGGGCGGTCAGCGTGCACGCCCCGGCGCAGGCGGCGGCGGGCAGCACGTTCCAGGTGACGGTCACGCTCAGCGCGGGCGGCACGGCGACCCTGCACGGCGTGCACCTGTACCTGCAGCCGCCGGCAGGCTGGAAGGTGACCAGCGTCGGCAACGGGCCGCCGGGGGTGCTGGCCCCGGCCGCTCCCGCGAGCGAGACATTCCAGGTGACGGTGCCCCCGGGCACGCCGGCCACGAACGCGGTCCTGCACGCCGTGGCGGACCTGGGCAGCTGCTCCGGCGGCCCGTCCTCGCCCGCCTGCCTGGGCGTCCAGCGCGAGGCCGGCACCACCGTCGCCGTGACCGGCTGACCTGCGCGAGCTGGCGGCGTTGGCGGAACTGGCACGGCGCTGGGGTGAGGTGCCGCTCGAACTCGCCCCCGCGTTCCGGGCAGGTTCCGGCACCCGGGCTGACACCCGCTGAGCCGCCGGCCGCCCTCAGCCCTGGGCGAGGATACGCTCGGCTACCACTTCATCCTTGAAGTATTCGCCGGTAGGCCGGAAGCCCAGCCGCCGGTAGAACCCTTCCGGCCCGTGCGGGACCGGGTGGTAGCACACGGTCAGCCGGTGCTGCCCGCGGCGCAGGGCCTCCTGGCACACGGCATCGACCGCGAACCGCCCGTACCCGCTGCCCTGGTGCCCGGCACCGATGTTCAGCCGCCACAGATGGCTGCGGTAAGGCGTGTCCCGGTCCTCCGGGGGGAAGGCGGCCATGACGAAGCCGACCAGCTCATCGCCGTCGTAGACCAGCCGGGGCCAGGCGACGTCCGGCGCCGTGTAGGCGTCGGCGAGGGACCAGGCGACCGGGGCGACGAGGTCCTCCTGGTCCGGCCGCACCGCCAGCTTGCAGGCAGCCCTGACGTTCTCCGGGGTGACCAGTTCCAGCCGCAATCCTGTGAGCACGACCACACCTTACGGCGGAGCCGGCGGCGCCGGCGTGGCCTGCACGGGGGCCCCTGACCCGGCGCCCGGCACGGGTGTCCCCCCGGCGAGTGCGGACCGGAAACCCCCGATCACGGGCACGAGCAGGTACGCCAGCACGGCGGCCGCCAGGGTCAGCGCGCTGCTGGCCACGGCCACGCCGGATATCTGCGCTGCCTGTGCCAGCGCGGGACCGGCGATCGAGCCGATCAGCGTCACCGTTGCCTCGCCTGCCACGAACACCGAGGTCACCCGGCCGAGCACGGCGTCGGGCACCACCCGCTGCAGGGTGGTTTCCGGCACCACCAGCGACATCGACCCGAACATCCCGACCGCCACCGCCGCGGGCAGCGCGCCGGCCAGCGACGCCGCATGGAACAGCAGGTAGTAGCCGGCAGCGGTGGCCGTTAACGTCGCGGCCAGCAGGTACCTCGGCTGGACCCGGTCCAGCAGCAGCCGCACGACCGGCGCCCCCAGCAGGAACCCCGCGCCCAGCGCCGAGAAGAGGTAGCCGGCCTGCCGGGCGCCCCCCAGCACCGCCACCCCGAACGGGACCACCACCGCGCTCAGCGCGGCGTTCGCCGCGAGGTACCCGATCGTCACGGCGGCCAGAGCCCGCGCCACCGGGTTGCCGCGAAGCGCCCGCAGCCCGGCGGCGAGGTCCCGGCCGACATCGCGCACGGTGGTTCCGGGGGCGCGGTGATGGCCGGATCGCCGGGAGGTCATCGCCAGCGCCGCCGCCGACACCAGGTAGCTCAGCGCGTCGGCGCAGATCAGCACCCGGAACCCGAAAGCCGCCAGCAGCACCCCGCCCAGCGGGCCCCCGATCAGCCGGACCACCCCATCGCTGACCGAATTCAGCGCGTTCGCGCTGCTCAGCAGCCCCCCGGTGCCGACAATCTCCGGTGTGCGGGCCCGCAGCGCCGGGGCGAACACCGCCGTGCCGGTGCTCTCCGCCGCCAGCGCCGCATACAGCACCCAGCGGCCCGCCGCCGAGCTGCCCAGCAGCATGAGTGCCACCGCCCCGGCCCGGCACACGTCAGCGGCGATCATCAGCCGCCGCCGGTCCCACCGGTCCGCGAACACCCCCGCCACCGGGCCCAGCACCAGCCACGGCAGGCACTGCGCCGCCATCGTCAGCCCGGATGGCAGCGGCCCGCGGGCTCGGCCCGGGCGAGCTCGGGCGCCGCCTGGTCCCGGCGCTGGCGGCCCTCGCCAGCGCGCTCGGCGCCGATCTCAGCGACGCCGACTGGGGGCGCATCCTGGACGCGCTCCTGCTGACTGCCGCCCACCCGGAACGTGAACCGCGCGGCCGCTGACCGGGCTAGACGTCAGGGCGAAGATCCCTGTCCACCTGCATGAGCTCGACCGGAGCGCCGTTGACCTCGATGAAGGCCACGATGACGCCTTCGCTGGGGCTGTTCGGCGCGATGAGGACCCGCTCACCCTCGATCGCGGCGGCCAGGTCGTCCACCTCGAACGCGACATGGGCCACGTGCTTCACCAGGTCGGGATACGGGGCGTCGTCCCAGTACCGCATCCACTGGATGCCGTACGGGTTGTTCTTGTGGTCGCTGCAGGTGAGCCGGAGATGGGGGACGGGGATCTCGCCCTCGAAGGAGCCGGTGACCGGAATCCCGACGTGGTTGAACCGCATGGCTCCGGCTTACCGGCTGGCGGTGGCCGCGGCCAGCCAGGACGGGTCGAGCTCGCCCTCGGCGACCAGGACCGCCGGGCCGGTCAGCCAGCTGGTGCCGGCGTCCAGGGTGACGGTGAGCATCCCGCCCGGGAGGGTGACCTCCCAGACGCCCTGGTCCTGGCCCGCGGACTGGGCGGCGGCCAGGGCGGCGGCGACCGCGCCGGTCCCGCAGGAGCGGGTCTCCCCGGAGCCGCGCTCGTAGACCCGCATGCTCGCGGCGGCCGGCCCGGTCACCCGGACCAGTTCCAGGTTGCCGCCCTCGGGGAAGGCAGCCGGGTCCAGGTTCGGCGCGGCGGACAGGTCGAACGACTCCAGCGGGTCGTGCACCAGGCACGCCAGGTGCGGGTTGCCGACCGAGACCCGCAGGCCCTCCCGCAGCCGGCCGTCCAGCACCGCCCGGCCCGGCCCGAGCGCGGTCGCGGGGCCCATGTCCACGGTGATGTCGCCGCTGGGCTCCTCCCGGACCCGGCGGTACCCGGACCTGGTGGCGACGGTGAACTCCGGCCCGCTGGCGAGCCCTTCCCCGAGCAGGTAGCGCGCGAACACCCGGATGCCGTTGCCGCACATCTCGGCCAGGCTGCCGTCCGCGTTGCGGTAGTCCATGAACCATTCGGGGGCCGTGCCGCCGTTGCGGCCCCCATCCGCGCCCGCGGCCAGGCCGGCGTCCCCGGCGGTGGCGGGGCCGCCCAGCCCGGCTCCGCCCTTGGCGGCGGTGCGCACGGCCCGCAGCACCCCGTCGGCCCCGATCCCGGCGTGCCGGTCGCACAGCCGCGCCACCAGCCCCGGCTGCAGGTCCCGGGCACCGTCCGGGTCGGCGAGGATCACGAAGTCGTTCTCGGTGCCGTGTCCCTTCGCGAACCGCATGCCTCGATCGTATCGAGGGCCCGGCCGGCCAGGTCCGCGCCGGCAGCGTCCAGCCAGGTGATCCGGGGATCGCGGCGGAACCAGGCTTCCTGACGCCGGGCGAACCGCCGGGTGGCCAGGATCGTCTCCGCCTTGGCCTCCTCCTCGGTGCACTCCCCCGCGAGGAACCGCAGCACCTGCGCGTAGCCGAGGGCACGGCTGGCCGTCCTGCCCTCCCGCAGCCCGGCCCGCGCCAGCTCCCGCACCTCCGCCACGAACCCGTCCCGCCACATCCGCTCGGTCCGCGCCGCGATCCGCTGGTCGAGCTCCGGCCGGCTGACCGCCAGGCCGAGCTGCACCGCCGGGAACTTGTGCTCGTACGCGGGCATGGCGGCCGCGAACGGGCGGCCGGACACCTCGATGACCTCCAGGGCGCGCACGATCCGCCGCCCGTTGGACGGCAGGATCGCCGCGGCAGCGGCCGGGTCCGCGGCGGCCAGCCTTGTGTGCAGGCGGGCCGGGCCGGCCTCGGCGAGCTCGTCTTCCAGCCGCTGGCGCACCGCCGGGTCCGTGCCGGGGAAATCCAGGTCCCCGAGTGCCGCCCGGACGTACAGGCCCGAGCCCCCGGCGAGCACCGGGACCCGGCCGCGCGCCTCCACCTCGGTGAGCACCGCCTGGGCCATGGCCTGGTACTCGGCGACGTTCGCCGGGTACCGGACGTCCCAGACGCTGAGCAGGTGGTGCGGGACGCCGCGCTGCCCGGCGGGGGTGAGTTTGGCGGTGCCGATGTCCATGCCCCGGTACAGCTGCATGGAGTCGGCGTTCACGACCTCCCCGCCGAGGGCGAGGGCGAGCTCGATGGCGAGGTCGGATTTGCCGGCCGCCGTCGCCCCGACGACCGCGATCACCGGCGCCGTCACCGGGCGGCCCTCAGCCCGTGGCGGCGGCTGGCCTGGTCTCGCCGCCCGGTGCGATGTCGCCGATGTGCTCGAGGCTGTCCCAGGACGCGGCCAGGTAGGTGACCCCGTACGGGGCCATGCAGCAGTGCAGCCGCCCGTGCATCCGGCGGCCGATGGCGGCCCCGGCCAGCACCTGCCAGGCGGCCCGGCCGGCCACCAGGTACTTGTCGTCAAGCGCCGGGTCGAGCCGGCCGAGCCAGCGGGCATCGGCGGCCGCGAGGGCCTCGGCGACCTCGTCGTCGTACTCCTGCGCGTCCGGGTCGGGGGGACCCTCGAGGTCCAGCGGGCCCCGGGAGGAGGCGTCCCCCATCGCCAGCAGGGCGACCCGGGGTGCCCGCCCGGCCAGGGCCGCGCCCAGCGCGAGGCACTCCGCCGGGGCGGCCCGCCGGTTCACCGCCTGCACCGCCACCGGCGGGCCCGCGCCGTCGCAGCCCGCGCGCAGCAGCAGCCACCGCCCGACAGTGAGCGACAACGGCAGCACCGGCTCGCCCGCGCCGACCGTCACGTCGATCCCGTAGTCCTGCAGCCCGCCCGCTGCCTCCGGGGGGTACTCCCGGGTTTCCCGCCCGCCGCCGACCAGCACGATGAGGTCCGGGACGGTGGCGGTCAGGCTCCGCAGGGCCAGATCGCAGCTTGCCAGCAGCTTGCGGAAAGCGCCGGGCGGCTCAGCCCCGGCCGTGTCGGGGATCAGCAGCGGCGGGTGCGGGCAGACGGCGCCAGCGATCAGCATGCGCGATCAGCGGGCACGCCCACGGCGGGCATTCCGAGCAGCACCCGCCCCTCTGCCCTGGCCCGCCCCGGCCCGCCCGGGCCAGCCGCGCCGCCGGCGGTCTCCCCGGCGGCGCGTGCCTGCCAGGCGTCACCGGCCCGGGTCCGGCGGAGCCCCGCCGGCGCGCCGTCCGCGATCAGGTAGTGCGGCGCGGCCCGGGTCACCAGCGTGGTCACCACGTCGCCCGGGCGCGGCTCGGTGCCGGCCGGGGCGAAGTGCACGAGACGGTTGTCCCGCGCCCGGCCGGACATCCGGTGGGTGGCGCCGTCTTTGCGGCCCTCCCCCTCGGCGACCAGCACCTCGACCTCGCTGCCGGTCAGCGCCTCGTTCTCCGCCAGCGCGACGTCGGCGACCAGGGCGGCGAGCCGCTCGTACCGCTCGGCCACCACCTCCGGCGGCACCTGGCCGTCCATGCCGGCCGCCGGGGTGCCGGGCCGCGGCGAGTACTGGAAGGTGAACGCGGCCGCGAAGCGCGCCCGCCGCACCAGGTCGAGCGTGTCCTCGAAGTCCTGGTCGGTCTCGCCGGGGAAGCCGACGATGATGTCGGTGGTGATGGCGGCGCCGGGGATGGCGGCCCGGACCCGGTCGAGGATCCCCAGGTACCGGTCCCGCCGGTAGGCGCGGCGCATCGACTTCAGCACCGCGTCCGAGCCGGACTGCAGCGGCATGTGCAGCTGCGGCATGACGTTGGGCGTCTGCGCCATCGCGGCGATCACGTCGTCGGTGAAGTCGCGGGGATGTGGGGAGGTGAACCGGACCCGCTCCAGCCCCTCGATCTCCCCGCAGGCCCGCAGCAGCCGGGCGAACGCCTGCCGGTCACCGAAGCCCACCCCGTAGGAGTTGACGTTCTGCCCGAGCAGGGTGACTTCCAGGACGCCGTCCGCGACGAGCGCGCGGATCTCGGCCAGCACGTCGCCGGGGCGCCGGTCCTCCTCCCGTCCGCGCAGGCTGGGGACGATGCAGAAGGTGCAGGTGTTGTTGCAGCCCACCGAGATGGCGACCCAGGCGGCGTACGGCGACTCGCGGCGGGCCGGCAGGACGGACGGGAACCGCTCCAGCGACTCGACGATCTCCACCTGGGCCCTGGCCTCGACCCTGGCCCGCTCCAGCAGCACCGGCAGCGAGCCGATGTTGTGGGTGCCGAACACGACGTCGACCCACGGAGCCTTGCGGGTGATCTCCCCGCGGTCCTTCTGCGCCAGGCACCCGCCGACGGCGATCTGCATCCCCGGCTTCTTCGCCTTCACCGGGGCGAGGTGGCCGAGGTTGCCGTAGAGCTTGTTGTCGGCGTTCTCCCGCACCGCACAGGTGTTGAACACGACCACATCGGCGTCGGCACCGTCTTCCGCCCGCCGGTAGCCGGCCTGCTCGAGGAGTCCGGCGAGCCGTTCGGAGTCATGGACGTTCATC
>JBLMWU010000232.1:0-20126 GCA_050257395.1 Gemmatimonadota bacterium | reverse complement strand
CGGCGCCAGCTTCCGCCGTCATCGAGCGTGCCTTCCTCTCGTTCGCGGACTGGACAGCTGGATCATCAGTTGTTTCCTCGGGGCGGGGACGGGGGTCAGCCGCTGGTGAAGCCGACGTCCTCGTAGGGGATGTTCGGCGTCACCACGACGCTGGACAGGGGGGAGGTGAGGCCGGGGCCGGCCACGTTCTTCGCGGCGATGTTGGCCGGCGCGAAGGAGAAGTAGAAGGGCCCGTAGGCCTGCTGGGCGATGTACTGGGCGGCCTGCCCGTACAGCTGGCACCGCTGGCTCAGGTTGAGGGTGCCCGCGGCCTGGTTCAGCAGCGAGTCCAGGTGCGGGTCGTGCACGCCGCTGAACGGGGACTTGGAGGAGAACCGGAAGCCCACCCCGACGCCCGCCGCCGGGTCGTACGCGCCCGCGGTCTGGATCATGGCCTGCCACTTGCCGCCGGTGAACTGCGCGATCAGCGGCCCGAGGTCCCAGGCGTTGATGGTGGTCTTGATCCCGGCCGCGGCCCACTCGGTCTGCAGGGCCTGGGTGGTCTCCTTGGCCACCAGCACGTTGATCGTGCCGAGGTTGACGGTCAGCCCGCCGAGCTCCTTCACCAGCGCCTTGGCCTTGGCCAGGTCGTAGGTGGGGTACCCGGGCACCTTGGGCTGGTAGCAGATGCCGCCCGGGGCCGTGAACGACTGGGTCTGCGGATACAGGTTCTGGAAGATGTGCTGCAGGATCGGCGTGAAGTTGGTCGCGGCGTAGATCGCCTGCCGGGCCTTGATGTTGTTGAACGGCGGGATCGCGGTGTTGAACTGCAGGTCGTAGGGCGAGGTGGACAGCTCGTTCTGCACGTGGAAGTGCTGTCCCGCCTGCTTGAGCAGGGCAGGAGTGGACATGTCCTCGTAGACCTGGCCCTCACCGGCGAGCATGGCCTCGTACGCCGCCTCGTCGCTGGACACCGACTTGAAGGTGAGCTGGTTGAGGAACGGGTGGCCGGTCTTCCAGTAGTGCGGGTTCTTCTTGAGGACCATCACCGAGTTCGGGGTGTTGCTGGTGACGATGAACGGCCCCGCGCCGACGGGGTGCAGCCGGAACGCCTGCTCGCCCAGCTTCTGCACGGCGGTGGGGGAGGCGATCCAGTCGGCGTTCGAGTCGATGAACGAGTCGATCATCGGCGCGTAGACCGTAGCCAGGTTGATCTGCACCTTGTCGCTGCCGATCGCCTTGACCGAGGTGACCGGCCAGAGCGGCTTGCAGGTGCAGGCCGACTTGAGGTCACGCTGGATGTTCCACACGACCGCCTGGGCGTTGAACGGGGTGCCGTCGGTGAACTTGACACCCGGGCGGAGCGTGAGCGTGTACGTCTTGCCGCCGTTGGTGATCGTGTAGCCGGTCGCCATGTCGGGGATGATCTTGCCACCCGAGCCGAGCTCGAACATCTGCCCGTAGATGGAGTCCATGTAGGGCTGATTGGCGGCGCCGTTCGTGTTCGTCGCCGGGTCGAGGCCGGCCGGCCACTGGCCGGCGAACCCGGAGCCCTCGAGCACGGTCAGCGAGCCGCCCTGCTTCGGCGTCCCGCTGGCACCGGTGGAGCCGCCGGTGCTGCTGCTCCCGCCGCCGCTGCCGCACGCGGCCGCGGTGAGCGCGATCGCTGCCAGCGTCGCGCAAACACCGAGCCGGGCCGACTTCGTTGTCTTGGTCCAAAATCTCACGGCATTCACCTATTCAGAAATCAGGCAGTCCACGGAAATCTGGGGGGCGATCGTGGGCGCCCACGCGCCGGTTCGGGTCACCGCCGCAGGCGACGGCCGCGCAGGCCGGGTCGCCCAGCGTTCTGGCCAGCGGTGAAAGGTGCTGCTCATGGCCCACCTAACCGACGGGTGATGCTCACCGCGCGTCGTTATGCAACGGTGAGCGACAGCGGGTACGTGACATTAATTAGTCGGGCGTGTGCAGTTTTGTCTTGGATGCTAGATGCCGGTCGACGCAGGCGCAAGGCTTGATTCGTTGCGTCCGGGCGACCTCAGATGATCTTGTATCGAGGGCTGAAGGACGCGCGGGCCCGCTTGTGCTGATCTCACAAGCAGGCCCGCGGCAGACCTGGCGGGCCGGTGCGGGTCAGCCCCACACGTCGCGGGCCACGTCCACGATCAGGCGGAGCTTGGCGACCTGCTCGTCGTAGGTGAGCGCGTTGCCCTCGACCGTGGAGGAGAAGCCGCACTGCCCGGACAGGGCGAGCTGGTCCAGCGGCACGTACCGGGACGCCTCGTCGATGCGGCGCTTGAGCACGTCCGGGTCTTCCAGCTCGCCGCGCTTGGTGGTGACCAGGCCGAGCACGACCATCTTGCCGGGGGGGACGAACCGCAGCGGCTCGAAGCCGCCCGAGCGCTCGTCGTCGTACTCGAGGAAGAAGCCGTCCACCTTCAGCTCGCTGAACAAAGCCTCGGCCACGAAGTCGTAGCTGCCCGAGGCCGCCCACGAGGACTGGAAGTTGCCCCGGCACAGGTGGGTGGTCACGGCCAGGCCGTCCGGCTTGCCCGCCAGCGCGGCGTTCACCTGCCTGATGTAGCGCAGGTGCAGGTGCTCGGCGTCCTCGCCCCGCTCGGCGATCTCGGCCCGCTGCGCCGGGTCGTTCAGGTAGGCCAGCGAGGTGTCGTCCAGCTGCAGGTAGGTGCAGCCCAGCGCCGCCAGCCGGGCCACCTCGTCGGCGTAGGCCGCGGCCAGGTCGGACCAGAACCCCTCGATGTCGGGGTAGATGGCCGGGTCGATCGAGGCCGGGCCGCCCCGGTAGTGCACCATGTTCGGCGACGGGATGGTCAGCTTGGGGGTCGCCGTCTTCACCACCGACTGCAGGTAGCGGAAGTCGTCCTCGAAGATCGTCCTGGTCAGCCCGATCTTGCCGTCCACCAGCATCGCCGCGGGCGTGAACTCGATGTCACCGGCCGCGTTGTGGAACTTCACCGCCAGGTTCCCCGGCGCCTTGCTGATCCCGCCCAGCTGGTAGATGAAGTCCATGTGCCAGGACGCCCGGCGGAACTCACCGTCGGTCGCCGACTGCAGCCCCACCTCCTCCTGCATCGCCACCACCGACGTGATGGCCTCATCCTCGGTCTTCCGCAGGTCGGCGGCGCTGATCCGGCCGACCGCGAAATCGGCCCGGGCCGCCAGCAGCTGCGGCGGCCGCAGCAGGCTGCCCACATGGTCAGCGCGGAAAGGGGGGACGGAACGTGCGCTCATGCCGGTGTCTCCTTCGGGGCGTTACTGCCAGCGGCAGTGATCTTGTCAGGTTCGCGGCGGCCAGGGGGCGCCGCGCGGTCTTTCGCGGTCAGGGGCCGCCGTCGGGGCGGGCGACGGGGAACGGCGACCTGCCGCCGCCGTCCAGGACGAGTATCTGGCCGGTCATGTAGCTGCTGCCCGCCGACGCCAGGTATCCGGCCGCCGCCGCGATGTCGGCGGGCTGCCCGGCCCGGCCGACCAGGATCGACCGGCCCCGGCGCTCGATCTCCGCGGCCACGTCCAGCGCCGGGTCCTCGCTGAGCACGGCGCGGCTGGTGCCGACCATCCCGGGGCAGATGGCGTTCACGGTGATCCCCCACGGGGCCACGTCGGCCGACAGGGCGCGGGTCAGCCCGATCACGCCGGCCTTGGAGGCCGAGTAGGCGGTGGACCGGGGGGCGGCGACCACGCCGGCCATCGAGGAGATGTTGATGATGCGGCCGTGGCGCTGGCGGCGCATCACCGGCACCGCGGCGCGGCACATCAGGTAGGTGCCGCGCAGGTTGACCCGGATGACCTGGTCCCAGACGTCCACCGGCACGTCGGTGATGTCCTGGCGGTCCAGGCCCTGCGGCGCGGCGGCGTTGTTGACCAGGACGTCCAGCCGCCCGTGGCGCTCCACCGCGGTGTCCACCAGCCGCTGCGCGTCCGCCTCGTCGCTGATGTCGCCCAGCGCGGTGGACGCCGTGCCGCCGGACTCGCCGATCTCCGCCGCCAGGCTCGCCAGGCCCGCCCAGCCGCTGGCGGGGCCCTCGCCGAGTACCTCCTGCCGCCGGTTCAGCACCCCGGCCGGGGTGACGTCGGCGGCCACCACCGCCAGGCCGGCGGCGGCGAGCGTCCGGGCGACCGCCTGGCCGACCCCGTCGCGCTTGCCGCAGCCGGTGACCAGGGCGACCCTGGTGACCTCTTCCTCCTGCCCGCTCACGGCCGGCTAGCGGGCGCCCGCGCTGGCGGCCGCGGGCGCGGTCGCGGCGGCCTCGACCGGCAGCGCGGTCCCGGACCATTCACCGAAGATCCGGACCACCATGGAGATGGCCGCGTTGCGGGCGCCGGCCACGATAACCGGGATCTGCCGGGACGTGCTCATCAGCGGGGAGATGGCACCCGGCTGCTGCTCCTCCTCGTCAGCTGTGAGCTTGCTCAGGTCACCCTTGCCGGCCCGGCGCAGGTCAGCGGGCGTGCTGCCGCAGTGCTCCAGCAGCCACGCCTGCACGTCCGCCTTGGAGTACCCGGCATCCGCGAGCATCTGCGCGTGCTCGGGGCACAGCACCAGCCCGGTGGAGGCCTCCTTGAAGATCTGCGCCCCGGTGCGCGAGATGGTGCCCGCCAGGTCCCACAGCACGTCCTCGACGTGGTGGGAGTGCCGGTTGTCCACGAACTCGCTGGTCCGCAGCAGGGTGGCGGTCACCGCGCTGGTCCCCGCCGGGATGCCGCCGTCCGCTGACAGCGGCTGCCACGGGGATTCTTCCTCGTTCTCCCCGATGCAGATCGACCAGCGCCCGGGGATGCCCTGCGTCGCCTGCTCGAGCACCTGGGGCTGGATGCCGAAGGCGTTGCGCACGATCAGGCCGACAGCGCGGGCCACGGTGGCGTTCGCCCGGAACCCGGGGCCGAACACGCCGCCGGCGGAGTTGAAGCCTAGCTCCTGCCGGATCGGCCCGTTGACCACGATGAGCGGGGCGGGGCCGCTGGTGCTCTGCCAGCCGCCGCCGCGGGCGGCCCGCTCGGCCATCAGCGCGCCGAACGCCGCCAGCACCACCGGGAAGTACTCGGGCCGGCAGCCGGCCATGGCCGCGTTGACCGCGGCCAGGTACACGGTGCAGTCCCGGCCGACCTGCTCCAGCGTGCCGATGACCTCGTCCGGGCTGCGGCTGGTGGTCGCCAGGAACTGATCGACCAGCGGCTGGCTGGCCGGCACCAGCGGCAGCCCGTCCGACCAGCCCTGCTGGTAGCAGTACTCGATGGCCCGCTGGGCGGCGTCCGGGTCGAGCTCGCCGTCCTCAGCCATCGGCCGCGCCCGCCCCGCCGCTGGCTGTGCCGCCGCCCGTGCCGCCGGCGAGTATCGCGACGACCTCCGCGAGCACCTCGCGGGCCCGCTCGCGCACCTCATCCGGGGTCAGCACGGCCACCGGGTGCCGGGTGGTGATGTAGCGGTAGCCCGGCGCGCCGCGCAGCCCGGCGATGGCGTCCGCGCTGGCGCCGAACGCGTCGCTGCAGATGACGGCGGCCGGGACGCCCTCGCGCTCCAGCATGATGCCGTCGGTGACCGCTGACGCGCTGCAGGAGCCGCAGTCGCCGACGCCGGTGACCACGACGTCGCATTCGCCGGTGAGCTCGGCGAGCATGTCCGGCGGCACCGGCTGGGCGAAGGCGAGCTTGGTGCGGGCCATCACGCTGGCCACGCCCTGCTCCTCCTTGAGCAGCTTGCCGACCTCGTCGAGGAACAGCTCCGCGTTGCGCTTGGTGTTGATGAGCAGGCCCACCCGGGCGCCCTGCAGGGCCGGGCGGCGCGGCGCGAGCTGGAAGGTCCCGCCCGCGGGCGCACGGCCTTTCTGGCCGGTCGGGTCGAGGATGGCGTTCGGCATGGCTTCTCCTTGTGGGTGCCGGCGGCGCCGTCAGTGGTCGTGGATGAGGACGCCGCGGATGTTCTTGCCGTCCATCAGGTCCTGGTAGCCCTGGTTGAGCTGCTCCAGCGAGTACCGCTGGGTGATCAGCTCGTCGAGCTTGAGGTCGCCGGTCTCCCACAGGCCGAGCAGCCGGGGGATGTCGAACAGCGGGTTGGCGCCCCCGAACAGCGACCCCTGCAGGCGCCGGTGGTAGCCGATGAGGATCCCGCCCGGCAGCACCATGTCGTAGTAGCCGACGCCGGTGATGACGACCGACCCGCCCTTGCCGCACATGTCCACGGCGTTCTTGACGACCTCGTTGTCCATCTCACCCACGGTGCAGATGACGTGGTCGGCGAGCTGGCCCCAGGTGATCTCGACCAGCACCTCCTTGGCCTTCGCCGGGTCGGTGAAGCCGTGGGTGGCGCCGAGCGACTTGGCCGCCTCCAGCTTGTTCTCCAGCGGGTCGATCGCGATGACGTTCTTGGCGCCGGCGAACCGGGCGCCCTGCACCGCGTTGATGCCCACCCCGCCGGTGCCGAACACCACCACGGTGTCACCGGCCCGGACCCCGGCGGCGTACACGGCCGACGCCCACCCGGTGGTGACGCCGCAGCTCACAAGCGCGGCGTGCTCGAACGGGATGTGGTCCTGGACCTTGATGCAGGACCACTCGGACAGCACCGACCACTCGGAGAACGAGCCGACCACGCACATGCCGCCGAAGTCCTCGCCGTTCTGGTGGAACCGGAAGGTCTCGTCCTGCAGGCAGCCGACCCCGGCCCACTTCCCCGCGTCGCACAGGTTCTGCCGCCCGGTCGAGCAGTACCGGCACTTGCCGCAGACCGGGATGTAGGAGCAGGAGACGTGGTCGCCCACCTTCACCCGGGTGACGCCGGGGCCCACCGCCTCCACGATGCCGGACCCCTCGTGCCCGCCGACCAGCGGCAGCCGGGCGACGCCGCGGGCGCGGATGTGCTCGTCGGAGTGGCACAGGCCCGCCGCCTTCATCCGCACCAGCACCTCGTTGGCCTTGGGCTCGTCGAGGTCCAGCTCGGTGATCTCCCAGGGCTCGCCGCCCTTGCGGAGGACCGCCGCCCGGGTCTTCATCATGCTCATGGGCCTGACCTTCCTCGTGGTCCGGGGGGAGGACTGACGCGGCAGCAGGCCAGCGTCCCGCGGGCATCCGCCCCCGGGGCCGGCCGGCCTGAACGGTCCGCAAACCTATGACATATTGCGCGACGACTGTGGAACCATTTGTATCTATATCACCTGTCCCCGGCCGTGCCAACAGTCCTGCTGGCCTGGCACCGGAGACGCCGCTCACACCCGTCCCGCCGGCACGCTGCCGCCCCGGCAGGACCGGCCTCCCGATTTCGGTGCTGGTCTTGACAGTGACCCGCCGGCCACATGTCAATTGTTGCGACGAGCGTGACACGATTCGTCATCGATCGGCTGGCACGACGTTCCGCCGCACCACGGCATCGCGCACGGTCAGGACCGTCATCAACACCGAGGCAGGCACATGGACATCTCCCTGGCGGGAAAGGTCGCGCTGGTCACCGGCGCCGGCCCGAACATCGGCAGCGGCATCGCCCTGGCGCTGGCCAAGTACGGCGCGAAGGTGGCCTGCAATGACATCAACCTCGAGGCAGCCAAGGCCTGCGTGCGCCGGATCGAGCGCAACGGCGGCGAGGCGATCGCCGTCGCCGGCGACGTCAGCAGCGAGGAGGACGTCCAGCGCTACCTCGGCGAGGTGCTGGGCACCTGGGGCCGGATCGACATCCTCATCAACAACGCGGCCGTCCTCGGCGGCAAGGGCCTGCTGGAGGAGAACCTGGACTACTTCAGCCGGGCGGTCACCGTGGCCGCCGCCGGCAACTTCCTCAACAGCAAGCACGCCGCCATCGCCATGATCGAGCGCGGCATCAAGGGCAGCATCGTGTCCATCCTGTCCTCCAACGCCTGGCAGGGCGCGGGCGGGGTGATCGCGTACGCGTTCCACAAGGGCGGGCTGGCCAACTTCGTCCGGGCCGCCGCCATGGACCTGGCGCCGTACGGCATCAGGGTCAACAGCTTCTCCCCCACCGCGCCCACCCCGGACAACCCGGAACTGCTCGCGGAGTGGAAGAAGCAGGGCCGGACCGAGCTGCGCGGTCCCCGGCAGCCACCGCCGGACCGGCCGGACTGGTGGCGGCCGGCCGGCCAGTTCGACGTGCGCGGCATGATCCCGATGGGGGTGCCGTCCACCCCCACCGACATCGGCCACTGCGTCGCCTGGATGTGCTCGGACTACGCCCGCCTCATCACCGGCTGCGACTTCGTGGTGGACGGCGGCGCCCGGGCCAAGTACTGGGGCTACATTCCGGCCACCGCGGACGCGGCCGGGCCGGTCCCGCTGATCCCGCTGGACGAGACCACGATGGAGGAGGTGGAGGCCAATGGCTGACGCGGTCCGGGCCATGGTCATGACGGCCCCCCGCACCTTTGAGATGCGCGAGTTCCCCCGGCCGGCCGTCGGGCCAGACGAGGGCCTGCTGCGCATCGAGGCCTGCGGGATCTGCGGCAGTGACGTGGAGCAGTACAAGGGTCATCTCGGGCAGCGCGGCCTGCCCATGGTGCCGGGCCACGAACCGCTGGGGATCATCGAGGAAGTAGGGGAACGGGCTGCGCAGCGCTGGGGCGTCAGCCCGGGCGACCGGGTCGCGCTGGAGATCCTCATCCCCTGCCGCAGCTGCGACCTGTGCCTGACCGGCCGCTACATGTCGTGCAAGAACAAGCAGGGCAGCTACGGCGGCTACAACCCGGGCGAGCCGCGGCTGAACGGCGGCTTCGCCGAGTACGTCCACCTGCACCCGAACTCGATCCTGCACCCCATCCGCAAGGACATCCCGGCCGAGATCGCGGTCATGTACAACCCGCTCGGCGCGGGCGTGCGCTGGGCCGTCCACCTGGGCCAGGTGGGGCTGGGCAGCACGGTGCTGGTGCTGGGGGCCGGCCAGCGGGGGATCGCCGCGGTGATCGCGGCCAAGGCGGTGGGCGCGGACACGGTCATCGTCACCGGCCTGGCCCGCGACCACGCCAAGCTGGCGCTGGCCCGCGAGTTCGGGGCGGACCACACGATCAACGTGGAGGAGGAGGACACGGTCGCCCGGGTGCGCGAGATCACCGGCGGCGACGGCGTCGACGTGGCGCTGGAGTTCACGCCGATCGCCACCGACCCGGTCACCCACGCCATCGAGTCGATCCGGCACGGCGGCCGGGTGGTGCTGGCCGGCCTCAAGGGCGGCACGGCGCACCCGCTGAACACCGACCTGATCATCAACAAGGGCGCCACCGTGGTCGGCGCGTTCAGCGTGGACGCCCGCGGCTACGCGGACGCGATCCGGATCATCGAGTCCGGGCGCTTCCCGCTGGAGAAGCTGCACACGCACAGCTTCGGGCTGGCGGACGTGCCGCGGGCCATCGAGACGCTGGCCGGCGAGGTCGCCGGCGAGAACGCGGTGCACGTGTCCATCCACCCGGACC
This sequence comes from Gemmatimonadota bacterium, assembly GCA_050257395.1. Classification (GTDB taxonomy): domain Bacteria; phylum Actinomycetota; class Actinomycetes; order Streptosporangiales; family Streptosporangiaceae; genus JAIRTY01. Next base: position 10,722 of record JBLMWU010000232.1, on the reverse strand, counting down.
GGGGGTGACCCGGTGCCGCTGATCGACATGCACGCGCACGTGCTGCCCGGCGAGTACCCGCCGCCCGGGCCGGCCACCGAGGGCTGGCCCAGCATGACCCCGCAGGCGGACGGCCACCGGCTGCTGGAGTTCGGGCCCATGAAGTTCTCCGCGCAGCAGGCCTTCTTCGACGCGTCGGCGCGGCTGGCGGCGATGGACGCCAGCCGCACCGACGCCGAGGTCGTCTCGCCCATGCCGCCGCTGCTCAACTACCGGCTGGCCGCTGGCGCCGGGCGGGACCTGGCCCGCTGGATCAACGAGTTCGTGGTCAGGCTGTGCGCGGTGGAGCCCGCCCGGTTCTTCGGGCTGGGCACCGTGCCCATGCAGGACCCGGAGCTGGCGGCCGCGGAGCTGGCCGGGATCGCCGAGGCCGGCCTGGCCGGGGTGGAGGTCACCTCCCAGGTCAACGGCGTCTACCTGGGCGACCAGCGGTTCGCGGCGTTCTTCGCCGAGGCCGAGCGGCTGAACCTGTCGGTGCTGGTGCACGCGCTGCCCAGCGGTCTGGGGGACATGCTGCCCCGGCACGCCATGCCGGACTTCGCCGTCGGCGTGGACGCGGCCCTGGGCGCCTCGTCGATCATCACCAGCGATCTGCCGGAGAAGTGCCCGGGGCTGCGGCTCGCGTTCACCCACGGGGCCGGCGGGATGCCGCTGGTGCTGCCCCGCGCCCACTGGTTCTGGGGCGGCACCTGGAACGAGGAGCCGCCCATCCCCGAGCGTGCCGCCACCCCCGGCCGCCGGGACCGCTCCCCGTTCAGCTACGCCCGCCAGTACTGGTACGACACCTGTGTGTTCGACCGCCGGGCCCTGCGCTACCTGATCGACATCCTGGGCGCCGACCGGCTGCTCATCGGCACCGACTTCCCCGCCATGCCCCGGGAAGACCCCTGCGGCAGGACGCTGCTGTCGATGGACCTGCCGGAGCCGGTGGTCGCGGACATCACCTGGCACAACGCGTTCCGGTTCCTCGGCACGGACCCGCCCGGCTGACCCCGCCCTCGCGATGCCCGCGCCCGCCACCGCCTGCGCCCCGCGTCCTGCCCGGCAACGTATGACGATCATGAAGTCGGCTTACGGGCTCGTAACACAGTGAAACACCCAGCCAACGTCAGGACCGAAGGAGGCTGTCCCGTTGCCGGCCCTGAAAGAAGTTTCGGTACCCTCTGACCATGGCCGATACCGTGCTGCCCGCCGCCGCGTCCCCCGAGCCGGGGCAGGCTGAGCTCGCCAGCGAAGAGGTGGCGGACATGTGGCTCGGAGCTGTCGCGCAGCGGCCGCCGCGGCTGCTGCTCACCCTGCTGGGCGACTACTGGTGGCGGCGCACCGAGCCGCTGCCCTCGGCCGCCCTGGTCGCGCTGCTGGCCGAGTTCGGGGTCAGCGACTCGGCGGCCCGCGCCGCCCTGAGCCGGCTGACCCGCAACCGGCTGCTGGTCACGTCCAAGAACGGGCGCCGCACCGTGGTCGGCCTGAGCGAGCGCGCGGCCCGCATCCTGGACGACGGCGGCCGCCAGATCTTCTCGTTCGGCACCAGCAGCGAGCCGTGGGACGGGGTGTGGAGCCTGGTGGCGTTCTCCATCCCCGAGCAGAACCGGGCGGCCCGCGACTCGCTGCGCAAGCAGCTGCGGTGGCTCGGGTTCGCGCCCCTGTACGACGGGCTCTGGGTCGCCCCCCGCGATCATGCGGCCGAGGTGATCAGCCAGCTCACCGAGCTGGGCATCAGCACGGCCACCGCGTTCCGGGCGGCCACCGTGCCGGGCGGCAGCCCGGAGGGGCTGCCGCAGCGGGCCTGGGATCTGGACAGCCTCCGCGACAGCTACGACCGGTTCATCACCCACACCGAGCGGCTGCGGGAACGCACCCTGGCCGGGCGGGTGTCGCCGGTGGCGGCGCTGGTGGCCCGGACCCGGGTGATGGACGAATGGCGCACCTTCCCCGGGCTGGACCCCGACCTGCCCGGAGAGCTGCTGCCCGAGGCCTGGCCGCGCGCCCGGGCCCGCGAGCTGTTCACCACCACCTATGACCTGCTGGGCCCGCTCGCCGCCCACCGGGTGCGGCAGATCATCGCCCGCTACAGCCCGGAACTGGCGGTGCACGCCACCCACCACAGCTCGGAGCTGCAGACCGAGCCCGCCGGGGAGGACCCCGCCGCCCTCAGCGCCGGCTAGCGCGGCGGCCTGCCCGGCCGCCCGCCGCGCTGGCGGCGCTGTGATAGAACGGCAGGCGGGCCGAGAGGCGCTGCAACGGGATGCTCTCCCGCCACGCTCGGCTCCCGCTTTACCGGCAAGGGCGCCTCCGTGACAGGAGGCGCCAGCTGAACAGCACCGCCGCCCAGCCGCCGGCCGCCGGGCCGGACGACGCGGCCCTGACCGCACTCGCCAAGGCCGACCTGCACGTGCACCTCGTCGGCTCGGCCGCCCCGCACACCGTCGCCGCGCTGGCAGCCCGCCATCCCGAATGCGGCGTGCCCGCCAGCACAGACGAGCTGCGGCGCTTCTTCCGGTTCCGGGACTTCCCGCACTTCCTCGAGGTCTACACGGCAGTCAGCGACCTGGTGCGGGAAGCCGGGGACGTGGTGACCCTGGCCGAGGGCCTGGCCGCGGACATGAAGGCGCAGGGCACGCTCTACGCCGAAGTCACCGTCACCCCGGTGAGCCACCTGCGGGCCGGCATCCAGCCGGGCGAGCTCGCGCAGGCGCTGACCGCGGGCGCCGCTGCCGCCCGCGCCCGCAGCGGGGTCGAGCTTGCCTGGGTCTACGACATCTCCGGCGGCGACGGCCCGGAGGGGGCCCGGCTCACCCTCGACGCCGCGCTGCACCACCCGCCGGCCGGGCTGGTCGGCTTCGGCCTGGGCGGCCCGGAGGCGGGGGTCCGCCGCGCGGACTTCCGCGGCGAGTTCGCCGCCGCCCGGGCCGCGGGCCTGCACAGCCTCCCGCACGCCGGGGAGAGCACCGGGGCGGGCGAGGTCTGGGCGGCCGTCGGGGAGCTGGCGGCCGAGCGGATCGGCCACGGCATCGCCGCCGCCGCCGACCCGCGGCTGCTGGCCCACCTCCGGGACCACCGGATCACCCTGGAGATCTGCCCGTCCAGCAACGTCGCCACCGGCGTCGTCCCCGACCTGGCCAGCCATCCGCTGCCCGGGCTGCTCGCCGCCGGGGTGCCGGTGGTCCTCGGCAGTGACGACCCGCCGATGTTCGGCACCAGCCTGCTGGAGGAGTACCGGCGGGCCCGCGACGTGCTGGGGCTGGCCAGCGGGCAGCTGCGGATGCTGGCCCGGGCGAGCATCGAGGCCAGCTTCGCCCCGCCGCCGCTGAAGCGGCGGCTGCTCAGCCTGGCGGCGGGCTAAGGCTTGCGGGCCACCCCGCACCACATAGGCAGCGGGCCGGCCGCCTCCGCGCCCGGGTCGGGCCGCCATTCCGGCAGCTGCACGACGCCGGGCTCCAGCAGCTCCAGGCCCTCGAAGAAGCGGGTGACCTCGGCCCGGCTGCGGGGGGTGGCCTGGTTGTGCGCGCGCTCGTTGTAACGCTGCATGGACCGCGCCACCTGCTCCGCGCCGATGTCGCTGGCCGGGTGGGAGATGACCAGGTAGCTGCCGGACGGCAGGTCGGCCATCACCTGGCGCACGATGGCGTGCGGGTCGTCGGCGTCCGGGACGTACTGCAGCACCGCCACCATCATCACGGCCAGCGGCTGGCCGCTGTCGAGGGTGGCGGCTGCCTGCTGCCAGATCCCGTCTGGGTCCCGCAGGTCGGCGAAGATGTAGGCGCACTCCCCTTCGGGCGAGCTGCGCAGCAGGTGGTGGGCGTGCGCCAGCACCAGCGGGTCGTTGTCCACGTACACGATCCGGGACTCCGGCGCGACGGCCTGCGCCACCTGGTGGGTGTTGTTCTCGGTGGGGATCCCGGTGCCGATGTCGAGGAACTGGCGGATGCCCGCGTCGGCGGCCAGGTACCGGACCGCCCGGCCCAGGAAGGCCCGGTTGGCGCGGACCGCCGGGACGATATCGGGATTGGCCGCCACGGCCTGCTGCGCGGCTTCCCGGTCGGCGGCGAAGTTGGCCCGGCCGCCGAGCCAGAAATCGTAGACCCGGGCCGCGTGCGCGACGCTGGTATCGATCTCCGGCCATTCCTGGCCCAGCATCTGCTGGCCTGCTGCGTCGCCTGTCACCGCGTTCCTCGCCTCTTCTGCCGACCCGCGCCGCAGCGTACCGGCACCGTTACCGGCGGGAGCCGTACCGTGAGCAGCGGTACCTGCGGGATCCGTGAGCGGTTCTGATTCTCTGGCAGGCCGCCCGGACCCGCAACCGCCTCGGCCGGCCGGGCGGCACAATCCGCCCCGCGCATTCTTGGGGCCACCGCATAGTGACGGCCGCCCCCCTTGACATCAAGATGACAATTCAAGGGTGACCGGGTCGCGACCATCCCCGCCCCGGCACGGTATCCGATACGTGACGGCGGTGGCCGTCCGGCCCGATGGCGACGCGGCCAGTTGGGAGAACGCATGAAGACCAAGGCAGCGGTCCTCTACGAGGTCGGCAAGGCCTGGGAGGTCACCGAGCTCGACCTCGACCCGCCCAGGACCGGGGAGGTCCTGATCCGGTTCGTGGCCTCGGGCCTGTGCCACTCGGACGAGCACCTGCGCACCGGTGACATCCCCGTGCGTTACCCGATCGTCGGCGGCCACGAGGGGTCGGGCGTCATCGAGGAGGTCGGCCCCGGCGTCACCCGGCTGAAGCCGGGCGACCACGTGGTCTGCTCCTTCCTGCCGGTCTGCGGCCACTGCCGGTTCTGCTCGCGCGGCATGACGAACCTGTGCGACCTCGGCGCGCTGCTCGTGGACAACTGCCTGCCCGACGGCACCTTCCGCTACCACGGCGGCGGCCACGACTTCGGCCAGATGTGCCTGCTGGGCACCTTCTCCGAGCGCGCGGTGGTGTCGGAGCACTCCGCCGTCAAGATCGATGACGACCTGCCGCTGGAGACGGCGGCCCTGGTCGGCTGCGGCGTGCCGACCGGCTGGGGCACCGCCGTCAACGCGGGCGAGGTGCGGCCCGGCGACACCGTCGTGATCTACGGCATCGGCGGCGTCGGCATCAACGCGGTCCAGGGCGCGCGGTTCGCGGGCGCCAGGAACGTGGTGGCCGTGGACCCGCTGGCGAACAAGCGGGAGATGGCCGAGCAGCTGGGGGCCACCCACGCCGTGGCAGACGCGGCCGCGGCCCAGGCCCTCGTCGGCGAGCTCACCCTCGGGGTCGGCGCCGACAAGGCGCTCATCACCATGGGCGTGGTGACGGACGAGGTCATCTCGGCGGCCTTCGCCGCGGTCCGCAAGCGCGGCACGGTGGTCATCACCGGCCTGGCCGGCCCGGGGGTCAAGAACATCAACATCCCGAGCTTCGAGCTGACCCTGTTCGAGAAGCGCGTCCAGGGCGCCCTGTTCGGCGGCGGCAACCCGTTCGACGACATCCCGCTGATGCTGGAGCTGTACCGGTCGGGCAACCTCAAGCTGGACGAGCTGATCACCAGCACCTACCGGCTGGACCAGGTCAACGAGGCCTACGACGACCTGAACGCCGGCAAGAACATCCGCGGCGTCATCCTGCACGAGAGCTGACGCTGCCCGCTGCGGGCGCTGCCCGGGCCATCCCCTCCGGCCCGGGCAGCGCCGTCCCGGCCCCGCCCGGCATGGGCGGCCGGGCCGGTCAGCTCACCGGGAACGTGAAGTAGTGCAGGCTCATGTAGGGCGGATCGCCGGACGCGCCGGATGAGAACTCCAGGTACACGGTGTGCGTGCCGCTGACAGTGCTGATGTTCGCCGGGATGGTCCGCCAGGAGCTCCACCCGCCGGTGTTGGCGACGGCGAAGCTGCCGGCCGGCGGATTCGCCGGATTGTCCAGCACCACCTCCACCAGGCCGCTCACGCCGCCGGCCGCGCCAGAGGCGACCCGGGCGTCGAACTGGCTGGACCCGGAGCCGAAGTTGACGCCTGGATACTCCAGGTAGTCGCCATTGGACAGCTGCACCACCTGGTTCCCGTCCACCCCGCCGGGAGCGGTGTCCCCGCTCGCCGGGCTGACGGTGATCTGGCCGGCCGAGCCCGCGTAGCAGTCGGCGGAGATGTCAGCGCTCGCCGCCGCCGGGCAGGACGTCCCGCCACCGCCGGTCGGGCTGGGGGATGGTGACGGGCTGGCCCCGGTGGTCTGGTAGACCGCGACGTAGCCGACGCTCATCGCCGCCCCCGAACTGGTCGCCGCGGCCGGCGTGGTGCAGCCGCACACGCCGTTCGGGTAGCCGCCGCCCATGCCCACGTCCAGGATCAGGAAGAACCCGTGGTCCACGGCGGCCTGCCAGGTGGCGGCGCCGACCTGGCTCTCGGTCACCGTGTAGTAGGCGTTGCCGTTGAGATACCAGGTGATCGACTCGTTGCTGGTGTCGGTGCGGTTCACGATGACCGAATAGGTGTTGTACCCGCTCTGGCAGCCGGAACAGGACTGCAGGCCGCTGCCGAGCCCGTTGGTCTCGTTGCAGGGACCGCCCGGGTCGGTGCCGCAGTGCAGGGTGCCGGAGTGCTCCGACAGCGCGTTCACGTCCTCCATCACGTCGATCTCACCGGCGGATGGCCAGTTCGAGCAGTTCATCGTGCCCGAGGTGCCGGCGCCGTTGCCCCGGAAGCCCGCGCCCAGCATCCAGAAGGCCGGCCAGTAGCCGAGGCCGCTGGCCGGGCTGGGCTGCTTGATGGAGGCGCTGACCTCCATTTCCCCGCCGGCCGGCGCGGCGAAGGCGTCGCTCACGGTTTCGATCCGGCCGGAGGGCCAGGCGCCGCCGGCGGAGACCGGGGTGATGTTCAGGTGCCCGCTGCCGTCTTCGGACACGTTCGCGGTGGAGCTGGTGTTGCTCTCCACCTCACCGGTGCCCCAGTTCGCGGCGCAGCCGCTCCCCTGGTACTGGGTGCCGGTGTCGTAGGTCCAGCCGGAGTCAGCGCCCGAGCCGGCCGCGCCGGAGAACGAGTCGCTGTAGACGGTGCTCCAGCCGGGCGGCGGTGGCGGGACGGTGGTCGCCGAACTGCTCGCCGGCAGGGTCAGGGCGGTCAGCGCGGCTGCGGCTAACACCGCCGCGGCTGCGGCCGCCGGCGGGCCGGCCCGCCGGCCCCGGCTGCGGATGGACAGCAGGTGGGGGTTTCGTCGCATCAGGTGCTCCTCTCTGTCCGGCGGGCTGGTCCGCCCGCCCCGGCCGGTCCATCCGGCACGTCTGCGGCCGCCGGCCGCGCGGGGCAGCCGCAGCTGGCCCTGATCGCGCACCGGGTCGGCAGGACCTCCGCGCGCGGCGGCAGCCGCGGGTCCTCGATCCGGGACCGCAGCCGCTGTGCCGCCCGGCGGCCGAGCTCGCGGACCGGCTGCCCGACGGTTGTCAGCGCCGGCGACACCAGCCGGCTCGCGAACACGTCGTCGAAGCCGGTCACCGCGACGTCAGCCGGGACCTGCAGCCCGGCCTGCTGCAGGCCCAGCAGCATCCCCATCGCCATCTGGTCATTGGCGCAGGCGATCACCTCGGGCAGCGGCCCGCGCGCCAGCAGTTCCCGCGCCGCGGCGATGCCGCTCGCCTCGGAGAAGTCACCCGTCAGCACCCGGCCGAGACGGCAGCCGGGGTGAGCGGCCGCGGCGCCGCGGAAAGCCGCCAGCCGCTCGCAGGCGTCGGGTGAGTCCGCCGGCCCGGCCAGGAAGCCGAGGTCCCGGTACCCGTGCTCGCCGATCAGGTGCGCGGCCAGTTCCCGGATGCCGGCGGCGTTGTCCACGGCGACGACGTCCAGGCCGGATTCATCCGGCCGGCCGGCGATGATCACCACCGGGATATGCCGTGCCAGCGCCCGCAGCTGGGCCGGGGGCATGACTTCCTCGGCCACCAGCAGGCCGTCCACCTTGCCGGACAGCAAGCGGATCCGCTGCTGGAACTGCGCCCCGGCCTGGCCGAAGGCCAGCAGCAGCGAGCAGTCGGTGCCGCGGAGCACGGCCTCCACCGCGTGCACCAGTTCGTCCATGAACAGCGGGCTGGTCTGCTCCACGCCGACCTCGCCGCCGCCGCGCTCCAGCCCGGCCAGGCCGATGATGTCCTTCCGCCGCCTGCTCAGGCCCTGCGCGGAGCCGTCCGGAACGTAACCGAGTTCCTCGATGACGGCCAGCACCCGGTCCCTGGTGTCCGCGCGCACGAGGCCAGACCCGTGCAGGACCCGGGAGACCGTGGCGATGGAAACTCCGGCCAGGCTCGCGACCTCGTACATCGTGCTCATGCCGGCCGCCCCGGGTTCTGAAAGCGTTTACATCGGCGAGTGAGCCCAGTCAAAATCGGAATGTAAGCGCTGTCAATACTCATATGCCGCCGGCCGGGCTGCTGCCCGACGCTGGCGGTGCGCCGCCGGGGTGCCCGAAAGCCGGTGCCCCGAAAGGAGTTTCCGGACTCTGGCACGGCCTGCCCGCCGCGCTTACGGTGACGGCGCAGGGCCGCCGGGCTCGCCGGGGCGCGACCACCACCACAGCGCGGGACTCAGCGGGCGGGCCGTGCGGTGGGCCAGGCAGCCCTGCCACACCCCGGCGCTGTAGGCGAGGTCGTCGAGCAGCCGCCCGGCCACGTACCCGGCCGGCCCCATGGGCGGGCGCTGCTGCCGCCAGTCGAGCAGCGGCGGAGTGAGCGCGAGCGCCGCGAGCGGCAGCCGCAGCCGCGGGACGGCGAGGGCAGCAGGCACGGCCACCGGCCACCAGGCGCGGGTGAGCGCGCTGCCGAGGATGCGGCCGGCCGCCAGCGTCCCGGCGCCTGCCAGGCGGCCCGCCACCGGCCAGGGATCGCCGACGAACGGGGCGAGACGGCGGGCCAGCACGGCGGTGGTGGCGCCGGTGAGCGCGGCACCGCTCACCGGCCGGCCGAGCACCACCGCCAGCCAGGCGGCCGCGCTCCAGCCGGACATCGACATCGCGGGCACGGTGCCCGGATGGCGCAGTTCCAGCGGCGCCGCGGAGGTCCCGTAGTCGCGGCGCCGGCGCAGCCACTGCCCCAGCCGCACCCGGTGCTCGTGCGCCACGGCCGCCCGGGGCTCGTAGCGGACCCGCCAGCCCGCGGCTGCCAGCCGCCAGACGAAGTCCACGTCCTCGCCGACCGGCATGTCCTCGGCGAAGCCGCTGGCGGCTGCCTCTCTGCGGACGACCAGCGCCGCGGCAGGGACGTAGGCCACCCGGGCGCCCGGCCGGACGATGCTCTCCGCCGGGCCCATGTCCAGCGACGCGCTGATGCTCTCGTAGCGCGCCAGCCAGCCGCCGCCGTCCTCGTGGGCGACGATCCGGGGGGCCGCCGCGCCGGTCGCCGGGTCGGCGAAGTGCGGCAGCAGCGGCCCGAGCCAGCCCGGGCGGGGCACGCAGTCGGAGTCGACGAACGCCACCAGCGGCGTGGTCACGGCGGCCAGGCCGGTGTTCCGGGCCGCGCCTGGGCCGCCGTTGCTGGCGCGGGGCAGGTAGCGCGCGCCAGCGGCAGCGGCGGCCGCGGCCACCGGGCCGGGGTCGGCGGAGCCGTCGTCCACCACGATCACCCGCAGGCCGGCCAGGGCCGCCAGGCAGCGGGCCAGTTCCACGGCCCGGTCCCGGACCGGGATGACGACCGTCACCTCGTCCTCGGGCGGCCCGCCGGCCAGCTCCGGGTGGGCCATGCCCGCGTCCAGCAGCCGCCGGGCCAGCCTGCGGGCGGCGGGCCGGTCGGGCACGGGCGCGCCGTCCCACCACGCGCGGACCTGGTCCGCGCCGCGCGGGCCGAGCCGCAGCAGCCGCAGCGGCGACCCGCCGATGAGCACCGTCCCGTTCGCGTGCGCGGCCAGCCCGGGGTCGGGCCGCAGCCGCATCCCGGCCGGGGCGGCAGCACGGTCGTCCACGGGCCTGCTCACACGGGGAGGAGAAAGGAATGCCTGGTCAAGGTATTGGCACCCAGTGCCACAATATGCAACCATACAGGCGGAAACGCGCCCGGCGCGGCAGGATCACCGCGCCGGCCAGACGGGAGGTACTTCCTCATGACCGGCGAGAACGGCACCGCCGAGGCCACGGCAGCGGACCAGGACGTGGAAGAGACCGACGAACTGCTCGTCGAGGAGATCTCCATCGACGGCATGTGCGGCGTCTACTGATTCCTGCCGGATGCCGTTCGACCCGGGCCAGCCCTACGAGAAGCATCCCCAGGTGGCCATCCGGCCCGAGGGGTTCGGCGGGCTGGCCTACCACTACGGGAACCGCCGCCTGGTCTTCCTGAAGGCCCCTGAGCTCGTCACCCTGGTCGAGTCGCTGGCCGCCTACCCCACCGCCCGCGACGCCCTCACCGCTTGCGTCCCCGCCCCCCGCCAGCAGTCCTGCGAGCAAGCCCTCGCGAACCTCCTCGCGTCCAGCATCATCCGCCCCCGCTGAGGGGGTGGCCAGGCCTGCCCCGCCCGCTGGCTGGCAGTCCGCCGTTCCCATGCACGCCTGTAGGGCCCGAGACGCCTGAGGGGAAACGGCCGGCCGCCGTCACGCTACGCCTGCGGACAGGACAGACCTGACCCAAGCCGGGTGCCGCTGCTGCACAAGCCCCACCAGGGCCAGTGCCCGTCTCGCCGCAAGGCCCGCCCCAGGCCGCTCTCGCCCTACAGGGTCGGGCCCGGGCCGTCCGCTGGCGTAGCGTG
>JBLMWU010000231.1:0-5507 GCA_050257395.1 Gemmatimonadota bacterium | reverse complement strand
GGCCGGCTGGTGCGGTTGGCCCCGCCGCCGTGCCAGAGGCTGCCCAGGTAGAACATGGCCGAGCCCGGGCTCATGGCGGCCGTCACGACGGGGTCGCCATCGGCAGGCTGGCGGCCGGGTGGCCAGCCGTGGCTGCCGGGGATGAACCGGGTGGCGCCGTTCCGCGCGGTGAACTCATCCAGCGGCCACATGGTGTTGACCACCACCGGCGGGTGGGGCTGGGGGAGCGGGTAGACCGCGTCGTCGCGGTGCAGCATCTGGGCGCGCTCCCCGGGCCCGATCCGGATGCCCACCGGGGCGCTGAGCTGATAGTGGCCGAGCACCTGGTCGAGCACCCCGAGGACGAGCGGGTGGATGGCGGCCTGGTCGAACGCCCTGGTCTTGGCGAGCAGGGCGTACACCCGCTGGGTGGAGAAGCCCTCGAACGCGTTGCGGCCCGCCGGTGTCGTGTCCAGGATGCGGCCCAGGTCCGCCCGGGCGGCCGCGGCCCCGGCGTCGCTCAGCAGGCCGGAGACGATCACATAGCCGTCGCTGAGCAGCCGCTGCGCCACGTCCTGGCTGGTGGACGTCGCGCCTGCCATGGTGGACATCACCCGCGAGCCTAATGCAGGCCTGCCCACCGGCCAATGACGCACCTCGCCGGGACAAGCGTGACGACGGGCGCCGGCGGGTAGGGCGCCCGGTAACACCCGATCCGGAGAGGAGGGGCGTCCATGGCCACTTCACCCAAGCCCGGGCTGCAGGCAGCGCAACTTCCTGAAGGAGACGTGATCCGCATCCTGCTGGACCAGCACGCGCGGATAGAGGAACTGTTCGGCCAGATCCACCGCGCGACCGGGAAGCGCAAGCAGGAGAAATTCGATGAGCTGCGCCGGCTGCTGGCGGCACATAAGGCTGCCGAGGAGATGGTCCTCCGGCCGCTGACCCGGGTTGCCCCCGGGGGCGGCGACATCGCGAATGCGCGCAATCATGAGGAGCACATGGCGACCCATCTGCTCGCCGAGCTGGAGAAGATGGAGCTTCCCTCGCAGGACTTCGCGGACGGCCTGGCCGAGTTCGAGGCGAAGGTTGTCCGGCACGCGCGGCAGGAGGAGGCGGAGGAGTTCCCGCTGATCCTCCAGTCGCGCAGCGAACAGCAGCGGGTCTGGCTGGGCCGGGGACTGCACGCGGCGCAGACGCTGGCGCCGACTCACCCTCATCCCGCGGCGGCGGGCTCGACGGCGGCCCAGTACGTCCTCGGGCCGTTCGCCTCGCTGCTCGATCACGCACGGGACGTGATGAGGAAATCAGCCTGAGACCGGGCAGCGCCCGTGGTGCGGCCGCCGGGCACGTCAGCTGCCGTGCACCACGACACAGCAGCGGCCGGGGTGCGGGCGGAGCTCGGCGCGGGCCCCCGGGTGCCGGCTGCCGGCGATGACCCCTTCGACCAGGTGCAGGTTCAGCGAGCACACCAGGTCCTGGTGGGAGCGGGCCAGCTGGTGGAACGGGCAGTTGCGCAACTCCGTGACGCCGTCCGGGCCGGTGCGCGGCTGGTAGCCGTACCGTTCCAGCAGCGCGGCCGGGCCTGCGCCCGCCTCCTCCGCGCCCAGCTGGCGGCCGAGGTCGTGCGCGACCCGGTGCAGCGTGCCGCGCACCTGCCCGGTGGTGTCGCTCTCCGCAGCCTCGGCCAGCAGCCGTGCCAGCAGTTCGTACGCCCGCGGCGGCACCGACACCGACAGCTCCCGCGCGGACGGGCGGTACAGCTTCGCCGGGCGGCCCGCGCCGGGCCCGGTGCGGCCGGCCGGCCGCTGGTAGGCGGCATCCAGCAGCCCGGCGCCGGCGAGCTTGTCGAGGTGGTAGGCCGCCAGCGCCCGGCCGATCCCCGCCGCGGCGGCAGCCTCGTCGCGGGATACCGGCTGGTCCTGCCCGCTCACGTACTCATACAGCCGCCGCCGGACCGGGTCGTCCAGGGTGGCCAGCGCGGCCAGCCGCGCAGCACTGTCCCAGCTCATCGCGGTCCATTCTATCACTAACGATCATTGACAAATTGGCGAGAGAGTGGGAGTCTAAAAATAAAGTCGTTTAGTGATAGAAGGAGCTGCCCATGGCTGTCACCGCCCCGCACGCGCCCTCCGCGCAGGGGGTGGCGCAGGCCGTCCAGCGGGCCCGTGCCGAGCCCGCGTACGGCGCCTACCTGCTGCTGCGGACCGGGTTCACCGTGCTGCCGATCCTGTTCGGCGCCGACAAGTTCTTCAACGTGCTCACGAACTGGGAGCATTACCTGGCCCCCTGGATCGTGCGGCTGATCCCCCTGACCGCCCACCAGGCGATGCTGGTGGTCGGCGTGATCGAGATCGTCGCCGGGCTCGCGGTGGCGATCAAGCCCCGGTACGCGGCCTACATCGTCGCCGCCTGGCTGGCGGGCATCGTCATCAACCTGTTCAGCTACCCGGGGTTCTACGACATCGCGCTGCGCGACTTCGGGCTCCTGCTCGCCGCGCTCACCCTCGCGCGGCTCGCGTCGGTCTACGACCGTCCCTGGCGCCGCCGGCCGGGCTCAGCCGGCTGACCCGCCGGTCACGTTCCGGGACCTGCCGGGCGGAACACAGGCAGTACGTTCCCGTCCGGCAGGTCCCGGAACACGACCTCCACCGGCATGCCGCACCTGATCTGCTCCGGGTCGGCCGGAACGCCGGTGAGGAACGTCATGAGCCGGGGTCCTTCCGCGAGCTCGACGATGGCGGTGATGAACGGGGTGGCGCCGCCGAAGCCCGGCAGCCCGGACCGGTGCTGGATGCAGAAGGTGTAGAGCTCGCCGCGGCCCGCGGACTCGCGCCAGCTGACATCGCGGCCGCCGCAGCCGGGGCAGATGGCACGCGGGTAGAAGAAGAACCGGCGGCACCCGGCGCAATAGGGCAGCACGAGCTGGTGCCGCCGGCACGCGTCCCAGAAGGGCGCGGCCTCCGGGCTGGGGGAGAGCGCGGGCACCGGCAGCGGGGGCGTGTCCATGGCGCTCACACCCGGGCGAGGATGGCGGTCGCCGCGCTGGACAGGTACCCGCCCATCCCGTTGACCAGCGCCACCTCCGGCGTCCCGGCCTGCCGTTCGCCGCACTCGCCGCGCAGCTGGCGGACCGCCTCGATCAGCAGGAACATCCCGAACATGCCCGGATGGGTGTAGGAGAGGCCGCCGCCGCTGGTGTTCAGGGGAAAGCTGCCGCCGGGCGCGGTGCGCTGCCCGGACACGAACGCGCCGCCCTCGCCCTTGCCGCAGAATCCCAGGTCCTCCAGCGTGACCAGCACCGTGTAGGTGAACGAGTCGTACAGCTCGGCCACGTCGATGTCGGCCGGCCCGACGCCGGCCTGCGCGTACGCCTGCGCGCCGGAGACCGCGGCTGGCGTCACCGTCAGGTCCGGCATCTGGGTGATCCCGTAATGGGTGTGCGCCACCGCGGAGCCGAGCACCTCGATCACCGGCGGGCCGAGCCGCCGGGCCCGCTCCACGCTGGTGAGCACCACCGCCCCGCCCGCGTCGGTGACCAGGCAGATGTCGCGCAGATGAAACGGGTAGACCACCCACGGCGAGGCCATGATGTCCTCGACCGTCAGCGGATCCCGGTGCAGCGCCCGCGGGTTCAGCGCGGCCCACTTGCGGGTGGCGACCGCGATCTCGGCGAACTGCTCGCTGGTGGTGCCGTACCGGTGCATGTGCCGGGTGGCGGCCAGCGCGTACGCGGGCGCGGGGGAGTCGGCCCCGTAGATCTTCTCCCACTGCCAGTCCGGGAACCACGGGTCCTCGTGGGCCGGCCGGGTGGCGATCCCGCGCTTGCGGTTGGAGCGCCTGGTCTCCCCGTGGGTGATCAGCGCCACCTCGCAAGCGCCCGCCCGGATGGCCGCCACCGCCTCGTGCACGTGCGCCACGAAGGACGAGCCGCCGATCGAGTTGCTGCTGGAGTACCGCGGGCGGATCCCCAGGTACTCCGCGACCAGCAGCGACGGCATGAAGTCGAGGCCGCAGGTGAACAGCGCATCGACCTCGGCCAGGGCCAGGCCGGCGTGAGCGAGGGCGTTCGCGGCCGCCTCGGCGTGCAGCTGCAGGGCACTCTTGTGCGGGAGAACGCCGATCTCGTCCGCCTCGCCCGCCCCGGCGACGGCGACACCGGTGCTCATGCTCAGCCGTCCGCCCGGTGCCGGCCGACGTAGTCCCAGTCGAGCTCCAGGCCCAGCCCGGGGCCGTCCGGCACCAGGTAGTGACCGGACTCGAACGGCCGCCGGTTGGCGATCAGATTCCAGAACAGCGGATCCCGGTCCGGGTCGAACGTCTCGAGGTAGGTGCCGTGCGGGATGGCGGCCAGCAGGTGCGCGGACACCTGCGGCTCCTCGTGGTGGGCCATCTCGACCTCGTACGCCGAGGCGATGGCCGCGATCCGGCGCCACTCGCTGGGCCCGCCGATCCAGCTCGCGTCGGCGTTGCAGGCGTCGACCGCCCCGGCCGCGATCAGGTCGCGCAGCCCGGCCCTGGTGTCCTCGCTCTGCCCGGCGGTCACCGGTATTCCGGTGGCCAGCCGCACGTCCCGCATGGACAGCCGGTCGTTGAGCCACCGGCACGGCTCCTCGAACCAGCGCAGATTCAGGTCGGCGGTCAGCCGGGCGAACCGGATCGCCTCCCCGCGGGTCCAGCCCTGATTGGCGTCCACCATCAGGACGAAGCCGTCGCCGCCCGCCTCACGGGCCAGCCGGGCCCGCCTGGCGTCCTCCTCCGGGGCCTGCCCGCCGACCTTGAACTTGCAGCCGGCGAAGCCGAGCTCGCGGTAGCTGGCGATCTGCTCGGCCACGGGCTTCTCACCGTCGCCGTAATAGCCGCCGATGCAGATGGCGGGCAGCCGGTCGGTGTAACCGCCCCACAGCTGGTACAGCGGCAGGCCCACCGCCTTGCCGAGCAGGTCCCACAGGGCGGTGTCCACGCAGGCGATCGCCTGCAGCGCCAGCGACCGGTCGCGCAGGATGTCGTAGGTGGACGGCAGCATGGCCTGCCAGCAGCCCTCGATGTTCAGCGCGCTGCGGCCGGTCACGTTCGGGGTGATCTCGTCATTGATGATGCTGACGATCAGCGGCTGCTCGGCGTCGGTGTCACCGTTGTAGGCCTCGCCGACGAGCCCGCCCGCGGCGTACACCCGGGTCACGATCGTGCACCGGCTGGTCATCGAGTAGTAGCTGCCGGAGAACTTCCGGGGCAGCGGCACCCGGACCGGGGTGACCTCCACTCGCTCGATCGTCAGCTCGGCGGGGTCGAGGCGGGCGGTGGGCAGCGTGGTCATGGGTTCCTCATTCGGGGCGGGGCGGGGCGGGGATCCGCGGCGGGGCGTAGCACTCCAGCAGCTGGCAGCCGTCCGGGCCGGCCACCGCGGCGTGCGGCAGCCCGGCCGGCAGCAGGAACCCCTCCCCGGCGGCCAGCGTCTGCGCCCGGCCATCGGCGGTCAGTTCCAGTGAGCCGGCCAGGACCTGGCCGAACTCCTCGTTGTCGTGGCT
>JBLMWU010000230.1:0-42854 GCA_050257395.1 Gemmatimonadota bacterium | reverse complement strand
GAGCCGAGATGCCACGAATCATGGACTTCCATGACGACCTGAAGCTCCCGGCCGAGGCGAACGCGCAGATCGCCGACGACGCCCGCAACGGCCGGGCCGACCAGTTCGGGGTGCGCCAGGCCGAGCTGTACCACAACGACGAAGGCAAGGTGTACTGCCTGCTGGAGGGCCCGGACGAGGAGTCCATCCGGCAGCACCACGCCGCGCTCGGGGTGCCCTGCGGCGATGTCCACCGGGTGGACAGCCTCACCTGACCCGCAGCAGCCGCCGCGGTTTCGCCGGTCCCGGCGAACCGCGGCGGCTGCTGGCACGTAGTTCCCCATGGACGCTGCTGCCGGCCGGCGGTGCCGGAAAGGGAGGAGTACCGGGATGCGGAAGGGGCTGCTCGTCACCATCGGCGCGCTCGCCACGATCGCGGGCGTCGTCTGGCTGCTGCAGGGGATCGGGTACCTCAAAGGCAGCGTGATGACGGGTTCGGCCGTGTGGGCCGTGACGGGCCCGGTGGTCGCCCTGGCCGGGATCGCCCTGCTCACGCTGGGCCTGCGGACCCGGCGCCGCTGACGGCGGCAGCGGCCCGGACCGGAGCCGGGTTGCCGAAACGCGCCGGCAGCCGGGCTCCGCCCGGGCAGCTGATTCCGCGCTGCCGCCGGAACGTGGCCGGCCGCACGCGTCGGGCGGCGCCTGCCGGGTAGCTGCCCCGGATGGCTGTGAGCACCCGTGAAACCGAGATCAAGTACGACCTGCCGGACGGCGCCGTGCTGCCGCCGCTGGATGACCTGCCGGGGGTGACGGGCACCTCCCGGCCCGGCGGGGAGCAGCTGGACGCCGAGTACTACGACACCGAAGGGCTGCGCCTGCTGCAGGCCGGGGTCACGCTGCGCCGCCGCGAGGGCGGCCACGATGCGGGCTGGCACCTGAAACTGCCGGCCGGGCCCGGCACCCGGCGCGAGATCCAGCTGCCACCCGGTCAGGCCAGCGGCCCGGTGCCGGCCGAACTGGCCGCCCTGGTCCAGGTGTACACCCGGGGCGAGCCGCTGCGACCGGTGGCGCGGCTCGCCACCGCCCGCGAGCGCGTGATCCTGCACGGCCCCCGCGGGGAGTCCCTCGCCGAGGTCACCGCCGACGAGGTCTCCGCCCAGACCATGGGCCAGGCCACGGCCTTGTCCCGGTGGCGGGAGGCGGAGGTGGAGCTGACCGGCGGCGGCCGCGGGCTGCTCGGGGCCGCAGAACGCGAGCTGCGCCGGGCCGGGCTGAACCCGGCCGGGCACGCGTCGAAGCTGGAACGCGCGCTGGGCTGGCAGCGGCCGGACCCGCAGCCGGCCGCCCGCGGGCTGGGCCCGTCCTCCCCCGCGGGTGACGTGGTCCTCGGCTACCTGCGCGGGCAGGCAGCCACGCTGAAAGCCCTCGACCCGCTGGTGCGCCGGGACGAGCCTGACGCGGTGCACCAGATGCGGGTCACGACCCGGCGGCTGCGCGGCACCCTGCGCTCCTTCCGGGACGTCATCAGCCGCGACGCCACCGGGGAACTCGCCGGCACCCTGCAGTGGCTCGGGCACCTGCTCGGCGGGCCGCGGGACGGCGAGGTCCTCGCCGCCCGCATCGGGGCGGAGCTGCGGCACATCCCGGCCGAACAGCTCATCGGCCCGGTGCAGGCACGGGTGCAGGAGCACTTCGCCCCGGCCCGGGCAGAGGCTCATCGCGAGCTGGTGGCGGCGCTCGGCTCCCCGCGGTACTTCGGGCTGCTGGACGCGCTGGACCAGCTGCTGGACACCCCGCCGCTGGAGCCGCGGGCGTCCCGCCCCGCAGCGGACGTGCTGCCCGCAGCGGTCCGCCGCGCCTACCGGCAGGCCGCGCGCCGGATGAAGCGGGCGTACCAGGCGCCGCCCGGCCAGGCCCGGGACACCGCGCTGCACCAGGCGCGCAAAGCGGCCCGGCGGTCCCGGTACGCGGCCGAGACGGCGGCGCCGGCCGCCGGCCGCGAGGCCGGCCGGTTCGCCCGGCGCATGAAGAAGGTGCAGTCGGTGCTGGGCGACCACCAGGACGCCGTCATCGCCCGGCAGGTGGCACGGAAGCTGGGCATCGCCGCCCACCTCGCAGGGGAGAACGCGTTCAGCTACGGCCTGCTGCACGAACGCGAGGCCGAGCACGGCCGGCAGCGGCAGGAACAGGCCTGGCGGACCTGGCGCAAGGCTTCCCGCCGCCGCTACCGGCGCTGGCTGCGCGGGTGATCACCGGGCCGCGGCCCGGTCCGGCCGCCGGCCGTGGTCGGATGGGGGCATGAAGGTACGGATCGGGATCGCGCTGGGCCCGGCGGGCGCGCCGGAAGGCTTCCCGGCGGCTGTGGACCAGCTGGAGGAGTCCGGCGTCGACTCCCTGTGGCTGCCGGAAATGGTGTTCGGCTCGCTGGTGGAGCCGTTCGCCGGGATGGCGTTCGCGCTCGGGCGGACCAGCAGGCTGAAGGTCGGCACCGGGATCGCTGTCCTGCCCGGCCGTCACCCGGTGCTGATCGCCAAGCAGCTCGCCAGCCTGGCCGGGCTCGCGCCGCGGCGGGTGCTGCCGGTGTTCGGGCTCCGGCCGGCCCGCGACCCGGAGCGGGCGCTCTTCCCGGTGCCGCCGGGCCGCCGGGCAGCGGTGTTCGACGAGTCGCTGGAGCTGATCCGGCTGCTGCTGCGGCAGGAGAGCGTCTCTTACGCCGGCGAGTTCTTCACCGTGACCGGCGCGCGGATCGGGCCGCTGCCCGCCCGGCCGCTGGACATCTGGCTGGGCGGGAGCGCGCCGGAGGCACTGCGCCGCATCGGCAGGCTCGCGGACGGCTGGCTGGCCAGCTTCGTCACCCCGGCCGAGGCTGCGGCCGGGATCGGGATCATCCAGGAGGCCGCCGCCGGGGCCGGGCGCGAGGTGGAGGCCGACCACTTCGGCATCAGCCTGGCGGTGGCGGCCGGCGAGATCCCGCCCGCGCTGGCTGCCGCGGCCGGGCAGCGGCGGCCGGGCACCGACCCGTCCGCGCTCATCGCGACCGGCTGGCCGCAGGCACGCGGCATGATCGAGCAGTACGTGGCCGCGGGCGTGAGCAAGTTCGTCCTCCGGCCCGCCGCGCCGGAGGTGCCGTTCCGCCAGTTCCTCGGCGAGTTCCGCCGTGAGGTCATGCCGCTGCAGACCTGACCCGGGCACGCCGCGACGCAGCACAGCCGGGCCGTGCCCGGCCCCGGGAACGGCCTGCTGGCGCGCTCCCCGGGCCGGGCCCGGCCGGCGGCTAGTTCACGAAGACGTGCGGGCGGCCCCTGACGCTCACGTTGGTCACCGGGCCGAACGTCGCGGAGAAGCTGCCCGCCGGCGGGCATGCCCGCGAGCCGGACGACAGCCGGAACAGCTGGCCGGCGAAGACGATCTTCGAACCGGTGTTCACGGCTGTCCCGTGCAGCCGGGCGGCGCGGTAGCTGCAGGTGAGCGTTCCCACCACGGTGTTCAGCGTGAGCCTCGTCCTCGCGTTGAAGATGGTGACCCGCTTGCCGCGGGAGCTGACCGTCGTCCGGTACGGCAGGCCGAGGACGGAGACGCTCCTCACCCCGGTCGTGCCGGGGATACTGCTCGAGCAGCGGCCGAAGGTCTGGCCGGTGAGCAGTTCCACGGCCGTCCCGGGCGCGGCCGGGTTACGGGTCACCCGGTCGGTGACGCCTGCCCTGCGGCAGCTGATCCCCGCCCGGGTGCCGGGGACCAGGAATACCGCCCTGCCCTGCAGGCCCGCCCTCAGTGTGGCGCCGACCCTGACAGCCGGCCCGCCGGGCCTGCTGTTGGTCAGCACGCTCGTCGGGGCGGCGTTCGCCGCTGCCGGGATGATTGCCAGCAGCGGCGCTGCTGCCGTTATCACTACCAGCGATCGCATGCGCATGTCGCTGTGCTCCTTTCTCGGTCTTCCATGTGCCGGCGGGCCGTGCGCCCGCCGGATGCCCCCGGTTCGCCTGCCCTACCTCCCCGCGATGCGCAAGCCGCTGGCCTGGAGCGAGTCGGCGGTCGCGAACGGCTGCTCGGCGACCAGGTCCGTCAGCACGAGGTCCGGGCGGACCCCCTGCCACGGCTGCCGCGGGGTGAACGTGACCCGGACGCCGTGCGCGCGCCCGGAGATCCTGGCGGCGTAGAGCACGATGTCCCCGGTCAGCCCGAAGGACACGTCCCTGCTGACCGCGGAGCCGCCGTCCCCGGTGGGGGCGAGCAGGCGGACGCGGGACAGCGTGAGCGAGGTCATCCGGAGCTTCACCATCAGCACCACGCCAGCCGGGGTCCGCACCCGGGCGACCCCGTCGTACGAAAGCCCGGTGAACATCGCTAACCCCGCGCTGAGCCGGGTGCGGGCCCCCGGGACCGGCACCCGCGGGGCGGCGGCCGCAGCCCGGCGGCGGTGGTGGCGGTGCTGCCTGCGGGCCGGGCTGGGCCGCGCGGTGCCCGGCGGGCTGGGTGTGGGGTCGGCCGTGGGTGACGGGACCGGGCCGCGGCCGGCCGGCCCGGTGGGCCACGGGGAACCCCCGGGGCTGCCCGGCGCGGTGGGGTACGGGACCGGGCTGCCGGTCGCCGGAGCCGGGGTCTGGCCGGCGGCGGCCGGCGACGGGCCCTGGCTCGCGGCGGGCGGCCACGGCGCGGTCCCGGCCGGCCCCCGGGGCACGTGCGCGAGCAGCACCGAGGCGGCCAGCGGTGCGAGCGGGACCGCCAGGACCGCGGAGACACCCAGTGCCCTGGCCGGATGGCCGGGCCCGGGTCCCGCGCCGCCAGCCTGGCCGCCCCGCCCGGCATCGCCGGAGCGCGGCCCGCGGACGAGATCGAGCCCGGCGGATGATGGCTCGTCCGGTGCCCGCCGGCGGTGCGGCCGCCGCTGGCCGTCCGGGCCGGGTGGCTGCCACGCGAAGGCCAGCGCCCCGCCAGCCAGCCCGAGCAGCATGCCGGCGAGGAAGCCGCCCAGGTTGGAGGTGACCCACGAGCCCAGCGCCAGCAGGACCGCCAGGATCGAGTAGAACGTCTGCTGGACCGGATGGAACAGCAGGAGCACCCCGCACAGCACCATGACCAGGGGAACCAGGTAGCCGGCCAGGCCCTGCAGCCCGATGTGGATGACCAGCGGCAGCGGGGCTTCCTCCGACAGCAGGATCTCCACGCCGCCCAGGATGACCAGCAGCCCGCCCAGGAACGGCCGGGAGTGCCGCCAGTCCCGGAAGGCCAGCCGCCACGCTGCGGGCTGGCCGCGGGCGGCAGCGCGGCGCTCCGCGCGGCCGGGCCCGCTCCTGCTGCCTGATGCCGCCGTCATCAGCACGGCCTGCCGAAGCTCAGGCCGAAGCCGGGCAGCTTGAAGACGCCAGCGGTGGTCGCGTAGGCATGCTGCCGCAGGTTGTCGATGGTGACCGTGGTCGCCTGCTGGCCGAAGCCGCCGGCCGGCCCCTTCACCCCGGGCACCTGGTTGAGCGTGCTCGCGTCCTGGCCGATGTGGATGTGGGTGAAGCTCGCGTTGCCGGACAGCCTGTCCGCGTCCACCACCAGGTCGGTCGCTGACGCCGGCGTGCCGCCGTGACCTGCCGTGATCCGCAGCGTCAGCCCGCCGAGCGTGACGCTCTGGCACAGGTCGCGGATGGTCGCCGAGCGGATGGCGTTGGCCGTGAGCACGATCTGGTTCGTGTGGCCCGGCAGCACCTTGAGCACCGAGGTGTCGACGACCCCGAACTGCTCGAACCCCCGCCCCTTGAGCTGGGTGGCGGTGATCGTGAACGGCGTGCCGGAGATGCTGAAGGAGACGGCGAGGATGCTCTTCGCAGTCAGCAGCACCAGGACCGCAGCGGCGGCGAGGGCCGGCACGATGATCGCGGCGAATCGCCGCCAGTTCACCCGCCCGCGGCTCCCGGATGTTCCCGTCCCGGACAAGGCCATCTCGGCTCCCCCAAGGTCCGTGATGGACGTACCGATCCCCCGGCAGCCAGGCCACCTGACTCACCCGTCACCAGGATCTGGTGACGGAATGAAGACGCCCCCGGGCCACGCTGCCAGCGATTCAATACGCTACGTATCGGCATTGTAGCTCAGCGTGGCAAAAGGTCCGGCAGTCAGCGCCGGGCAGTTTCCCGGCCGGCCCCCGGCGCCGCGCCGGCGGCCGGCGGCCGCGGGTGGCGCGGGTCAGGTCCGTACCCGGAACCAGATCACGGCCGCCACGTACGCCAGGCCGCCGATCGCGCCCAGCAGCACGTACGGCCAGCCGCTCTGGCCGCGGGCCACCGAAACCACGAAGCCGGCGAGGATGGCGGCGATCAGCACCACGGCGGTGAACGCGGTCGCCCGCAGGTCGATGCCGGTGATCCGCTCGTCCCGCCGGTCGAGCAGGCCCCGCACGGTTTCACTGCGCCGGCCGGCGACCGCTAGGCCCACCCCGAACAGGAGCATCACCCCCAGCCCGGCCAGGCCGTCCAGCGGGTGCCCGCCGATGGTGAAACCGATCAGGTAGACGAGCCCGATCGCCGCGCTGACGGCGGGGGTGACCCCGTACAGGCGGGCGGGCTTACGCGTGGTCTGCATCGAAAATCTCCTCGACGGTGCTGCCGAAGAACCGGGCGATGGCGATGGCCAGGGGCAGCGACGGGGTGTACCGGCCGGTCTCGATGGAGTTGATCGTCTGCCGGGACACCTCGAGCTGCTGCGCGAGCTCGGCCTGGGAGAGCCCGCAGGCGGTGCGGCGCTCGCGCACGGCGTTCCTCACCGCCCGGCCCTCATGTCAAGCTCGCTTGTCACATCTCCAGCATGCGCCCGCCGCCGTCAGATGTCAAGCTCGCTTGTCATCTGCCGCTGGCCGGCGGCCCAGCCGGCCGGGTGCGGCCCGCGTGGCATGATGCGGCTAATGCTGGCCTGGCCCCTGAACCACCGGAGATCGCCGTATGACCACCGTCCCTCTGGCCCCTGAGGTCCTCGCGGGCGCCGGGCTGCCCGCCGGCGACGTGACGGCCTGGGCGGCCTCCGCACCCGGGCAGGGGGATTCGCTGCGGGCGGCGGGCGGGGCACTCAGCCGGTTTCTCGGGCAGGGGCAGGACCTCGCCCGGCGGCTGCCCGCGCGGGGCGCGGGCACCGCTGCCGAGCAGGCCGCCCGCGCGGCCATCGGGGACGCCATGACCGCCGCCCGCGAGACGTACCTGCGGGCCCACGCCGCCGACTTGTACGCGGACCTGACCGGCCATTACTCCCGGTGGCTGCGGCTGGAAGAGCTGATGGAGCAGGCGGCGGCGGCCGTGCCGGGCCTGGTGCCCTCGCCCGCCGACATGGCCGCCGAGCGCGCCCGCAGGCTGCCGGAGAAGGAAGGCGCGGAGCTGGCGCAGGGCCTGCTGGCCGCGCATGTGCTGGCGCTGCCCCGGGCCGGACGGCACCTGTGCGAGGCCATGCTCCGCCCGCTGCCCGCCGCCTACGGCCACCTCGGGGAGCTGCGGGCCACCGGCCGGGTGGACCTGGGCCCGGCCCGGGTCACCCGCACCGGCCGGGCCGGGGTGCTGGAACTGAGCAACCCGCGCCACCTGAACGCCGAGGACGACACAACCCTGGCCGCCACCGAATGCGCGGTGGACCTGATCCTGCTGGATCCGGACATCGAGGTGGGGGTGTTCCGCGGCGGGGTGGTGCAGCACCCGCGCTACCAGGGCCAGCGGGTGTTCGGGTCGGGCATCAACCTCACCCACCTCTACCACGGGCGCATCGGCTACCTGTTCTACCTGGTGCGCGACATGGGCTACGTCAGCAAGATCTACCGCGGCATCCTGCCGGACGGCGCGGGCACCGGCCCGGAGAGCGACGGCGGCATCGAGAAGCTGTGGGTCGCCGCCGTGGAGCAGTTCGCGATCGGCGGCGCCTGCCAGCTGCTGCACGTGGTCGACCATGTGATCGCCGTGCGCGGGTCGCGCTTCTTCCTGCCCGCCCGCAAGGAGGGCATCATCCCCGGCGCCTCCAACCTGCGCCTGCCCCGGTTCGTCGGGGACCGCGCCGCCCGGCAGGCGATCCTGTCGGGGCGGGAGTGGACGGCCGGGGACGCCGACGCGGCCGCCCTGTGCGACGAGGTGGCGGAGCCCGGGCAGATGGACCGGGCGGTGGCGGACCGGGTGAGCGCGCTGACCAACTCGGGGCTGGTGAATGCGACCGCCAACCGGCGCACCCTGCGGGCCGGCCAGGAGCCGCTGGACCTGTTCCGCGAGTACATGGCGATCTACGCGCGGGAACAGGCGCGCTGCCACCTCAGCCCGGCGCTCGTGCGCAACCTCGAGGTGCACTGGAACGCCGCCGGCCGGGGCCTCTGAGAGGACCTTCCCAAGCCGCCGCCCGGGACCCGACAATTGCTCCGCAAGAGGGCGCACCCGGACGTGCGCCCCGGCGGCAGGAGGGCGGCTGATGGGGACACCCGCGGATCAGGGCGCGGCGGTGCTGGCCGCCGTCACCAGGCTGACCGGCCCGGGCGGGCCGTTCGAGCTGGCCGAGGAGGAGGTCCTCGGCGCGGCGATGACGGCCTTCCGGAACCGGGCCCGCAACCTGGGTGAGGTGCTGGCCGCCTCGCCGGCCCGCGGCGACCGTGACTACCTGGTCTCCATGACGGAGCGGCTGAGCTACGCGGAGCACGCGCGCGCGGTCGCCTCGCTGGCAGCGGCGCTGCGCGAGGACTACGGGGTGCGCCCCGGCGACCGGGTCGCCATCAACGCGGCGAACCAGCCTGGCTGGATCGTGGCCTTCTGGGCGGCCGTCGCCGTGGGCGCGGTCACGGTCGGCTGCAACGCCTGGTCCACCAGGCGGGAGGTCGAGTACGCGCTCGGCCTGACCGGGCCCGCCGTGGTCATCGCGGACGGCAAACGGGCGGCGCTGGCCGGCGGCGCCACCCCCGTGCTGACCCTGGCGGAGGACATCCCGCAGCTGTGCCGCCGGTACCCGGAGGCGGAACTCGCCCCGCACCAGGCCGCCGGGGACGACCCGGCGGTCATCCTGTTCACCAGCGGCACGTCCGGCCGGCCGAAGGGGGCGGTGCACTCCCACAGCAGCCTCACCTCGGTCATCGAGTACCACCGGTTCACCGACGCCCTGAGCGGGGCCATGGGCGACCCGGCCGACCCGGCGGACCGCCGGTACCTGCTCACGATGCCGCTGTTCCACATCGGCGGCCTGCACAACCTCGCCGTCCCCCGGCTCGCCACCGGCGCGGCGGTCGTGATCCACCAGGGCCCCTTCGACGTGGACGCGGTGCTGCGGCTGGTCGAGAAGGAGCGGGTCACCCACTGGAGCGTGGTGCCGACCATGGCGAGCCGGCTGATCGAGCACGGCCGGGCGTCCGACTACGACCTGTCCTCGCTGAACGGGTTCGCGCTGGCGTCGGCCCCCTCCTCACCGGCGCTGCAGGAGCGGCTGCGCGAGCTCTTCCCGGTGGCCCGGCACGCGCTGGCCGACACCTACGGCCAGACCGAGTCGGGCACCGCGATCACCGTCGCCTCCCCGCTGGACCTGGCGGCGGCGCCGGGCACGGTCGGCCGCCCGATCCCGACCGTGCAGATGGAGATCCGCGACCCGGACGGCCGGGCGCTGCCCGAGGGCCAGGAGGGCGAGATCTGCGCCCGCAGCCCGTTCAACATGCTGGGCTACTGGCGCGACGAGGCCGCCACCGCCGCCGCCATCCGGGCGGATCGATGGCTGCACACCGGCGACATCGGCGTGGTGGAGCAGGGCCGGCTGCGGATGACGACCCGCCGCTCCGACCTCATCCTGCGCGGCGGCGAGAACGTGTACCCCGCCGAGGTCGAGGCCGTGCTCTGCGAGCACCCGGCGGTCCGCGAGTGCGCGGTCATCGGGGTGCCGCACCCTGACCTCGGCGAGGAGGTCGCCGCGCTGGTGGTGACCAGCCCGGCCGGCCCGGCGACCGAAGCGGGCCTGCTCGCCTACGCCCGGGAGCAGCTCGCCTACTACAAGGTCCCGTCGCGGTGGCGGATCACCACCGACGAGCTGCCGCGCAACGCCACCGGCAAGGTGGTCCGCCAGGAGATCCGGGCCGCACTCGGCGGCGCCAGCGGCTGACCGGGCCCGCAGCCGCCGCGGTCTCAGGTGATGGACACCCCGCCGTCGACCACGACCGTCTGGCCGGTGATGTAGCCGGCCGCGTCGCTTGCCAGCCAGATCAGCGTGGCCGCGAGCTGGCGCGGATCCCCCGGCTCCCCCGTCAGCATCCTGGCCCGCATGGCGTCCAGGTAGCCCGGCTGGTACTGCCCGGTCATCTCGGACTCGAAGAAGCCGGGCGCGATCGCATTCACCCGGATGCCCTTGCGGCCGGTCCACTGCTGGGCCAGGTCGCGGGTGAGGCCGATCAGCCCGGCCTTGCTCGCCGAGTAGGCGGCCTGCGGCAGCCCGGCCGTGGTCAGGCCGAGCACGCTGCTGATATTGATGATCGAGCTGCCACGCGGCATGACCTTGCCGCAGGCCTGCGCCATCCAGTAGGCGCCGTTCAGGTTGATGTCGATCACCTGGCGGAACTGATCCGGGGTCTCCCGGCTGGCCGGCACGGCGGTGCCGATCCCGGCGTTGTTGACCAGGATGTCGACGCGGCCGAACTCCGCCGCCGCGGCCGCGACCGCGGCCTGGCAGTCCTCCGGCCTGGCCACGTCCGCGGGCACGATCAGCGCGCGCCGCCCCGCCTTCTCCACCAGCGCCGCGGTCTCGGCCAGCCGGCCGGCCCGCCGGGCGGCCAGCGCCACGTCCGCCCCCGCTTCCGCCAGCGCCTGCGCAAAGGCCACGCCGAGGCCGGAGGAGGCGCCGGTCACCAGCGCGACCCGGCCATCCAGCCGGAAAAGGTCCAGAATGCTCATGCGCACATCCAAGCAGACGGGCGGCGCCCGGCGGGGCCCGGGAATCCGGCCGCCGCGGACCGCGGGCGCGAGCCTGGCTGCCTACTCGGGGCCGGCCTGGCCGGTCAGCTCCGGCGCGGGGGCGGGCGGCCGGTCCGGCCGGCCGCTGGGGCGGCCCCGGGTGAGCAGCAGGTTGAGGCCGAGCGCGGCCGCGCACAGTGAGCCGATCATGATGGCGGCGGGCAGCACGGCGCCGCGGCCGCCCACCCCGGCGATCGGCGCGAGCAGTGCCCCGGACATGAACTGGGTCGCCCCCAGGTAGGCCGACGCGGTGCCGGCGATGGCCGCGTGCCCGGCCATGGCCAGCGCGGTGCCGTTCGGCCGCATCATGCCGAAGGCGGCCACGATCACGAACAGCGGCACCAGCAGCGTGATCAGCGGCGGATGACCGGTGGCGGCCGCCGCGATCAGCGCG
Organism: Gemmatimonadota bacterium; assembly: GCA_050257395.1. GTDB lineage: Bacteria > Actinomycetota > Actinomycetes > Streptosporangiales > Streptosporangiaceae > JAIRTY01. The sequence goes on along the minus strand of JBLMWU010000230.1, from coordinate 31,559 downwards.
GCGCCCGCCGCCATCTGCACCGCCAGCGAGGTGCGCAGCAGCAGCGCGGGCGAGCGCCGCCGCACCAGCCGGGCGCCGAGCTGGGCCATCGCGGTCAGGCCCAGGGCGTTGACGGCGAAGATGAGGCTGAACCGCTGCGGGCTCTGCCGGTAGGCGTCCTCCACGATGAACGGCAGCGTGGAGATGTAGGTGATCAGGGCCGCGGTGCCGCAGGCGACCGCCGCCGCGCTGCCGGTGAACTGCCGGTCGCGCAGCAGCGTCCGCGAGTCGGCGACGAGCTGGCGCAGCCGCGGCGGCGAGCGGCGCTCCGGTGGCACCGTCTCGGGCAGCAGCCAGCTCCCGGCGAGCAGCGCCAGCCCGGCCCCGGCCAGCACCGCGAACACCCCGCGCCAGCTGGTCACCCGCAGCAGCTGCCCGCCGATGATGGGCGCGAGCACCGGCGCCAGCCCGAACACCAGCGTGAGCGAGCCCAGGATCCGGGCCACGTCAGGTCCCTCGTACAGGTCCCGGACCATCGCCAGCGACAGCACGACACCCGCGGCGCCGGCCATGCCCTGCAGGAACCGCAGCACGATCAGCACCCCGATGTCCGGCGCCGCGGCGCAGGCCAGCGACAGGACGGTGAACGCCGCCATCCCGGCCAGCAGCGGCCGCCGCCGCCCGAGGCTGTCGCTGAGCGGGCCCGCCACCAGCTGGCCCACGGCCAGCCCGGCCAGGCAGGCGGACATGGTGAGCTGCACCAGCGACTGCCCGGCCTGCAGGTCCGCGGCGATGGCCGGGGTCGAGGGCAGGTACATGTCCATCGACAGCGGGCCGATCGCGGACAGCGCGCCGAGCACGAACAGCACGGCCAGCCGCCGGCCGCGGCGCGCGCCGGCCAGGCCGGCGCGATAACGTTCAGACGATCCCATCCCAGCAGGAGGTTACGCATGACCGGCATTCCTGACTCACACCGGGACCTGCTGGACGCGCCGGTCGCCACCCTCGCGACCGTCGGTCCGGACGGCCGGCCCCAGCTCAGCGAGATCTGGTTCCTGGCCGAGGACGGCACCGTGGCGCTGTCCCTGAACACCAGCCGCCAGAAGGTCAGGAACCTGCAGCGCAACCCGGCCTGCACGCTGTTCATCCTGGACCTGGCCGTGCCCGCCAGGTACCTGGAGATCCGGGGCGACGCGGAGATCACCGACGACGGCGACTACGCGTTCGCGGACGTGGTGGGCGCCAAGTACGGCGGCGCCGACCTGCGCACCCGGGACAAGCCGGGCGACAGCCGGGTGAAGGTCGTCATCAGGCCCGCCCGGGTCAACGCCATCGACATGCGCGGCTGAGCGCGGCCCGCCGCGCCCCCGGCGCGGCCGGGTCTCACCCGGCCGGCTCCAGCAGGTGCCGGTAGCCGCGCCGGCGCCGCGGCACGATCAGGGCGCCCAGCGCCAGCGCCGTCTGCTTGGCCACGTAGTCGCTGAAGCCGTGGGTCCGCTCGAAGTACCAGTGCTTGAGCGCCCACGCGTGCGCCACCAGCAGCAGGTTGTACGCCACCAGATCCACATCGGCGGGAACGAAGAGCCCGGCGCTGATGCCCCCGGTCAGCAGCGCCCGCAGCGGCTCACTCGTCTGGACTTCCAGTTCCTTGATCTTTTCCCGCCCGGCCTCGGTCAGGCTCTTGGACTCCCGGTAGGTCAGCACGGCCGCGTGCCGGTGCTCGTCGATCACCTCGCAGTAGGAGCGGAACGCCGCCGCCAGCCCCTCTGCCGGGTCCTGGCCGGCCGCGGCGACCGCGGCCGGCACCCGCGCCGCGAACGCGTCCAGCACGCCGGTGATCACCGCCAGCAGCAGGTCGTCCTTGCCGCCGAAGTACCGGTAGATCAGCCCCACGCTGACGCCCGCTTCCGCGGCCACGGCCTGCATGGACACCGCGTGGGCGCCGCTGCGCTCCATCAGCCGGGCGGCCGCCCGCAGCAGCTGCTCGCTGCGCAGCCGCGCCCGCACCTGCCGGGCCGCCTCCCCCGGGTCGAGCTCAGCCAGCGCCGCCCCGGGCCCAGCACTCATCTGCCTGCCTCCTGCCCTTGACCCGCTGGCGCGTGAGAACGTACTTTCATCGCCAATGAACTTTAGTTCACTTCCGGAGGGGGATGCCAGGCGATGACGCCGTTCGGGGACATCACCTACGAGGTCGACGGTCCCGCCGGGATCATCACGATCAGCCGCCCGGAGCGCTACAACGCCTTCCGGGCGAAGACCGTGGAGGAGATGATCAGGGCGTTCCGGCTGGCCTGGGCCGACCACCGGGTCCGCGCGGTGATCCTCACCGGCGCCGGGGACAGGGCGTTCTGCAGCGGCGGCGACGTCAAGCAGCGCGCCGAGACCGGGGACTACGGCCCCAGCGAGAGCGGCATGTTCGAGATCGGCTACCTGCACAAGCTCATCCGCGACATCCCCAAGCCGGTGATCGCCGCGGTGAACGGCGTCGCGATCGGCGGCGGCCACGTGCTGCACGTGCTGTGCGACGTGTCCATCGCCAGCGAGACCGCCCGGTTCGGGCAGTCCGGGCCCCGGGTCGGCTCGTTCGACGCCGGATTCGGCTCCGCCTACCTGGCGCGGGTGGTCGGCGAGAAGAAGGCGCGGGAGATCTGGTTCTGGTGCCGGCAGTACAGCGCGGCCGAAGCGCTGGCGATGGGCCTGGTCAACAAAGTGGTGCCGGCGGACCGGCTGCTGGCGGAGGCGAAGGAGTGGGTGGCCGAGGTCGCCGAGAAGAGCCCCACCGCGATCCGGTTCCTCAAGCAGTCCTTCAACGCCGACACCGACCACCAGGCGGGCCTGAGCAACCTGGCCATGTCCGCGCTGGACCTGTTCACCGCCTCGCCGGAGGGCCTGGAGGGCGCGGCCGCGTTCGCGGAGAAGCGGAAGCCCGACTTCGCCCCGCACGTCAGCTGGCACTGAGGCCCGGATGGACTTCCTCTTCAGCGACGACGAGGACGCCTTCCGCCAGGAGGTGCGCCGCTTCGCCACCCGGGCGCTGGCGCCGCACAACCAGGCCGACGACCGCGCCGGGAAGCTCCGCCCGGACCTGGTGACCGGCATGGCCGGGCTGGGGCTGACCGGGCTGCGCATCCCCCAGGCCCACGGCGGCCAGGCGGCCAGCGCGGTGGCGGCCGGCATCGCCGCCGAGGAGGTGGGCCGGGCCCACTTCAGCGCCACCTACCTGATCATCAACACGGCCCTGGTGAGCGACGTGCTGGTGCGGCACGCCACGCCGGGGCAGCAGGCCCGCTGGCTGCCGCCGATCGCGGCCGGGCAGGTGATCCCCTGCCTGTGCGTGACCGAGCCCGGGCACGGGTCCGACGCCGCGGGGCTGGAGCTGCGGGCCGAGCCGGACGGCGACGGCTGGCGGCTGACCGGCGAGAAGACCTCGATCACCCTCGGCGCGGACGCGCGCACGGCCCTGGTGCTGGCGCGCACCGGCGGCCCGGGCGCGCGCGGGGTGAGCGCCTTCTACGTGGACCTGGACGGGGCGCACGTGACCCGCTCGGCCTTCGACGACCTGGGCGGCCGCGCCATCGGCCGGGCCTCGCTGCACTTCGCCGGGCTGCCCGTCACCCGCGAGGAGCTGGTCGGCGAGCCCGGCGGCGGGTTCGTGTCGGTCATGCAGGGCTTCGACTACTCCCGGGCGGTCATCGGGCTGGCCTGCCTGGGCGCGGCGCAGGCCTCGCTGGAGGAGGCCCTGGCGTGGGCCCGCGACCGGCAGGCGTTCGGGCAGCCGGTCGGCCGGTTCCAGGGCGTCTCGTTCCCCCTCGCCGAATACTCCACCTACGCCCGCGGCGCGCGGCACGTGTGCTACGAGGCGCTGTGGCGCAAGGACCGCGGCCTGGCGCACAGCACCGAAGCGGCGATGGCGAAGTTCTGGGCGCCCAAGCTCGCCACCGAGATCATCCACCAGTGCCTGCTGACGTTCGGGCACACCGGCTACTCGGCGGACAGCCCGCTCGGCCAGCGGCTGCGGGACGTCATCGGGCTGGAGATCGGCGACGGCACCGCGCAGATCTCGCTGCTGGTGATCGCCCGCGCCCTGCTGGGCCGCGACTACGCCCCCTGACCACGCGAAAGGCATGACAGTGACCAGGCTCAACGACAAGACCGCGATCGTGACGGGCGCCGGCCAGGGCATCGGCCGCGCGATCGCCGGGCGGCTCGCCGCCGACGGCGCCACGGTGATCGTCACCGACGTCAACGGGGACGCGGCCCGGGAGGCCGCCGCGGGCATCGGCGGCACGGCCGTGGCCCGGTCCATGGACGTGACGTCCCCCGCATCGGTCGCGGCTGCCACGGACTGGGCGGCCAGCGAGTTCGGGCGGATCGACGTGCTGGTCAACAACGCGGGGTGGGACACGGCGGGCCCGTTCACCGAGTCCGACCCGGCCGACTGGGACCGGATCATCCAGATCAACCTCTACGGCGTCCTGCACACCTGCCGGGCCGTGCTGCCCGTGATGGTCAGCCAGGGCGGCGGCACCGTGGTCAACATCGCCTCCGACGCGGGCCGGGTCGGCTCGTCCGGCGAGGCGGTGTACTCCGCCGCCAAGGGCGGCGTGATCGCCTTCACCAAGTCCACCGCCCGGGAGCTCGCGCGCCACCACATCAACGTCAACTGCGTGTGCCCGGGCCCGACCGACACCGCACTGTTCGCCTCCCTCGGCGGCGACAACCCCAAGCTGCGGGAGGCGCTCACCCGCGCCATCCCGATGCGCCGGCTGGCCGAGCCCCGCGACATCGCGGGCGTGGCGGCCTTCCTGGCCTCCCCCGACGCCGCCTACCTCACCGGCCAGGCCGTCAGCGTCAGCGGCGGCCTCACCATGAGCTGACCTTCCCTCAGCACCACCTTCCCCTTCCCGCCGCCCGGAGCACCGCCATGAGTTTCCAGACCGTCCTCACCCCCGCGCAGATCGAGGCCTACACCAGCCAGGGTTTCTGGGTGAACCGCGTCATCACCGACTACCTCGACGAGGCCGCCGCGGCGACCCCGGGCAAGCTCGCATTCATCGACCCGCGGCGCCAGATCACCTTCGCCGAGCTCAAGCGCGAGGTGGACCACTGCGCGCTGGGCCTGGCCGAACTCGGGGTGGGGCCCGGCGACGTGGTCTCGTTCCAGCTGCCGAACTGGATCGAGTGGATCGTCGTGCACTACGCGGCCACCCGGATCGGGGCGGTCAGCAACCCGCTCATCCCGATCTACCGCGAGCGGGAGCTCAGCTTCATGGTGGGCCTGGCCAAGCCGAAGGTCATGGTGGTGCCCGCCGGGTTCCGCGGCTTCGACTACCCGGCGATGATCGCCAAGCTGGACGCGCCCGCCCCGGCGCACGTGCTGGTCGTCGACGGCAAGCCCGGCCAGGGCACGCAGTCGTGGGCGGACTTCATGGCCACCCCCTGGCAGGAGCGCCGCGACCCCGCGTCGCTGCCGGGCATGCGCCCCGACCCCAACGACGTGACCCTGCTGATCTTCACCTCCGGCACCACCGGCGAGCCCAAGGGCGTGATGCACACCCACAACACGGTGGTCGCGGCCAACAACCCGCTGCCCGCCCGGCTGGGCATCACCGGCGACAGCGTGCTGCACATGGTCTCCACGCTCGCGCACCTGACCGGCTTCCTGTACGGGGCCCGGCTCGGCGTGCAGAACGGCGCCACCTGCGTGCTGCAGGACGTGTGGGACCCGGCCCGGTTCGTGGAGCTGGTCGAACGGCACGGGATCACCTACACGTCGGCGGCCACCCCGTTCCTGCACGACCTGCTGAACGCGCCGAACCTGGCTTCCCGCGACGTGTCCTCGCTGGTCAGGTTCTGCTGCATGGGCGCCCCCATCCCCCGGGCGCTGGTGCGCGAGGCCAGGGAGAAGCTGCCCGGCCTGACCGTGCTCGGCGGCTGGGGGCAGAGCGAGAACGGGCTGGTCACGCTCGGCATCCCGGGCGACCCCGAGGAGAAGATCATCGACACCGACGGCTACCCGTGGCCGGGCATGCGGATCCGGGTGGTGGACTTCGACGGCCGCGAGCTGCCCGCTGGCGCCGAGGGGCGGCTGCAGGTGACCGGGCCGTTCCTGTTCGCCGGCTACGCCGAGCGGCTGGAGATGACCCGCGCCTGTTTCGACGGCGAGTGGTTCGACACCGGCGACCTGGCCCGGATCGACGCCGATGGCTACCTCAACATCACCGGCCGGACCAAGGACGTCATCATCCGGGGCGGGGAGAACATCCCGGTGGCGTACGTTGAGAATGTCCTGTACGAGCACCCCGCCGTCGAGGCGGTGGCGGTGGTCGCGGTCCCCGACCCGCGGCTGCAGGAGCGGGCGTGCGCCTGCGTCGTGCTCAAGCCCGGCGCCGGGGACTTCACGTTCGGGCAGATGCAGGAGTTCCTGCAGGACAAGGGCATGGCGAAGAACTACTGGCCGGAGCGGCTGGAAGTGATGGCGGCGCTGCCGCGCACGGCCAGCGGCAAGATCCAGAAGTTCCAGCTGCGCGACTCACTGAAGGAGCAGGCGTTATCCCATGGACCTGACGCTGACCGGCGAGCAGCGGAGCTTCCAGGCGGCGGCGCGGGAGTTCCTCGACGCCGAGGTGGTCCCCTACCGGCAGGAGTGGGACCGCCGGGAGGCGGTGGACACCGCGATCGTGCCCAAGCTCGGCGAGATGGGCTTCTTCGGGCTGACCATCCCGCCGGAGTACGGCGGCATCGGCGGCGACTACATCACCTACTGCCTCGGCATGGAGGAGCTCGGCCGGGCCGACTCCGCGGTCCGGGGCATCGTGTCGGTGTCCATGGGCCTGGTCGGCAAGGCGATCCTGGCGCACGCCAGCGAGGAGCAGAAGCAGGAGTGGCTGCCGAAGATCGCGGCCGGCGCCGCGCTGGGCTGCTTCGCGCTGACCGAGCCGGACACCGGGTCTGACGCGGCCGGCCTCAAGACCAGAGCGGTCCGGGACGGCGACAGTTACCTGATCTCCGGCCAGAAGATGTTCATCACGAACGGCACCTGGGCAGACGTGTGCCTGCTGTTCGCCCGGACCGGCGGCCCGGGGCCGCGCGGGGTGTCGGCGTTCCTGGTGCCCACCGCCACGCCGGGGTTCGAGGCGAAGGAGATCAAGGGCAAGCTCGGGCTGCGCGGCCAGGCCACCGCCGAGCTGGTGCTGACGGACGTGCGGGTGCCGGCGTCGGCCCGGGTCGGCGAGGAGGGCGAGGGTTTCCGGATCGCCATGAACTCCCTGGACAAGGGCCGGGTCACGGTCGCCGCGGGCTGCGTCGGCATCATCCGCGGCTGCCTGGAGGCGGTGACCTCCTACGCGCGCGAGCGCACCCAGTTCGGCCGGCCGCTGGCCTCGTTCCAGCTGATCCAGGAGATGATCGCCGACATTTCGGTGGACGCCGACGCGGCCCGGCTGCTGACTTGGCACGCTGCCAGCCTGATCGAGCGGGGCGAGCCGTACGGGGTGGCCGCGTCCAAGGCCAAGTACTTCGCGTCCGAGGCCGCGGTGCGCGCGTCCAACCAGGCCATCCAGGCGTTCGGCGGCTACGGCTACATCGACGAGTACCCGGTGCAGAAGTACCTGCGCGACGCCCGGGTGATGACCCTGTACGAGGGCACCAGCCAGGTCCAGAAGCTGCTCATCGGCCGCGCCGAGACCGGCATCAGCGCGTTCGTCTGACCCGGCGGCTCCCGGCGGTCAGCGCCTGCCGGTCCACTGCGGGCCGGTGGCGGCCCAGCCGATGTCCCAGGCGGCCAGCCTGCGCCGGTCCAGCAGCAGCCGGGCCACCAGCCAGATCCCGGCCAGCACCGCCGCGAGCAGGCCGGCCGACAGCAGTCCCGCGAGAATGGACCGGACCACCACGTCGACGTGCTGCACCGGGTACCCCACGAGGTGCCCGAGCCGGTCGGTCCAGATGGTCACCGTGCGGCCCGCCCGGGCGCCGCGGGGCGCGTAGACCCTGCCGGTCCGCCGCCCGCCGTCGGGGGCCCGCCACTGCGCCCGCACCAGTGCATCCACTGATGCCTGCCCGATGGCGCTGACCCGCTTCGGCGCGTTCTGCAGCAGGGTCGCCTGCACCGGCCGCCAGGCCGACTCGGCCCGCTGGGTGCTGCGGTTCAGCGCCCCCGCCACGCTGCCGCCCGCCAGCGCCGCCAGCGGCGCGCCCGCGAGGAACGCCACCGCCAGGATCACCAGCACCGCGGCCTCCACCCGGTCGGCGGTGCGCCGCAGCGGGTTGCGGTCCGGCAGCAGCCTGCGCACCAGCCAGCTCACCCGGCCGCTCTTCACCCTGCCAGACCCCATTCCCAGCCTCCGCTCCCCTGCCGCCCGCCGTGACCCCAGCCAGCGCGCTGCCGGGCCATCCGCACCCACTGCCCGGCTGCCGCTAGTATATTCATCAGATGACTGAGGACCTGAGCGGCCCCCTCCCTTCGCTGCGCCGCAGCCCGCTGGTGGAGCTCGCAGTCCGCCAGCTGCACGAGCAGCTGCACGCGGGCCGGTGGGAGGTGGGCACCCGGCTGCCCGCCGAACCCGAGCTCGCCCAGCAGCTCGGGGTCGGCCGGTCGACCCTGCGGGAGGCGGTCCGGGCGCTGGCCCACGCGGGCATGCTGGAGACCCGCCAGGGCTCGGGTACCTACGTGCGGTCGCTGGACCCGGGGTCCGGCTGGGAGCCGCTGCTGCGCCGGGCGGCGGTGCTGGAGGTCTACGAGGTCCGCGAGGCGCTGGAGGTGCAGGGCGCCCGGCTGGCGGCGGACCGGCGCACCGACGCGGACGTGGCCGACCTGCGCACCCGGCTGGCTGCCCGCGACAGCGCGCGCGAGCACGCGCGGGACAGCCGGTTCGTCGAAGCCGACCTGGCCTTCCACCGCACGGTCATCGCGGCCGCGCACAACCGGCTGCTCATGGACATGTTCGAGTCGTTCGCCAGCGTCCTGCGCGAGGCGCTGGTGGCGGTCGTCAGCGACCGGCACCTGGACGACGTGGATGTCGCGCCCACCCACGCCCGGCTGGTGGCGGCCATCGAGGCGGGCGATGCCGGGGCGGCGGAGCGGGCGACCCGCGAGCACATCCGGCCGACCGCCGCTGTCCTGCGCGCCCGCGTCCGGCCCTGACGGGACGGCCGCCCGCCTCGCCCGGCCGTGCCCGCGTCGTGTTGACTGTGACCGGCGGCGAATGCCTGGCGGAGGGGTGCGATGACGACCGGACCGGGCCGGATGATCGAGGTCAACGGGGTTGAGCTGTACGTCGAGGAGCACGGCAGCGGCACCCCGGTGCTGCTGCTGCACGGCTGGCCCGACTCCGCCCGGCTGTGGCGCCACCAGGTGCCGTTCCTGGCCGGGCACGGGTTCCGGGTGATCACGCCGGACCTGCGCGGGCTCGGCCGCTCGGGCCGCCCGGCGAACGTGGCGGACTACCGGCTCACCAGCGCGGTCGCAGACGTGGGCGGCATCCTCGACGCGCTGGGCATCGGCTCCGCGCACGTGGTCGGGCACGACTACGGCGCGGCCGTGGCCTGGCTGACCGCGATGCTCCTGCCGGACCGGGTCAGCAAGCTGGTCGCGATCTCCGTGCCGCACCTGCTGGTGCCCACCACCATCCGGCAGCAGGAGATGGCCTGGTACACACTGTTCTTCCAGTTCGAGGGGGTCGCCGAGGCGACCATCGCCGACAACGGCTGGGCCTGGCTGCACCAGTTCACCCGCGGCGACGGCGACACCGCGCAGTGGATCGCGGACCTGTCCCGGCCGGGCGCGCTCACGGCCGCCCTGAACTGGTACCGGGCCAACCTGGCGCCGCGGATGCCGGGCCCGCCGCCGGACCTGCCGCCCGTCAAGGCGCCCACCCTCGGCATCTGGTCCACCAACGACCACTATCTCGACGGCGAACGGATGCGGCGCTCCGGCGAGCTGGTCGCCGGGCCGTGGCGCTACGAGGAGATCGAGGGCGCCAGCCACTGGATCCCGCTGGACGCGCCGGACCGGCTGAACGAGCTGCTCCTCGGCTGGCTCCGCTGACCCTGGTTACGGTGCCGCACCCTGGCCCTGGTCAGGGTCATGGTGCGGCATGTGCACCCGCAGCAGCGAGCTGAGCGCCGGCGCGCGGGCCACCAGGACCACCCCCACGACCAGGGCGGCGAACCCGCCCGCCTGCAGCGCGATCAGGCCCGGCGAGAAGTGCATGGGGTCACCGAACACGATGATGCCCAGCACGATGCCGCAGGCCGGCTCGCCCGCGGTGATGGCCGGCAGGGAGGCGTGCAGCGGCGCGGCGTTGAACGCGCTCTGCATCAGCCACAGCCCGGCCAGCCCGACCGCCAGCAGGCAGTAGGTGGACCAGGTGGTGAGCACCCCGCTGAGCTGATGGGCGTCGAACACCTGGATGGTCCGCCGGGTCAGCGCATCCTGCAGCCCGAACACCAGCCCGGCGCTGGCCCCGGTGAAGGTGGCCCGCAGCTCCCCGGCGCGCCGCCGGCCCAGCCGGGCGAACAGGTACGCGGCGGCCGCCACCCCGGCGATGGCGTAGGGCCAGTAGCTGGCCGAGCCGATGGACACCTGCGCCGACCGCAGGGTCCGGGCCAGCGACAGCGCCGCCACCCCCAGCATGAGGACCACCGCGCCGATGACCTCGGCCCGGTGCACGGCCTGCCGGGACAGCGGGCCGGCCAGCACCAGCGCGAAGATCAGGTTCGTGGCGAGCAGCGGCTCGGCCAGCGACAGGGCCACGTGGCCGATCAGCCAGGCTCCCAGCAGCTGGCCGGCCACCATCGCCCCGATCCCGGCCAGCCAGCGCGGCTTGCGGAGCAGATCGGCCAGCAGCCGCAGCCGCAGGAACTCCCACTTCGGCAGCTGCTGGGCCGCGCCCTGCTGCAGCACGAACCCGGTGCCGAGCAGCACCGCGGCGGCCACGCCGATCACGTACTCCATCTCCAGCCGTTACCCCGGCGCAGGGCCCTTCATCCGTCTTTCCGCACGTCCGGCCCGGCAATGCAGCGCCGCGCCTACCCTCGGACAGGTGACCAGGACCACCCGCCTCGCCATCGTGCTGCTGCTGAACCTCGCCCTGGTCGCCGGGCTGGTGACGGTCGGGCTGGCAGCGCACTCGCTGGGCGTGCTCGCCGCGGGCGGCGACTACCTCGCCGATGCGGCCGCCATCGGGGTGAGCCTGCTGGCGATCGCGCTGTCGCGGCGCCCGGCGACCGCCCGCCGCCCGGCCGGCCATCCGCGGGCCACGGCCTACGCCGCGCTGCTCAACGCCGGCCTGCTGCTGGCGGTCGTGGCCTTCGTCGCCGCGGGGGCGGTGCGGCGGCTCACCGCCGGCACTGGTGAGGTGCACGGGCTGCCGGTGCTGATCGCCAGCGCGGTGGCCGCGCTCACCATGCTCGGCGGCGGGCTGCTGCTGCGGGCCGACGAGGACAGCGAGCAGGACACCGAGGGCGACCGCGCCAACATGCGGGCCGCGGTGCTGGACACGCTCGCCGACAGCGCCGCCGCGGCCGGGGTGGCCGCCACCGGGGCGGTCATTGCCGTCTGGCCCGGCCTGTCCTGGCTCGACCCGGCGGTCGCGCTGGTCATCGCCGTGGTCATCGGCTACCACGCGGCCGTCCTCGTGCGCGACGTGCTCCGGTCGCTGCGCCGGCGGGGTGCGGCCCGCCCGGCCAGCGGGACGGAAGGGCAGCCGGGGGCGGACTCAGGGGCTGCCGCGGGCCGGGCCGGCCGGCCGGAGCACGGGGACCAACGGCCCTGACGTGACCTCCCGCCCCCCGCGGTATGCCTGACGTGTGGAGGTGGGGACTGTGTTCACTGTTGATGCGGCGCTGCAGCACACGTGCGCGATCTTCCGCGAGCAGGCCGAGCGGGGCGAGATCACCGCGGCCGAGCGCGACCTGCTCACCGACGGGGCCATCCTGCTCGCCATGCACCTCGACGAGCAGCTCCAGAACACCCGGGCCGGCCTGGCCCCGCCCTGGCCGGAGGCTGCCCGGCCGCTCCCGGTCCGCCGCCGCGGCCGCCATCGCCCCACGGCCGCCGCCTGACCGGGGGTGCCTTCTCAGGCGCGCTGACGGACAGGCCCGGGCCGTTGCCACGGCCCGGGCCGCCGCCATTGCGCCGTGCCACCGCCCGCGTTCTGGCGCGGCGTCAGCTTGGAGCAGTTCGTTGTCCCTATATAGGGGTCCTGGCCTGGGAACTTGCGCAATCTAGTTGGTTATGCAAACCTATTGCTGAGCGAGACCTTTCGGGTGCGGGGAGGCTGTGATGGCAGGCGACAGTCAGGAACGCGGCAGCGGCCAGTCCGGGGCGAGCGGGGGCCGGCCCGGCGGCAGCGGGGGCGGCGGCCAGCCGGAGCCCGGCGGCCCGGCCAGCCAGCCCGCCGACCCCGGCACCCTGCTGAGCGAGCTCGCCGGGCTGCGCCGCCGCACCCGCACGGCCCGGCACGCCTACTGGTTCCCGCTGCTGCTGTTCGGCGTGCTCACCTGCGCCGCCGCACCCCTGGACGTGGCGGCCGCGGCGATGCCCGCCGGTTCCGGTTTCTACACCTACAGCAACTCCGGCCCGATGATCCTGGGCGGCATGCCCAGCGGCTCTGGCGGTTCCTCCCTCGGCTGGTACTGGGCCATAGCTCTGGTCGCCGGGTATCTGCTGACGGTGTTCTGGTACTGGCGGCACGCCCGGCGGGCGGGCGTGCGCACCCCGGCCCGCGGCTACGTCATCACCGGGCTGGTGCTGACCATCGCCGTGGTCGCGCTCCCGCCGCTGTTCCTGCCGTTCGGCGACCTCTGGATCAGGGGCACCTTCGCGTTCCTCATCATCGCGGTGGGCCTGTGGGTCCTCGCGTGGGCGGAGCGCAGCCGGGCGCTGGCGGTCATCGCCCTCGTCTACACCGGGGCCGCGCTGCTGGCCAGCCTCTACAACGTCGAGAACCTCCTGTTCCGGCTCGGCTGGACCCCGCGCAGCGCGTTCGGCTGGCAGCTCACCGCGCTGCCGAACGTGCTGCTGCCCGCGCTCGTGCTGCTCGCCGCCGGGACCGGCGCCCTGCTGGCCCAGCGGCGGCGGGTGCGGGCGTGACCCCGCCCGGGCAGCCGGGGCAGCCGCCCGGTGACGGGGACGCGGCCGCACCGCATCCCACCAACGGGCTGGACGACGTGGTGCACCAGCGGCACCGGCTCGGCGTGCTCACCATCACCGCTGAGGCCCGGGCCGACTTCTCCTACCTGAAAGACACGCTCGGGCTCACCGCGGGGAACCTGTCGCGGCACCTGACCGTGCTGGAGGACGCCGGGCTGATCAAGGTGGACAAGGGGTACGAGGGGCGCCGGCCGCGCACCTGGGTCCGCATCACCCGGCGCGGCCGCGCCGCGCTCGCCGCCGAGCTCGCTGCGCTCACCGAGCTCCTGCACCGCCATACCGCCCGCAACGGCACGGGGGACGGCGGCCCGCCCGGCTGAGCCGGACAGGCCCGGATTTGCCCTGCCGTTCATGTTCCGCTTGACGAGCGGACAGGACCCCGGCGTACGGTCAGGGCGCGCCGGGAGCACCCGGCGTGACAGCCCTCTCACGGCCCGGAGGCCCCCAGTGAACGATCAGCCGGACGGCCCGGGCAGCGGCGAGAGCAGCGGCCAGCCCCCCGCCAGCGCCCCGACCAGGCGCGCGGTCGTGCTGGGCGGGGCGCTCGGCGCCGCTGGCGTCTTAGCGGCCCGGGCCGGCCGGCCCCGGGCCGCGCAGGCCCGCCTCATCGACGACGCGCTGGCCGTCCAGGCCGCGGGCGCCTCGCTCAGCGACATCGAGCACGTCGTGATCCTGATGCAGGAGAACCGGTCGTTCGACCACTACTTCGGCACCCTCTCCGGGGTGCGCGGGTTCGCCGACCCATCCGTCCCCAGCCAGACCGTCGGCGGCCAGAGCTACCCGGTCTACGACCAGTTCGGCTACCAGCCGGGCACCGGGCCGGACGCCAGCGGGTACCTGCAGCCGTTCCACCTGGCCAGCAACCCGCCGCTGCAGGACGGCCAGACCACCAACGACATCTCCCACTCCTGGCAGGTCCAGCACCAGGCCTGGGACGGCGGCCGCATGGACGCGTTCGTGACCGCGCACCTCGCCGCGGATGGCAGCCAGAACGGGCCCGTGACCATGGGCTACTACACCCGCCAGGACCTGGCCTTCTACTACGCGCTTGCGGACGCGTTCACCGTGTGCGACGCCTACTTCTGCTCGGTGCTCGGGCCCACCGACCCGAACCGGCTGATGGCGATGTCGGCGAGCATCGACCCGGCCGGCGCCGCGGGCGGCCCGGTGGTGGAGACGTTCACCAACCGCACCGCCGAGTACGGCAAGCTGAGCTGGCCCACCATGCCGGAGCGGCTGCTGGCGGCAGGGGTGAGCTGGAAGGTCTACAACGACCCGCTCGGGGTGCTGGCACTCAGCCCGCTGCCGTACTTCAAGGCCTACAACAACCCGCTGTCGGTCACCGGCGCCGCGCTCATCGCCCGCGCGCTCACCCCCAGCTACCCGGCGACCTTCGCCGCCGACGTGGCCGCGGGCAGGCTCCCGGCGGTGTCGTGGATCATGCCGCCGCTGGCCGAGTGCGAGCACCCGGCGGCCCCGCCGGAGTACGGCGAGTACCTGGTGCAGCAGATCCTCGCCACGCTGGTGGCCAACCCGGACGTGTGGGCCCGCACCGTGTTCCTGGTCGTCTACGACGAGAACGGCGGCTTCTTCGACCACGTCCCGCCGCCCACCGCCCCGCCCGGCACCGCCGGGGAGTACCTGACCGGGACGCTGCCGTCCGCGGCCGCGGGCATCACCGGCCCGGTCGGGCTCGGCTTCCGCACGCCGTGCCTGGTGATCTCCCCGTTCAGCCGGGGCGGCTACCGCTACTCTGGCGTGCTCGACCACACCTCCACGCTGCGGTTCATCGAGACCCGGTTCGGGGTGAGCGTGCCGAACCTGTCGGCGTGGCGGCGCTCGGCCACCGGCGACCTCACCGGCGCGCTGGCGCTCAGCAAGGCACCGGACACCAGCGTGCCGCCGCTGCCCGCCACCTCGCTCGGCGACACCAGCGTGGCCGAGCAGGCGGTGCTCAACGCGCTCGCCGGCTCGCTCGACGTCGGCATCCCCTACCCGATCCCGTCGTCGAACTCGATGCCGTCCCAGGAGACCACTCCCCCGCGCCCGCCCGTGCCATCCTGAGAGCATGCCTCAGAAGATCTGCGTGACCGGCGCGAGCGGCAAGGCCGGCCGGGTCACCGTCCGCGAATTACTGGCCCACGGCTACCAGGTGCTCGCCACCGACCTGGTGAAACCCGCCACCGACCTCGGCACCGAGCTGCTGCTCGCGGACCTGACCGACTACGGCCAGGCGGTAGAGGTGCTGGCCGGGGTGGACGCCGTTGTCCACCTCGCCAACATCCCCGCGCCCGGCATCCGCACGCCCGCCGTCACCTTCAGCGCCAACATGACGATGAACGGGAACGTGTTCCTGGCCGCCGCGCACGCCGGGCTCGAGCGGGTGGTGTGGGCCTCCAGCGAGACCACACTCGGGCTGCCGTTCGACGTGCCGCCCCGCTACGCGCCCATCGACGAGGACCACTACCCGGTGCCCACGACCACCTATGCGCTGTCCAAGGTGGCCAGCGAGACCATCGCCGGGCACATCGCCGAGTGGTCGGGCATCCCGTTCGTGGCGTTGCGGTTCTCCAACATCCTCGGCCCCGCCGAGTATGAGGAGTTCCCGTCCTACTGGCCGGACCCGCAGTCGCGGCGGTGGAACCTGTGGGGATACATCGACGAGCGGGACGCGGCCGCCGCCTGCCGGCTCGCCCTGGAAGCCGACGTGAAAGGCGCGGTCAGCTACATCATCGCGGCCGCGGACACGGTCATGGACCGCCCGTCCGCGGACCTGCTGCGCGAGGTGTTCCCCGGGGTGGAACTCACCCGCGACGTGGGCGAGTACGGCTCGCTGCTGGCCACCGACCGGGCCCGGGCCGAGCTTGGCTTCGAGCCGCGCAACTCCTGGCGCCGCCACCTCCAGCCGGGCGCGTGAGCGGCTCCGCCGGATGCCATGCTGACCGGGTGACAGCAACACCATCCCCAGCCGCCACAGCACATCCAGCCACGGCAAAGGTGTGAACGGATCTGCGGCCAGGGCAGACGTGCGCAGCGCCGTCAGCGGCAGCGCGGCGCAGACCGCTGCGAGCACCAGCCCGGTCACCAGGTAGCCGCGCACCGGAGTGCGGCCGCCGGCGCGGCGGCCGTGCTGGTCTTCCCGGGCCTGGGTGTGCTGGCGGCGGACACTGTGCGCGCGTGGCGCGCCCGTATCAGCTGAAGGCCCACATTCGCCGAATCCCGGGACACGGCCACCCGCCAGGCGGCGCCTACGCGCGGGACTCCCCGGTCTGCGGGTCCGGCCCTGGGCCGACCAGGCTGGCCAGGAGTGTGAGTTTGCAGCGGAGCACTTCCATGTCGAGCCTGAACTGCTGGGCCCATTCCTGCTCGGCACCGCTCACCGCGAGCAGTGTCATGTGGGCCAGGTCGAGCGCGTCCTCGCAGCGGCTGAGCTGATAGCGGATCCTGCGGAGCGCGTCACTGCGGGCTGTCTCTGTCTCCTGCGCCATACGGCGAGTATAAGACATCTGTAGTCCGCTACAGAGGTAGACGTTCGTTCCCGCACGTCAGCGGCAGGGTAAAGATGACCGCATGTCGCTTGACGATCGTTCCGGCCGGATTGACCGCTCCCGGCTTGAGCATCTGTGGGCCCAGGTTGCAGCGGATATCCGGCAGGAGATCGAGAGCGGCAGGCTGGCGCCCGGGGCGCGGCTGCCCAACGAGTTGGAGCTCGCGTCGGCCTACGGTGTCGCGCGGCTGACGGTGCGCCGCGCCATCGCTGACCTCATCGAGTCCGGCCACGTGGTGGTCCTGCGCGGCCGTGGCACCTTCGTCCGGTCTGACTAGGTCGCGGCCCGCTATCGCGGGCGACGATGTCACAGGCGGGGGCGCTGCCTCGTCCCATGAAGCGAGGCAATCTCCGGCCAAGGGAGCCAAGAGTGAACCTCGCGCTGTGGATCGCTGCCGGGGTGCTGGCCGCGGTCCTCCTGGTCGCGGCAGTCAACAAGCTGGTCATGCCCCGGGAGAAGCTGGCCACCTTCCCAGGCGGGGGCTGGGTCGAAGACTTCAGCCCCGGCGCCCTCAAGGCCATCTCAGCCCTCGAGATCCTCGGCGCGGCCGGCCTGATCCTGCCCGCTGTGCTCGGCATCGCGCCGGTCCTGGTGCCGCTGGCTGCCACCGGTGCGGCGCTGCTGTTCACCGGCGCGGTGATCACGCGCCTGCGCCGCGGCGAGAAGGTAACGATCGCGGTTGACCTGGTCTATCTCGCCCTGGCCGTCTTTGTGGCGTGGGGCCGTTTCGGCCCGTGGTCCTTCCACGGGTGACCGTCCAGGCCGCCCCCGCTACGGCTCAGGCGCCAGTTCCGGGCCGGCTGACTGGAGGGGCCGATCGTGGGCGGCCGGAGCTGCCGTGGCCGGCCGGGCCGGGGACGCGCGGCCGTCCCGGGGCTCGAACAGGGCGCCGACCTGGCGGAGGAACGCCTCCCAGCGCGCCTCGAACTCCGGGTCGCCCGGGGCCAGCCCGGTCACCATCCGGGTGATCTGCGGCAGCATCCGCGGGTAGCTCACCAGGGCGAACCCGAGCAGCCGCAGCAACTCGGGGTCGAGGTCGGCCCGGACCACGCCGGCCTGCTGCCGCCGCCGGACTTCGTCCACCTGCGCCTCGATCACGGGCAGCCGCTCGTCTTCGTGCGGCACCCGCTGGCCGTCGTAGGCGAGCCCTTCCCGCATCAGGTACGCCAGCCAGGCACGGTCGGCGCCGTCCGCATGGAAGTGGTAGGCGAGGAACTCTCCCGGGCTGAGCGGCGCCTCCTGGGTGCGGCGCAGCCGGCGCTGCGCCACGTGGCCGAGGATGTCTGCGAACAGCCGGTCACCGATCCGGCCGCCGGTCATCAGGAACATCGAGTAGGCGAAGCCGCTGGCCCACCCGGGCACCCGTTCGATCAGCGCGTTCTGCGCCCCGAACTGCGTGACCGGCAGCCGGTGCACCAGCACCGCCGCGGCCGCCAGCGCGGCCGCCGACACCGGCAGCGCAGCTCCGAAGGCGTCCGCGTAGGCGGCGGGCGACTGGCCCGGGCCGAGCAGGGTGAAGAACAGCAGGCCGATCAGGGCGACACCGAGCACGTTGCCGATCTGCAGCGTGGTGGTGACGATGCCGGATGCCGCGCCCGCCTCCGCCGGGTCGACGCCGGAGATGATCGTGCCCACCAGCGGGCTCATGCCCAGGCCCTGGCCGATCCCCGCGATCAGCAGCGCAGGCGCGAGTTCCCAGCCACTCAGGTGCGCCCCGGCGGCGGCCGCGGTGGCGGCCGTGCCCAGCAGCCCCAGCGCGGCGGTGACGTAACCGGCCGACAGCACATGCCGGCCCAGCACCGGGACCAGCCGCGGGGCGGCCAGCGAGGCAGCGAAGAACCCCAGCGCGGCGGGCGTGTACACCAGGCCGGACCGCAGCGGCGTGAACCCCAGGCCTGACTGCAGGTAGACCGCCAGCACCAGCAGGAATCCCGGCCAGCAGCAGGGTGACCGTGATCAGGCCGACGCCGCCGAGGTCAAGCCGGGTCTGCTCGTCCCGCCGGTCCGGCGGCAGCACCAGCCAGGCGGCGACGGCGGCAATCACCCCGATCGGCACGTTGACCAGGAACACCGGCCGCCAGGTGAGCCCGAACAGATTCACCGCGAGCAGCGCGCCGCCGATGAGCTGCCCGGCGATGGCGGCCAGCCCGATGACCGACCCGAAGATGCCCAGCGCCCGGCCGCGTTCCGGGCCCGCGAACGTGACCTGGATGACCGCCAGCACCTGCGGGTACATGAGCGCGCCCGCGATGCCTTGCAGCGCCCGGGCGGCGATCAGCATCGTCACCGACGGGGCGGCGCCGCACAGGGCGGACGCGGTGGCGAAGGCGATGATGCCGATGATGAACAGGCGGCGGCGCCCGTACAGGTCGCCCAGCCGTCCGCCCGTCACCAGCAGGCACGCGTAGGTGATCGTGTAGCCGGAGATCACCAGCTCTACCGCGCCGAAGCTCGCGTGCAGGTCAGCACGGATAGAGGGAATCGCCACGTTGACGATGGCGACGTCCAGGATCGCCATGGTGGCGCCCGCGAGCACCACCGCCAGCACCAGCCACCGCTGCCGCGCGGCACCGGCCTGGTCAGCTGTTAACGCGCCCCCGTCAGGCATGAGAACCTCCTGCTCGCTGATCCGGGCCAGTAGACAACGGCCAGCGGGAAGGCGCAATCACGTTTCTCCCCTGGCGAACCCGGCACAGCACGGCCGGGTGAAATGGCGGGCTGGTCTCGGTTCGGCCACGAATCGGATTGGGTCTTGCCGGCCGCCGCCGACTGGCCTTGAATTGGGGTTCATTAATCTGCGGTCACAACGTTGTGAGCAGGGTATGTGCGATGAATGACGGTTCAGCTGCCACCGCGGCGCCGCCCGATACCGGCGCCCTGGAGGCCCGCGACGTCACCGTCCGCTTCGGCGGGCTGACCGCGCTCGACGCGGTCTCGCTCACCGCGCCGGCCCGCCAGGTCACTGGCATCATCGGCCCCAACGGTGCGGGCAAGACCACCTTGCTCAACGTGCTGTGCGGCTTCGTCCGGCCGGACTCCGGCACCCTGACTTTCGGCGGGACCCCGCTTACCGGGCTGCGGCCGCACCGGCTCGCCTCCCTCGGGATCGCCCGCACCCTGCAGGGGGTCGGCCTGTTCCCCCGGCTGACCGCGCTGGAGAACGTTCAGGTAGGCGCCACCCCGCAGGCCCGGGCCGGGTTCTGGACCGCGCTGGGCGGCCTGCCCCGGTCCGATCGCGACGAACGGCATTTGCGGGAACGGGCTGCCGCCGCGCTGGACCGCGTCGGCGCCGCTGACCTGGCCGCGCGGCTGCCCGGCGAGCTTCCCTACGGCCTGCGCAAGCGGGTCGCGCTGGCCCGGGCGCTGGTGAGCGAGCCCCGGCTGCTGCTGCTCGACGAGCCCGCGGGCGGGCTGGCCGAGACCGAGCTGCCCGAGCTCGGCGAGCTGATCACCAGCCTGGCCGCTGACACCGCCGTGGTGGTGGTGGAACACCGGATGGACCTGGTGATGTCGGCCTGCGACACGATCGCCGTGCTCGACTTCGGGAAGCTCATCGCCTGCGGCACCCCCGCCGAGATCCAGGCCGACCCGGCGGTCACCGCCGCCTACCTGGGCACCGGCGAGTCAAACGGCGACATCGGCGAGGCCGCCGATGACCAGTGAGCCCGCCGCCGCGGCTCCCCCCACCGCGGCGGCGCTGACGGTAGAGGAGGTGGTGGCCGGCTATGGCGGCGTGCTCGCGCTGCAGGGCGTCTCGATCGCGGTCCAGCCGGCCACCATCACCGCCGTGCTCGGGGCGAACGGGGCCGGCAAGACCACGCTGCTGGCCGTGATCAGCGGCCTGGTCCGGGCCCGGCAGGGCCGCGTCCTCGTGGACGACCGGGACATCACGTCCCGCCGGCCGGAGGACATCACCCGCGCGGGCGTGGCGCACGTGCCCGAAGGGCACGGGGTGATCACCGAGCTGACCGTCGAGGAGAACCTGCGCCTCGGCGGGCTGTGGCGGGGCAGCCGCGCCACCCGGGCGGCCGCGGTCGCCGAGGCCTGCGAGCGCTTCCCGATCCTGGCCAAGGCCCGGCAGCGCAGCGCGGGCACCCTGTCCGGCGGCGAGCGGCAGATCCTGGCCATCGCCCGGGCGCTGCTGGCACAGCCGCGGCTGCTGCTGCTGGACGAGCCGTCGCTGGGCCTCGCGCCCAGGGTGGTCGGCCAGGTGATGGAGCTGATCCGGCAGCTGCGGGACGAGTCCGGCCTGACGGTGCTGCTGGTGGAGCAGAACGCGCGCGGCGCGCTGGCCATCGCCGACCGGGGGGTCGTGCTGAACCTGGGCAAGGTCGTGGCCGCCGCCCCGGCCGCGGACCTGGCCGCCGACGTCGCCCTCCGCAAGCACTACCTCGGGTTCTAGTCCCCGGAACAACACGCCCTGGGAGGCAGCCGGTGCGGGAGTTCGTCCAGTTCACCCTCGGCGGGATCAGCTTCGGGCTGGTCTACGCGGCGATCGCGCTGTCGCTGGTGCTGATCTGGCGCGGCACCCGCATCCTGAACTACGCGCAGGGCGCCATGGCGATGCTCACCACCTACATCGCCTGGACCGTGATCAGCCACACTGGCTCCTACTGGCTGGGCTTCGCGGTGGCGCTGGCCGCCGGCCTGGTGCTCGGCGCGGCGGTCGAGCGGACGGTCATCCGGCCGGCCGAGAGCAAACCGCCGCTGAACGCGGTGGTGGTCACCATCGGGCTGCTGGTGCTGCTGGAAGGGCTGGCCGGGATCGTGTACGGCGGGCAGTACCGCTCGTTCCCCGCCGCCTTCTCCATCACCGGCCTGCGGGCGGGCTCCTTCCCGCTCGGCATCTCCAACAACGACCTGTTCGTGGCCGGGGCGGTGCTGGCCGCCGCGCTCGCGCTGGCCGCCCTGTTCCGGTACACCTCCGCCGGGCTGCGGCTGCGGGCCACCGCGTTCAACGCCCGCGCCGCCCGGCTGCTGGGCGTGCGGGTCGGGCGGATGCTCACCCTCGGCTGGGCGCTGGCCGGGCTGATCGGCGCGCTGGCCGGGCTGCTGGTGTCCCCGGCCACCTTCCTCTACCCGAGCAGCATGGACTCGATCTTCGTGCTCGGCTTCACCGCGGCCGTGCTGGGCGGGCTGGACAGCCCGGCCGGGGCGGTGGCCGGCGGGCTCATCCTGGGCGTCGCGCTCAACTACGTCGGCGGGTACCTCGGCTCGGACCTGGTCCCGATCTTCGGGCTGGCGGCGCTCACCGTCGTGCTGATGTTCCGGCCGTCCGGGCTGTTCACCACGACCACCACCCGGCAGGTGTGAGCCATGACCCTGCTGCGCCACGCCGCGGCCGCCGTCGTGGCGGCGGTGGCCATCGCCATCCTGACCGGCCTGATCAGCCCGTTCCGCGATTTCCAGCTGGCCGAGGTCGCCGTGTACGTGGTGGCCGTCGCCGGCCTCACCGTGCTGATCGGGCTCAGCGGGCAGATCTCGCTCGGCCACGGGGCCTTCATGGCGATCGGGGCGTACGCGGCCGCGCTGCTGATCGCGCACCTGAGCTGGCCGCTGTGGGCGGTGCTGCCCGCCAGCGCGGTCATCGCCGCGGCCGCCGGGGCGGCGGCGGGCGCGGCCGCGGCCCGGCTGCGCGGCCCCTACCTGGCCGGCGCCACCCTCATGCTGGCGGTCGCCCTGCCCTCGCTGGCGGACCGGTTCGCCGGCGTGCTCGGCGGTGACCAGGGGCTCAGCGTCGCGGTCACCGCCCCCGCCGCCCTGGGGGCCGCCTTCCCGCTGACCCGCTGGCAGGCCTGGGTATGCGTGCTGTGCGCGCTCATCACCCTGGTGGCGCTCGCCAACCTCGGCCGCAGCAGGCTCGGCCGCAGCTGGCGGGCGATCCGGGACGATGAGGTCGCCGCCGCCCTGGCCGGGCTCAACGTGGCCCGGCTGCGGGTGCTGGCGTTCGTGGTCAGCGCCGCCTGCGCCGGGCTGGCCGGCGCGATGCTGGCCATCACCACCACCCTCGTCTCGCCCGGCTCGTTCACCCTGAGCCTGTCGATCGCGCTGCTGACCGGCGCGGTGATCGGCGGCCTGGGCAGCCTGGCGGGCGCGCTGTGGGGCAGCCTGGTCATCGTCCTGCTGCCCACGTACATCACCGACGTGGCCACCAGCCACGGCTTCTCCACCGCCGTCGCGGCCAACATCCCCATCGCCGCCTACGGGGTGGTTCTCATCCTCGTCATGCTCCTCTTCCCCGACGGCATCCAGGGCGGCCTGCGCCGCCTGGCCCGCCCGGCCCGCCGCCTGGCCGGCCCCGCCGCGCCCGCCGCAGCCCGCCTGCGCGCCCTCGGCCGTTCCCCGCATGAACTGCGCCGGCGCCCGCCGGCCAGTGAGCAGCACCAGAAAGAAGGCACCGCATGAACAGAGCACACCGGGTGCGCTTTCCGGCCATGATCGCCGCGGCAGCGGCGCTGTCCCTGCTGGCCGCGGCCTGCGGCGGCAGCTCCTCCGGGGGCGGCTCGGCCGCCTCGGCCCCGGGCATCACCGCGAACCAGATCCTGATCGGCAGCCACCAGCCGCTCACCGGCCCGGCCGCGCCCGGCTACAGCGAGATCGCCCCGGCGTCCAACGCGTACTTCCAGTACGTGAACGCGCATGGCGGCGTGTTCGGGCGCAAGATAAAGTACACCTACCTCGACGACGGCTACGACCCGTCCAAGACCGTGTCCGACGTCCACCAGCTGGTGCTGCAGGACAACGTGTTCGCCATCTTCGACGGCCTGGGCACGCCCACCCACCTGGCCGCGGTGAACTTCCTGAACTCCTCCAAGGTGCCTGACGTGTTCGTCGCCTCCGGCTGCGGGTGCTGGAACGACACCGCGGCGCACCCGTATACCTTCGGCTGGCAGATCGACTACATCCGCGAGGGCAAGATCCTCGGCGCCTACATCAAGCAGCACTTCGCGGGCAAGAAGATCGGCTACTTCTTCCAGAACGACGAGTTCGGCCAGGACGGCGTCAAGGGCCTCGACTACGAGATCCCCAAGGCCCAGGTCGTCAGCAGGCAGAGCTACGTGCCGACCAACGTCAACGTCGGCCCGCAGGTGGCCGCGCTCAAGGCGGCGGGCGCGCAGGTCGTGGTCTCGTTCTCCATCCCGGCCTTCACCGCCCTGCTCAAGCTGACCAGCCTCAAGCTGGGGTACAACCCGCAGCTGGTGGTCAGCAACGTCGGCTCCGACCCGATCACCCTGGGCGGGCTGCTGCAGGCGTTCGCCAAGCAGTCCGGCAAGACCGTGTCCGGCTCCGCGCTCACCCAGGGCATCATCACCGACGGCTATCTGCCCTCGCTCGGGGACACCTCGAACAGCTGGATCGCGCTGTTCAAGAAGATCCACGACACCTATGACGCGAAGGCCCCGTTCGACGGCAACGTGCTCTACGGCGAGGCGGTCGGTTACACCTTCGTGCAGGCCATGCTCAAGGCGGGCAAGAACCCGACCCGGGCGAGCCTGGTGAGCGCGATCAACGCCGGGCTCCCGCAGGGCGCGGCGGTGGCGCCGTACGCCTACTCGGCCAGCAACCACGCCGGCATCACCGGCGCCTTCATCGGCATGATCAGCAAGGGCGTGATCACCCAGCAGGGCCCGGTGTACGTCACCGACACCAGCCCCACCGGCGCGGTGACGACCTACAGCGGCTCCCAGCAGACCGCGCCGTCCAGCGGCATGCCGTGACCGCTGGCGCGTCGTGCCTGGCGGCCGGCACCGGGCCGGCGGCCGGCGGCCGCTAGCATTCGCACAGGTGCTGGCCTGCCCCGCGGTGGCAGGGCAGGCCAGCCCTGGGCAGCGTCAGCACAGTCAGGACGGGAGCGGGGGCAGGTGACTCTGGCAGTGAACCGGCGGGCCCCGGCCGGGCCGGCCCGCCCTCCGGCGCAGCGGCTGCTCACCGCGGCCGAGGAGCTGTTCGGGGAGCGCAGCTACCGGCGGACCACGGTGGCAGAGATCTGCGCCCGGGCGGGCATCGCGACCGGCAGCTTCTACGCCCACTTCGGGTCCAAGGAAGAGATCTTCGCGGCCGTGGTCCGGCAGCTCAACGCCGACCTGCGGCTGGCCATGAAGACCGCGCTGGAGCAGGCCGGCGATGACCAGCGGGACCGGGAGCGGGCCAGCTTCCGCGCGTTCTTCGACATGCTCTCGCAGCGCCCGTGGATGGACCGGATCGTGCGCGAGTCCGAGTTCGTGGATCCCGGCCTGTTCCGCGAGTACTACGAGCACCTGGCCCGCGGCTACGCGCGCGGGGTGCGGCACGCGCAGCTGGCCGGGGACGTGGACGCCCGCTACGACCCGGAGGTCATCGCCTACATCTACACGGGGATCGGCAACTTCATCGGGATGCGGTGGGCGGACTGGACCGCGGGCGGCCGGGTCTCCGACGACGTGCTCGACGACATGCTGGAGGTGCTCCGGCGCGGCCTTACGCCCCCAGGGCCCCAGGAAGCACGGAACGTATCGTCCAGACCATGACCGCCCCCTTCCGCACGATCCCGGACCTGCTCTCCGAGGCGGCCGGACGCGATCCGGACGGCATCTGGATCCGCACCGATGACGGCACGCTGACCTTCGCGGGCGCGGCCGCCCGGGTCCGCCTCACCGCCGGCGCGCTGGCCGGCGCCGGGGTCCGCCGCGGCGACCTGGTCCTGGTCACCGCCCGCACGACCGCCCCGTACCTGCTGTGCTGGCTCGCGCTCGCCTCCCTGGGGGCGGTGATGGTGGCGGCGAACCCGCGCAGCGCCCCGGCCGAGCTGGCCGGGCTGGCGCACCAGACCAGGCCGCGGGCGCTGATCAGCGACGCCGGGCTGGCCGCCCTGATCGCCGAGGCGGGCATCGCCGGCGGCCTGGAGCTCGGCGTGCTGGACGCCGGGGAGCTGACCGCGGGCTGGCCGGGCACGCCGGCCCGCGCTGGCGGTCCCGCCCCGGCCGCCGCGGCCGGACCGGACGACGTGGCGGTGCTCATCCCGACCTCCGGCACGACCGGCCGGTCCAAGCTCGTCCAGCAGACCCACCGGGCCTACACCCTGGCAGGCGAGGGGTTCCCGTTCTGGATGGGCCTGACCTCTGAAGACCGGCTCATGACCTCGCTGCCGCTGTTCCACATCAACGCCCCCGCCTACTCGGTGATGGGCTCGCTGGCCTGCGGCGCCGGGCTGATCCTGCTCCCCCGCTTCTCCGCCAGCACGTTCCTGGACTCGGCGCGCCAGCACGGGGCGACGGAGTTCAACGCCATCGGCGCGATGCTGGAGATCCTCATGCGCCAGCCGGAGCGCCCGGACGACGCGGACACCCCGCTGCGGCTGTGCTACACCGGCCCAGCCCCGGCACGCGAGCGGCAGGAGGAGATCGAACGGCGGTTCGGGCTGCGGATCGTGGTGGGCTACGCGATGTCCGAGAGCCCGTACGGGCTGATCTGGCCGCGCGGGTCCCGCCCGTACGGCACCCTCGGCACCGTCCGCCAGCACCCCACGCTGGGCACCATCAACGAGGCCCGGATCATCGACGAGGAGGGCAACGACCTGCCGCCCGGCGAGACCGGCGAGCTGCTGCTGCGCAACCCGGTCATCACCCCCGGCTACTGGGGCATGCCGGAGGAGACCGCGCAGGTGATCACGCCCGAGGGCTGGCTGCACACCGGCGACCTGATCACCCGGGACGCCGGCGGCGTGTACACGTTCGTCGCCCGCAAGAAGGAGGTCCTCCGCCGCCGCGGCGAGAACCTCTCCCCCGCCGAGGTCGAGGAAGCCGTCGCCAGCCATCCATCCGTGCTCGAATGCGCCGTCGTGGGCGTCCCCTCGGAGCTGTCCGAGGACGAGGTGAAAGCGTTCGTCGTGCCCGCCCCGGACGCCACTCCCGACTTCGGCGAGCTGCGGGCGCACGCGGCTGGCCTGCTCGCGGCCTACAAGGTGCCGCGCTACTGGGAGCTCATCGCCGAACTCCCGCGGACCCCGACCGCCCGCGTCGCCAAGCACCGCCTCCCGCAGGAACGCACCAGCGCCGAATGGGACGCCGAGGCGTGACCCGGCGCCGGCTCCGGCTGAGCCAGCGGGTGGGGTGGGGCAGCCCGGAGCGTATAAAGAGCGAGCGCAGCGACCGGAGCGCAGGGGTGCCCCACCCCACCCGCCCCCAGCCGGAAGCGACTCCCGGCCAGGGGACAGGCCTTCAGATCCGGTAGAAGAGGTTCAGGAAGCGCTCGGCCAGTGCCAGGTCGCCGCGCGCGTTCCCGCCATTGATCCGGCCGAACGCGGTGAGCACCAGGCCGCCGGCGTCGAATTCGATGACCGCGGGCAGGTCGCCGACGTCACCGGGCTCGTAGGTCATGCCCTCGGGCGAGACGCTGACCCGGTAGCTGCCGGCGTTGCGGCCGGTGACGGTGATCCCGATGGTGAACGGCGAGGTGTCGGCGTCCGGCTTGATGGTGGACTGCCAGATGATGAACATGAACGGCACCAGCAGGTCGGCCGCGTCGGCCGGCAGCGCGTGCGCCCGGCCGGAGCCCTCCCGGATGTCCCAGGAGTGCACGCCGTAGTCCATCAGCTGGCCCGCCGCGTAGATGAACGCCGGCACCGGGCCCATGTAGGTGTGCGGGACGAGCAGACCCGTCCACTCGTCCTCGGTGAGCGGCTCCAGGATGCTCATCATCTGGTCGAGGTCCTTGCGGATCCGCGCCATCATCTCGGCCTGCGGGATGTCGCGGAAGGACTTGCCCGCCTCCCCCGCCCGCTCGTGCATGACGGCCAGCCCGAACGCGTCCCGCCCGGAGCCGGAACGCGCGATCTCGAATGCCTTGAAGTAGCCCTCGGTCGTGTCGACCAGGTGGCCGATCACGTCGCGCACCTGCCAGTTCTCGCACGCGGTGGGGGCCTCCCAGGCGCCCGGTGCCTCGGCCATCGCGAACATGCGCTCCGCTTCTTCCCGGACGACCCGGAGGATGGTGTCCTTCCCCTCAAAGGTCATCGCGTTCCAAGCGCTCATGTGGTGCACCTCTCCTTGGAGCCCTCACCGCGGCGGGAGGGCTGGCGGTGATTCACGGTGCCGGCCCCGCGCCACCCGAGAGGCAGCGTTTGCGCACGGCGGTTCACGATACGAACCTCAGCGCACGCCGGACCCGCTGTCAATGCTTTCCGGCCGGCTCCCGTGACCGGATTCGTCATGCGAA
The DNA here is from genome assembly GCA_050257395.1 of Gemmatimonadota bacterium. Lineage (GTDB taxonomy): Bacteria > Actinomycetota > Actinomycetes > Streptosporangiales > Streptosporangiaceae > JAIRTY01. The sequence goes on along the minus strand of JBLMWU010000230.1, from coordinate 3,686 downwards.
CACCGGGCCGGGAAGGCGCCGTCGACACCAACCATGCCCGGCTGCCGCTGCCGCCCAAACGCCGGCACAGTCCCTGGTCAGCCTGCCCGGGCGGTTAACCGGGTGCGGGCCTGGGTGCGCGCCGCTAGCGTCGCACGGGTGAGCGAGGTCCGCGTGCCGCTGGTGGTCCGCAGCAAGGCGCTGGCCCACGGGGCCGGGACGTGGCTCGCCGGGCTGCCCGGGCTCGTCGCGGCCCTGGAACAGGAGTGGTCGTTCGCTGCCGGGCAGCCGTACCCGGACGCGACCGAGGCGTTCGTCGCGCGGGCCACGCTGAGCGACGGCACGCCCGCGGTGCTGAAGCTGGCCGTGCCGCGGCCCAGCGGGGCGGCCCGGCACGAGATCACGGTGCTGCGGCTGGCCGGCGGCGAGGGCCTCGTGCGGCTGCTGCGGGCGGACGCCGCGCGGGGCGCGCTGCTGCTGGAGCGGCTCGGCCCGTCCCTGCACGACCTCGGCCTGCCGATCGGCCGGCGGCACGAAATCCTGTGCGCCACGGCCGCCGCCGTGTGGCGGCCGGCCCCCGGCTGCGGCCTGCCCACCGGGGCGGACAAGGGCCGCTGGCTGATGGACTTCATCATGAAAACCTGGGAGCTGCTCGGGCGGCCGTGCTCGGAGCGGGCGGTGAGCTACGCGCTGGCCTGCGCGGAGCGGCGGATCGCCGCGCACGACGACGAGCGCGCCGTGCTGGTCCACGGCGACGTGCAGGAGTGGAACACGCTGCAGGCGCCGGGCGGATTCAAGCTGGTCGACCCGGACGGGCTGCTCGCCGAGGCCGAATACGACCTGGGCATCCTGATGCGCGAGGACCCCATCGAGCTGCTGCACGGCGACCCCTGGGACCGGGCCCGCCACCTGGCCGCCCGCACCGGCCTGGACGCGCGGGCGATCTGGGAGTGGGGTGCGGTGGAGCGGGTCTCCACCGGCCTGCTGGGCACCCAGGTCGGCCTGCAGCCGGTCGCCCGCCAGATGCTCGCCGCCGCCGACCAGCTGGCGGGCTGACCCGGCCCGCCCGCCGCGGCCCAGCCCGGTAGGATGCTGCCCGTGCACCGGCTCTTCCCCATCACCCCGCCGCCCCGCTCCTGAGCGGGGCCGCAGCCGAGCACGCGCCGGGCCGGACTGGCTGACGCGTTCTTCTCCCTCCGGGTGAGCCTGGCTCGCCCCGCTTCCGCGACCGTTCCCTTCTCGTCGCAGGAGCGATTCCTCATGCCCGTCGTCACCACCGCGTCCCCGGCTGCCCGCAGCCGGGCCGGCGCGGGTCTGCTCTTCCTGATCATGTCCGGGCTGCTGTGGGGCACCGGCGGCCTCATCGGCAGCCTGCTGGGCCGGGACACCGGCCTTTCCGCTCTCTCGGTGGCCGCCTACCGGCTCACGGCCGGCGGCATCCTGATCGTGGCCGTGCTCACCGCGGCCCGCCGGCGCTGGCCGCGGGGCCGCCGGGCCTGGCGGCGCATCGCCGTCGTCGGCCTGCTCGCCGCGCTGTTCCAGAGCTGCTACTTCATGGCGGTCTCGCTCACCTCGGTCAGCCTGGCCACCCTCATCACCATCGGCAGCGCCCCGGTCATCGTGCAGGCGGCGGACCGGGTGGCCGGGCGGCGCCGAATCGGCCCGCTCGCGGCGGCCAGCACCTGCCTCGCGCTGGCCGGCCTCGGCCTGCTGGCGGGCGTGCCCGCGGGCGGGTTCACCGAGACCGCGGTGCTCGCCAGCGCCGGGCTGGCGGTGCTGGCGGCCGCGGGGTTCGCCACCCTCACCCTGATCGGCGCCCGGCCGGTCCCCGGCCTGGACGAGCTGACCGTGACCGGCTTCGGGTTCACGGTGGGCGGCCTGGCGCTGCTGCCGCTGGCGGCGGTCACCACCGGCGCCGGTTTCCGGCCCGGTCCCGCGTCCATCGGCCTGCTGATCGCGCTGGGCACCGGCCCCACCGCCGCGGCCTACACGCTGTACTTCCGCGGGCTGCGCACCGCCACCCCGGGCACCGCCGCGCTGCTGACCCTGCTGGAACCGCTCACCGGCGCCTTGCTGGCAGCGGTGGTGCTGGGCGACCGGCTGGGCCCCGCGGGCCTGGCCGGCGCGGCCGTCCTCGCCGCGTCAGTCACGCTCACGGTGTACGGCCAGCAGCAGGCCAGCCAGGAGCAGGCCGTCCCCGTCGCCCGGGAAAGCAGAACGCCGTGACCACGAAGGGTGCACGGCGTCCCCGGTCTCCTGCGAGATCACAACACCCCCGCGATAGGGGGCAGTCGCTGCCGCTCCTGCTGGCGGTGCTCTGGGCGATCGCGCCTGCTAGCTCTGGGGGGGAGACTCGAACTCCCAACCAACCGGTTAACAGCCGGTTGCTCTGCCGATTGAGCTACCCCAGATCGATTGTCGCTGAGCTTTTTCGTCCGCAGGCCGGGCCCGGTCCCGGGCGAACCGGGCTTCCTGTGCCCAACACTGCGGCGGGGATAAGGGTAGCGCACCCGCGGGCATTCCCGGTCCGCCACCGCGCCGCGGGGCCTGCCCCGCAAGCACGGGCGCGCCGGCACCGCCGGGCGTCATCAGGAGTACGCCTGCTCTTCAGGGGGATGTCAACACCAGAGAGTCACTCGACTGGGTGGGAGAGGTGCCAGAGATGCGCCGGATCATCTTCGCGACCGGCCTCGCCGTCGGCTTCGTGCTGGGGGCGAGAGCGGGGCGGGAACGCTACGAGCAGCTGATGCGGCTGGCCCGCAAGGCCGCGGACAGCCCGGCCGTGCAGCAGGCGGCTGCGGCGGCCCAGGAGCAGGCGACCGGGCTGGCCCGGACCGCCAAGGACAGGGTCGCCGAGCGGGTGCCCAAGATGGCCGGTTCGGCCCGCAGCCGGATCAGCGACAAGCTGCCCGGCTCGCGGCAGGGCGGGTCACACAGCGCGGGCACCCCGAGCCCGGATGGGCAGTCCTACGCGGGCTCGCCCAACCGCTCGCGGCCGTAGCCTTCCGTCCCTGCCCGCACATGATCAGGGCCCCGGTGCTGTCAGCACCGGGGCCCTGATCACGCTGGCGTCAGCCGAGGTACTCCCGCAGCAGCTGGGCGCGGCTGGGGTGGCGCAGCTTGGCCAGCGTCTTGGATTCGATCTGCCGGATCCGCTCCCGGGTGACGCCAAACTCCCGGCCGACCTCCTCCAGCGTCCGCGGGTGCCCGTCGGTGAGCCCGAACCGGAGCTGGATGATCTTCTGCTCGCGGCCGGACAGGGTGTGCAGGATCTCCTCCAGCTGGTCCTGGAGCATGATGAACGCGGCCGCCTCCATGGGCACCACGGCGTCGGTGTCCTCGATGAAGTCACCGAGGTCGGAGTCTTCCTCACCGATGGGCGACTGCAGCGACACCGGCTCCTGGGCGATCCGCTGGATCTCCGCGACGCGCTCGGGACTCAGCCCCATCTCGGCGCCGATCTCGGCCGGGCTGGCCTCGCGGCCCAGCGACTGGTGCAGCTGGCGCTGTACCCGCGCCATCTTGTTGATGGTCTCCACCATGTGCACCGGGATCCGGATGGTCCGCGCCTGGTCGGCGATGGCGCGGGTGATGGCCTGCCGGATCCACCAGGTGGCGTACGTGGAGAACTTGTAGCCCTTGGTGTAGTCGAACTTCTCCACCGCCCGGATCAGGCCCAGGTTGCCCTCCTGGATCAGGTCCAGGAA